>NZ_JBOZWY010000003.1:0-126567 GCF_050864915.1 Candidatus Cardinium hertigii
ATAGAAAATATTAGAATCATTCAAAAAGGACAATTAATCGCATCTAAAAAACAAGCATCTACTTTTGAGAACTTTGCTAAACTTATGGCCGCATAATATCCAAAATTCAAGACAAAGGAGAGGACTATACAAAATTAATTACAGATGCGACAAAACCTTAACGATTACATGCATAAATATAATTACAACAGATTCCATTCTAGCATTAAATATCAGAAACCTATGAACCTCTATCTTACACATGTAAAAAATCAATACGCTAAAAGCGGAACAACACGGAAACAAAATTTATAAAACTTTTTCCAGTTTTTTCGGGCCACTATATATAGTCGATAGGAAAAATAGAACACATCCTATTGCAACGGTCTCTTATTGAGTATATGATAGAAGTGGCCTACTTTTTTTGAAAAGCGTATAAAATCCATCCCCCTCCTATTACGTCTTCTTCTTCATAAAAAACAGCAGCTTGACCTGGTGTAACCGCATGTACACCGGTACCAAAAAATACATGCATCTGATCATCTACCTGCTCAATTACAGCAGGGGTTCCAGGATCATTATACCGAACCTTGGTAAGGGTATCCAACTTCTTACCTTTAAGATCTATATATTTAGATAAATTGAGTTGGTGTACGTACATACCATCTCGAAGCAACTGATCAAACGTACCCAACACTATTTGATTCGTCTCCTTGCGTATAGCTGTTACATATACTGGATAGCCTAAAGCAATGTTCAATCCTTTACGCTGACCAATGGTATAAAAAGGATATCCTTCATGATGGCCGACCACGGTACCATCTTCTAAGATAAATGTACCACCTTTAACCCGTTCTTCTAATCCAGGAAGCTGTCGTTTTAAAAATCCACGATAATCATTATCGGGAATAAAGCATATTTCGTATGATTCAGACTTATGAACTAAGTCGGTAAAGCCACGTTCAGCAGCAAATGCGCGAATAAAAGATTTTGTATATCCACCCAATGGAAGTAAAGTCCTACTTAGACTCTCTTGAGAAACCCCCCATAGGGCATATGATTGGTCTTTCTTAGGATCTAATCCCTTAGAAATAATATAACGGCCTTGCGATGCGCGTACTTTTGCATAATGACCAGTTGCTAAGTAATCACAATCTAATGTATTGGCACGTTGTAAAAGGGCATCCCACTTAATATGTGTATTGCACAATACGCATGGATTCGGGGTTCTACCAGCCAAATATTCAGCTTTAAAATGGTCAATTACATAGCTACCAAATGCTTCTCTTATATCTAAAACAATATGAGGGAATCCCAACTCAACGGCTACATTCCTGGCATCATTTATGGAATCTAAACTACAACAGCCAGTCTCTTTTTTTTTACCACCACTACTTGCATAATTCCATGTTTTCATGGTAATGCCTACTACTTCATATCCTTGCTCATGCAACATTACAGCGGCTACAGAACTATCTATGCCACCACTCATAGCCACTAATACACGACCTTTTTTACGCATCTAATCTAGTTAAACTTTAAATCTATTAAAGATATTATATAATTTAAGGCAGAGCAAGGTCGACTATTTAGTAGATTTAAAAGAAGCAATAGAGAATGATCCATAGCCATGTATATATGACTTATAGAAATAGATAAGTATAAAATGGTTCATACAAGGATACGAAACAAATCTCGCCTTTTATATCTAAAAGGCGAGATTATGCCCCAACCGCAATACGTTTGAATGCGGTAACGATTAAAGATGGTGCAACGGTTTGAAGATATTCAGCAACGGTTAATTTAGTATTTTTTACAAATGGCTGAGACAACAGTGTATTCTCTTGAAAAAACTTATGTAATCTGCCTTGTATTATCTTTTCTGCTTTATCATCTTTATGCCCTTCATTTATAACTTGTGCATGGATAATAGCTGACTCTCTTGCTACTATAGCAGGGTCAAGTTGATCTTTATGAAGTGCTACTGGTGCCATGGCAGCTATTTGCATGGCTACATCTTTACCTGCAGCGTGCACTTGTTCACTTTGTGCACCTTCTAATCCCACCAAAACGGCTAAACGGTTGCCAGTATGAATATAGGGAACTGTTGTTTGAGCTGTCAAGGTTTCATAACTAGAAATGGTAATTTTTTCACCAATGGTACCAGTAGATGCCACAATAGCTTCTTGGACCGTTTGATTGCCCAATGATAAGGTTTGTAAAGCTTCTATAGAGGCAGGCCTGCGTGCTACTGCAACTTCTAAAATAGATTTACCCAACTGCAAAAACGATTCGTTTTTAGCTACAAAATCTGTTTCACAATTCAGCACGAATAAAAACGACATTTTATGATCCAAACTTGGAGCAGCAAAAACAGCTCCTTCACTTGCATGATGCATGGCACGATCTGCAAATATTTTTTGCCCTTTTTTTCTAAGAAAATCAATTGCTTGTGTAAAATCACCCTTTGTTTCAATTAAAGCTTTTTTACAATCCATCATTCCTGCACCTGTTTTTTGCCTTAGTGCAGCTACATCCTGCGCGGTAACGACCATATATGTTATAAAATATTCAAATGACGTAATAGTTATGCTTACTTTTCCGGCTGATCCTTAAGGGATACCGTAGGTTTTGTTTCTTTTTTGTTAACTGACTGATCTTTAAGGGGGGCAGTAGCTTGTACTACTTTTGCTTTAGCTGCAGGAGCAGAAAACTTAGACTGGGGGGAACTTTTTTTCTTGATTACCACTCCTTGTACTACTTTTATACCTTTTTCAGGGACTACTTTATTAGCTGAATGACCAACCGCTTCTTCTTGTTGAGAGATAGCTTCTGTTCTTTCTTTTTTATAGGATTCTACGCCTTCTTTAATTGCAGCAGCAAGATAACGCACTACTATATCGACAGAACGGCATGCATCATCATTACCAGGAATGGGGAAATCAACTATATCTGGATTTGTATTGGTATCTACAAGGGCAAAAACTGGAATACCTAATTTTCTCGCTTCCCTAACAGCAATATGCTCTTCCTTGATATCAATTACAAACAATGCAGAGGGTAACCTGGTAACATTCACCAATCCCTGCAATATTCTACTAAGCTTTTTTTGCTCTCGCGCAATGACCAATCTTTCTTTTTTGGCCAAACTTTTGTAAGCAAATGTATGCATATTTTTCTCTATGGTAAGCATACGCCTCAATAACTTTCGGGTATTTAGAAAATTAGTCAGTGTGCCACCAAGCCACCGTTCTGTAACATAGGGCATACCTAAATCTTTTGCAGTCTGCTCTACAAAAGATTTAATCTGCTTTTTAGTAGCGACAAAGAGAATTTTTTTCCCAGCTTGCGCCATTGCATTTAGTTGCAAAGAAGCTTTTTGCATACAGTCTATCGTCTTATTTAAGTCGATAATATGTATGCCATTTTGTTTCATAAAAATAAAGGAAGCCATCTTAGGATGCCATTTTCTAGTCAAATGACCAAAATGGACGCCGGCATCAAGTAGTGCTTTAAATTCTAATTGCATCATTATGGGTAATAACAAATAATAACTGTAGGCTTAACGTTTGGTAAACTGGAATCTCTTTCTGGACTTTTTATGACCATATTTCTTACGCTCCACGACCCTAGCATCCCTAGTTAGAAAACCTTCTTTCTTTAGTATAGGCCTATTGTTTTCTAAGTCTAATTTGCAAAGTGCCCTAGCAAGACCCAAGCGAATGGCTTCAGCTTGGCCACGCATCCCGCCACCAGTAACATTAATCTTCAAATTATACTGGCCTACTATATTTAACTTTTCCAAAGGTTGCTGAACGATTAAGCTAATTTCTTCTACTGGGAAATAATCTGTAAGCGACTTATGATTAATGGTAACAGCACCTGTCCCTTTAATAAGATACACCCTAGCTACGGCGGTCTTTCTTCGACCTACTGCGTTAACTGTTTCCATCCGTTAATGATTAATATTTTAGAGTAATCGCGGTTGGTTGCTGAGCCGCATAGGGATGAATAGATGATGCACAAACATGTAAATTGTGCAGTAACTTTCTTCCTAATCTATTTTTAGGCAGCATTCCTTTTACCGCATGTTCTATTATACGCTTGGGATTCGAAGCTAGAACTTCTTGAGGCGTAGCACGCTTTAATCCACCGGGATAGCCTGAATAAGTAGTATAAATCTTTTTTCTCCATTTATTACCTGATAAAGCTACTTTTTCGGCATTCAAAACAATTACATGATTGCCTCCATCTAAATGGGGAGTAAAATTAGGCTTGTGTTTACCACGAATAAGATAAGCAACTTGGCTAGCCAATCTACCTAACGGCTGAGAGGAAGCATCAACACTAACCCATTGTTTATTGACAGCCTGCTTATTCGCATACTTTGTCTTATAACTAATATAATCCACGCTTTTTAAAGAAAAGTTGAACCAACAAAAAAATTTGAGTACGGTAAGAAAAATAACTAACTAATAGATTCAAATATACCTTTTTATTGTGTAAAACACAAATAGAAGGGCATTGAACCAACCTACAATAGCTCCTGATAAAGGTAGAGTGTACTACTGCACAACCACTTCTATAAAGGAATCCAAAGGTAAGTATTTTTGTGCTAAGTTTCTAACTTCTAACGGGGTTATATTGCGTACATGATGATAAAATGCAGTATAATAATCTTGACCTAAGCCATGTAGATAGGCGCCTTGAAATTTTTCCATGATCGAAAAGGGATCGTTAATCATAGTCAAAAAATGGCCTAATAAGTAATTTTTAACATTTACCAAAGCTTCTTGGGAAACTTGTTCATCCTGTAATATTGCAATTTCTTTATAAATTTCTTGAATGGTTTCTTCTGTGACTGCTTGATCTACCTCTGTGGTAATGGACAGATAACCAGCGTGTAATAACGCAACCATACTGGAATGAATGGAATAAGTATAGCCTTTATCTTCCCGAATATTTTGCACCAACCGAGCACCAAAATAGCCACCTAAAAGGGTATTTACCACCATCATTGGTAAAAAATCTGCTTCCTTTTTAAGCAACAACTTTTTACCGATTACAATAGCAGATTGAAGCTGTTTTCCATCCACTATATGGACTTTTTCAGGAAGATGATCAGATGGGACGGAGACTACTTGTAAGCTTTTTTGATAGGGTAAACAGGCTAAGGACTGTTTAATAGACGCTAAGGCTGATGGCGTAACTTGTCCACTGACAAAAGCAGTACAATCCGAAAAAAAGAGCTGTTTATAATGGTGGTGTAAATCTGCCGGTTGAATTTGATCTACATCTTGTAAAGTTAGATGTCTACCATAGGGATGTGTTGCTGTGAAAAGTGCGGTACAAAATCGCTTATAAGCTACCTGATGGTTCTTTTTATCAGCTATTTGAATGGCTTGTACTTTAAGCTGCTTTAACCGTTGGAGTGATTTTTCAGGAAAACTAGGGGTTAATAGAATCTCTACCAATAAGTCTAACAGCGGACTAAGATGCTTAACAAGTGTAGAAAGCGAGAGGATACAAAAATCTTTCTGTACACGCGTAGCAATGGTTGCACCATAATAATCAATTATATGGGCAATGTCTTGGCTGCTTTTCGTTGTGGTTCCCTCTAATAACATAGCCGTTGTAAAATAGGCAGCACCGGGTTGTAATGCATAGCAACTACCAGATTTAAAAATCAGCTCTAACTCTATAATGGGTTGACTACCCATGTTTAAGACATAGAGGGGAACTTTATTTTGAAGTAAGTGGCTTTCTGGCCATGGAAAACAGATAGGATCAATTTCTTTAAACGGTGGTGGAATGGTTCTATCGAGCATAAAAAATAGACTTAAAATTTATTACATTCAGAATGGGAAACGCACATAAAAGGTAGTTGTTTTCTAGGCAACTTATTGGACTACAAACAAAAGTACAAAATCAATGCGATGAAACGATATAAGCTTATACTTTATATACTATGAAAGCATTTATAGCCGGATTATTGGATTTGCTTTTTCCTGCCATATGTGTAGGATGCAATGATAGACTTGTAGAAGGAGAAACTTTGATCTGTACGGTTTGTTTTAACGGATTTCCAGAAACAGATTCCCATACATTAATAGATAATATTGCGAGAAATCATTTTGTAGGTAAAGCGTCGATAACCTATGGATTTACACTCTACATACTAAGAAAGAAAAGTCATCTTGAGCAAGCACTCTTTGCGATGAAGTATAAAAATCAACCGAAAATTGGCTATATATTAGGACAACGTTATGGTAATATCTTAGATGAAGCGCCTATGATGGAGAGTATCGATGCTATTATAGCAGTTCCATTACATCCCAAAAGATTTAAAGAACGAGGCTACAACCAAAGTGATTTTTTTGCTAAAGGGCTTTCTGATGCATTACACATACCTTTATATGAAGGATGCATAGAACGAACACGTTATACAGCATCCCAAACAACCAAAAACAAAAGTGAACGCATCACTAATCTTCAAGCTGCCTTTAAAGTAAGGCAACCGGATCTACTAACAGACAAACACATTCTATTAGTAGACGACATTCTCACTACAGGGGCTACATTAGCCTCTTGCACGAATACACTTTTAGCAGCAGGTGTGGGACAAGTAAGTATTGCAACCATAGCAATAGTAGAAGAATCTGTCGCGTCTGTCTAGAGGTTTCTTTTAAGCCTTATTTTTTTGTACTGTTAACGAAATAAATAACAATTTTTTATACTTTTATGATAAAAAACGTCGTTAAAATTATCTACTTTTTAGTAGATCCAACAAAGGCGACATATCGCAAAATCAACTACAAACGCAACAGAACGAATAAACTTAGGGTATAAGCCTTTATGCTTGACCAGAAACTGTTTTAGCAACTACCTCCTGTACAACAGGAGTAGTTTTTTTCTTTTTTCTACGCCGAGGCATCTTAACGACTTTGGCTTCTTTTGTATAGATATCATTATAATCTACTAATTCAATCATACACATAGCAGCATTATCTCCAGCACGATTGGCCAACTTAATGATGCGTGTATAACCACCTGGACGTTGTTCAATTTTCTCAGCAATATGATTAAAGAGTTCTTTTACGGGAACTTTATCTTGAAAATGAGAAAAAACCATTCTTCTAGCATGCGTAGTATCTTGCTTTGCTCTAGTAAGAATAGGCTCAATAAATGAACGCAAGACTTTTCCCTTGGCCAAAGTGGTCACAATACGCTTATGCATAATAAGCGATTTGGATAAATTCATAAGCAATGCTTTTCTATGAGCTACAGGTCTACTCAGCCGATTAATTTTATTTCTATGCCTCATTGATTTATACTAATACGTTTTTTACTTAAAATGTACTATAGAATTAACTTTAAATAAAAACTATCCATCTAACTTATACCTAGAAAGATCCATACCAATCTTTAGATGCTTTTCTGCCAAAAGTTGATCAATTTCATCACGTGACTTACGACCAAAGTTTCTAAACTTCATAGTATCAAAATCTTTTACGGTTACAAGATCTTCTAAAGTTTCAATACCTGCTGATTTAAGACAATTTAATACACGAGAAGAACATTGTAGCTCACTAATATGGGTTCTAAGATTTTTTTGCATGGCTACTGTTTCTTCATCTAAGATTTGAACTGTTTCATCCTCTGGTGATTGCACAACAATTTCCTGACCAGATAACAAGTTAAGGTGTTGAATCATTAACTTAGCTGCTTCCCGAACGCTTTCTTCTGGACTTATAGAACCATCTGTTTTTACTTCAAATGTCAATTGCTCATAATCGGTACGTTGCTCCACACGCATATTCTCAACACGATACTGTACACTTATAATAGGAGAAAAGATAGCATCAATAGGAATAAGATCTAAGATTGGTTCTTTAGGTTTATGCTCCTCAGCTGAAAGATAGCCCCTATGCTTCATTATATGAAGTTCTATATCAAAACTGGCTGATGCATCAAGCCTACAAATCAATAAATCTGGATTTAAAACTTCAAAAAAAGAAGTAGCTTGTGCAATATCAGCTGCACGAAACTCAGCTTTATTAACCCGAACAGAAATAATATCATTACCACCTTCTAAAATTTTCTTTAAGCGGACTTGCTTGAGGTTTAAAATCATTTCTACTAGATCTTCTTGTACCCCTTCAATCGTAGAAAATTCGTGACGAACACCAGGAACTTTAATGGAAACAATAGCATACCCTTCTAAAGAAGATAATAATACACGCCTAAGTGTATTACCAATAGTAGTACCATATCCCTTTTCAAGTGGACGAAAACTAAAAATACCATAAAAAGAATCAACTTGCTCCACAAATATTTTCTCTGGCATTTGAAAGGCTAATAAGGACATATAGAATCTTTATTTGATTTAAAAAGGAAACAACAGAAGGACTATTTAGAATGGAGCTCCACAATGCTTCGTTCATTAATTTCTTCTGGTATTTCAGAACGCTGCGGAAAGGCAAGAAACTTACCTACCATCAATGATGCATCCCACTGCAACCAACTATATTTATTAGATGGAGTATTTGCTACATTATGAACAATCAGAGCTATTTTTTCTGCCTTCTTTGCTATACCTATTATTTGGCCAGGCTTCAAAGTATAAGAAGGAATATCTACTATTTTAGTATTTACTGTAATATGCCTATGGGATACCATCTGCCTTGCTTCGCCTCGTGTAGTGGCAATGCCTAGCCTATAAACGGTATTGTCTAAACGGGCCTCTAGCCGCTGAAGGATTAGCTCACCAGTAATGCCTTTACTTTTAGTAGCTTTTTCACAAAGATTTTTAAACTGACGCTGTAACAACCCATAGGTATACTTTGCTTTTTGTTGCTCCATTAACTGAAGCCCAAATTGAGAACGCCTTTTACGTCTTCTACCATGTTGCCCTGGTGGATAATTTTTTTTCTGTAATACCTTACCAACAGATGAACCAAATATCGGACTGTTATATCTTCTTGCAACCTTGGCTTTTGGACCACGATATCTTGCCATACGCTATATTTCTTCTAGTATAAATAGTAAATTGTATCATTTATGGACGCCTACGCTTAGGTGGCCTGCAACCATTGTGCGGAAGAGGCGTAACATCTTTTATAGAAATTACCTCTACAGAATGATCTTGAAGGGCACGAATGGCTGATTCACGTCCAATGCCTGGCCCCTTTACAAATACATTCACCCGGCGTAAACCCAACGCATAAGCAGCTTTTGCACAGTCTGCTGATGCCATTTGGGCAGCATAGGGTGTATTTTTTTTAGATCCCTTAAAGCCCATCTTACCAGAAGAAGACCAAGCAATCACTTGACCAACTTCATTTGTAATTGAAATAATAAGGTTATTAAAAGTAGCTTGGATATGTGCTTGCCCCTCTTTACCAACTTTTACAACTCTTTTTTTAACTTTATTTTTTCCTATATTTTTCATAGTAATGCTCTATAAACTTTCTTTAAAGACAAGAAAGGATGCTACCCAATGACAAATTAGAGTTTACTTGGTAGCTTTCTTTTTATTCGCAATTGTTTTAGGCTTTCCTTTACGTGTCCTAGCATTGGTTTTAGTTCGCTGCCCACGAACGGGCAAACCTATTTGATGTCTATGGCCTCTATAACACTTAATTTCAACCAACCGCTTAATATTCAATCGAATTTCGGATTTTAAGTCGCCTTCTATCTTATATACACCACGAATAGCTGTTCTGATGGCTTTTAACTCATCATCTGTCCAAGTAGAGACACGCCGGTCTTTATCCATTTGAACTGCTTGAAGAATCTTATTTGCAGAACTTCTGCCAATTCCATATATATATGTAAGCGCAATCTCTCCACGCTTGTTATCTGGAATGTCTACACCTAATACCCTAGCCATACTTTATCCTTGTCTTTGTTTAAATTTAGGCTGCTTTTTATTAATCACATATAATACACCCTTCCGACGTACAATTTTGCAATCTACACTTCTTTTTCTAACAGATGTTTTAACTTTCATAACTAGTGTAACTGTTCAGTTGCTTTGTATCTATGTACTATCCTGGCTTGTGTCAAATCATAAGGAGTTAACTCCATTCTAACAGAGTCACCAGGAAGAATTTTAATATAATTTTTACGCATCTTTCCAGAAATATGGGCCCTAACAATATGACCATTTTTAAGCGCAACCTTGAATACTGCATTGGGCAATGCTTCTTGCACTATTCCACCTTGTTCAATAGGAGGTATTTTAGCCATATTATGTTATGTAATCTTATTTTATTTTACTTTGCTTATATAGTTGTATTTATAGTTTTTAATAAAGAGAACCATCATATAATAAACAAGGATTTTTCTGGAACTAATATACTAAATTTATAGCAAATAGCTTTAAAAATATGGAAACTTTATTAAAAACTTACTACTGCAGCCTAGCACCTTTGTTAATAATTACTTCATATCGACGCATTAACAAATAGCTTTCAACTTGCTGAAGGGTTTCAAGCATCGAACTGACCATAATCAATAAAGAAGTGCCCCCAAAGAATCTATAAAAAGGGAAACTTAATCCAACTATACGGCCAAAAGCAGGCAAAATAGCAATAATTGCCAAGAAAATAGCACCTGGCAAGGTAATTCTGTCTAATATACCATCTAAAAAGCGAGCCGTTGCATTGCCAGAGGTGACACCAGGAATAAAGCTATTGGCACGCTTCATATCTTCTGCTATTTGCACAGGATTGACTGTAATAGCGGTATAAAAAAAGGTAAAAACAATAACCAAAAAAGCAAATAAAAAATTAAATAGCCAACTGGTATCATCGCGCAACATACCACTAATGAGATCGAACCAAGCAAATTTATCTTTCCAAAAACCTAAAAGACATGAAATGCAAAAAATCAAAAGGTTCGCAAAGATAATAGGCATTACACCTGCACTATTTAACTTAAATGGTATATATTGACGCTGTCCTCCATATATGGTACTGGTGCTCAATTGCCTCGCATATTGAATAGGAACCCTACGTGTAGCTTGTGTAAAAGCAACTAACGCAAGCACAATTAAAAACAATACGAATAACTCTAATACAAATAGAAATATACCCTTACTGCCACGGTATAGCGCTTCTTGGTATAAAGCAGCAGGAAAAGAGGAGACAATACCGACCATCATTAACATGGTTACACCATTACCAATCCCTTTATCGGTAATCTTTTCCCCTAGCCACATACAAAATATGGCACCTGCGGTTAAAATAACAATAGAAATAAAGATGAAAAAGGTACGATTTATAGAAACGTTTCCACTACCTGTAGCAATGAATAAATATTGAAAAGACTGAAAAATAGCAATAAAAATTGTAAGAATACGAGAAATTTGTGCAACTTTACGCCTCCCCATTTCTCCATCACGTTGTATCTTTTGAATTTTTGGCCAGGCAATGGACAAAAGTTGCATAATAATAGAGGCGGAGATATAAGGGGTAACGCCTACTGAAAAAATGGAAACTTGGCTAAGTGAACCACCTAAAAAACTATCGAGTAAACCAAAAACGCGCTTTGCATGACCAGAGATTTGGGTTACATCTATACCAGGCAAAACAATGATACTACCTATACGGAAAAGCAATAGAAAGAATAATGTATTTCTTATACGAATGCGTAGTTCTTTTATTAAAAATACATCCTTAATAATTTTAAATAACTTACTCATATGTTGGCAACATAATAACTTCTCCACCAAGATTTTGAATGGCTTGTAAAGCAGTAGCTGAGCAACGATGTGCAGCAACTGAAAGTTTAAGGTTTAACTCGCCATTTCCTAATATTTTATATTTTTCATACTTACCGATTACATTATGCTTTCTCAAGAAAATATGATCTATAGAAGAAACATGATGCTTCTCTGCCAATGCTTGCAAAGTAGAAAGATTTAAAGGTGTGAAGTGGATTCTACTCGGACATTTAAATCCATACATAGGAATACGTCTCTGGAGTGGTTGTTGACCACCTTCAAAACCAATTTTTCTTTTATAACCAGATCTAGATTGTGCACCATTATAGCCACGTGTAGCAGTTCCACCTTTACCGGAACCTTGCCCTCTACCTACGCGCTTTTTACGCTTTAAAGCACTATTGGCTGGTTTAAGTGTAATGTAATTCATATAGTCTATTATATCTTTTCTGTACGACTAAGTGGCTGATTTACGTGCCATACCGCATTTTTGAGGAGTAGTTCACAAACAGTTTATTAATCGCTATCCAAGTGTTGAATGGTCGCTTTTGAGATTTTAGGCGCTTGATTAAACTTCGCACTGGTAATTTTTAATTTGTTTCATAAGATTTTTATCCTTAAAAAGTTATCTAAAGTGTTCACGCTGCTTGCAATAGTTTATGGGATCAGCATTGCAAAAATGCTTTAAAAGTTGCTTTGACTACATTGTGCGGATTAGAAGAACCTTGGGACTTAGACAAAACGTTTTTAATACCTACGCTTTCTAAGACGATACGGACACCGCCACCTGCAATTACACCAGTACCAGAAGCTGCTGGTTGAATCAAAACATTGCCACCACCATATTTGCCCACTGAACTATGTGGGATGGTATCACGTAAAATAGGGACTTTGATTAGATTGCGCTTGGCTGCTTCTACACCTTTAGCAATGGCATCTGTTAACTCTTTTGCTTTGCCAAGGCCATATCCTACAACACCATCGCCATTTCCAACTACTACAACTGCAGAAGAACTAAATCTGCGGCCACCTTCTACTACTTTGGTAACGCGCTTAATGGCTACTACTTTTTCTTCAAGATTATAATTACTGGCTCTGAGTTTTCTACCACTTAATATCATTTTTAACTAAAATTTAAGACCGTTTGCTCGAGCACCTTCAGCCAATGCTTTAACTTTACCATGATAAGTATACCCAGAACGATCAAAGACAATATGGGTAATACCTTTAGCCAACGCTTGTTGCGCAATTGCTTTTCCTAATGCTAATGCTCCAGGAACGTTATTTTTACTAACTTTTAACTTATACAACGAAGAAGAGAGTAGCGTTTCTCCTGTTTCATCATTAATAAGCTGGGCATATATACAAGTATTGCTCTTGAAAAGCGAAAGACGTGGCTGAGCTAAGGTTCCATACAAACGCTTTCTAATGCTTCTCCTAACTTTAAGTCTTCTTGCTACTTTGTTATCCTTTATTTTCATTTTTTTGGAATATAAAATAGGCCAACATATAAAAATACAAATGCTACTTTTTAGTAGACTTTCCAACCTTACGCCGCACTACCTCACCTAAACGCCTGACACCTTTGCCTTTATAAGGCTCAACTTTTCTTAAAGAACGAATTTTTGCAGCTACTTGACCCAAAAGCTGCTTATCTACACATTCTAAATGGACCAATGGATTTTTCCCTTTAGGCAATTCAGCTGTAGCCATTACTTCCTCTGGCAAAACCAAAGCAATATCATGAGAATAACCTAAACTTAATTCTAAGAGGCTACCTTGGACATTGGCTTTGTAACCAACGCCTACCAACTCTAAGGTACACTTAAAGCCAACGCTAACTCCTACCACCATATTATAAATCAATGCTCTATAAAGACCATAAAGGGCTTTAGATTTTTTAGGATCAACGGGTATCAGCTTAACCAACCCTTCGGAAATTTCAACCATAATGGTTGAATCAATTTGCTGTTGGAGTAGACCTTTAGGACCTTTAACCTGTATGATTCCACCATCTAGGGCAGATACGGTAACACCTGGCGGTACATTAATGGGCTGCTTCCCTATTCTTGACATTTTTCCTAATTTTAGTAAACATAACAAAGTACTTCACCACCAACATGAACTTTACGGGCTTCTTTATCAGTCATAATACCCTTAGAGGTGGACAATATAGCTATTCCCAATCCATTAATGACAGTAGGCATAGCAGCAGCAGTAGAATATTTACGCAACCCTGGCTTACTCACGCGTTTTAAATGTACAATAGCAGATTGCTTTGTAAAAGCATCATATTTGAGGGCAATTTTGATAAATGACTGAACACTATCTGGCTTAGAGACGAGCTTATACCCTCGTATATATCCTTTTTCTTGCAAGACTTCTGTAAGCTTTGTTTTTGTTTTTGAAGCGGGAATTTCCACTACCCTATGCTTGGCACTAATGGCGTTTCTAATTCTAGTAAGATAATCAGCTATTGGATCTGTAGTCATGGTGATTATATATTAACAAATAATAAAAACAGGTATATAGACTTATAGGTTAGCTGACTACCAACTTGCTTTCCGTATACCTGGCAACTTCCCTTCTAAAGCCCATTTTCTAAAGACTAGCCGGGAAATACCAAATCTTCTGATATATCCACGGGCTCTACCGGTTATACTACACCTATTACGCAATCTAACTGGGGAGCTATTTTTGGGAAGTTTATCGAGTGCCATATAGTTACCTTGCTCTTTTAATGCAGCTCTTTTAGCCGCATATTTGGCTACCAAATGTCTTCTTTTTTTATCTCTTGCTTTGACTGATTCTTTTGCCATAACCTTTTAATTTAATCTTGCACCATATTAAAGGGCATTCCTAAGGCTTTTAAAAGTTGAAATGCGGTTTCATTGTTTTGAGCAGTTGTAACAAAAGTTATGTTCATACCGTTGATCTTGATTACTTTATCAATACTAATCTCTGGAAATATGATTTGTTCTTGAATGCCTACATTGTAGTTACCTTTTCCATCAAATCCGTTAGCCTTCAATCCCCAAAAATTTCTAATCCTAGGGAGTGCAATGGATATAAAACGATCAAGAAATTCATACATAAGCCTGCCGCGTAAAGTAACTTTTACACCAATAGGCATACCTTCTCTAAGCTTGAAATTAGAAACTGATTTTTTAGCACGGGTAGCCACGGCACACTGCCCAGCAATAGCAGTTAATTCTTCCAACCCAAGCTGAATTAATTTTTTATTGGATGCACCATCACCTAATCCTTGATTGATACATATTTTATGTAACCTGGGGACTTGCATAACCGATTTGTATCCGAATAAATCTTTAAGCGAAGGAATAACTTCGGCAAAATATTTTTCTTGTAATCTAGGCTTAACCATTTTTTATAAAATTTCCTGTTTTTTTAGCATACCGCTGGAGCTTGCCGGCTTCATTATACTTTCTTCCTACACGAGTAGCAGATCCGCTTACTGCATCTATTAACATCAGATTACTAATATGAATAGAAGATGGTAGCCTTTGGATGGTTCCTTTAGGATGCTCAGTAGAAGGCTTTAAATGCCTAACTACTATATTCATACCTTCAACAACAGCTCGATATTTTTTAGGGAATACCTTTAAAACAGTTCCTTGTTCGTTTCTGTGTTTGCCAGTCAAAATTTTTACACGGTCTCCTGTTCGAATGTGAATCTTAAAACTTTTTTTTATTGTTTTCTTCATGCTTTATAGTACTTCGTCAGCTAAAGAGGCTATTTTCATAAATTTATTATCTCGAACTTCTCGAGCTACTGGCCCAAAAACACCGGTTCCTTTGGGCTCATTGTTGTTTTCAATTAAAACAATAGCATTGTCCTCAAAGCGAATGTAAGAACCATCTTTACGCCTTACTTCTTTTCGAGTACGAACCACAACGGCTTTGGAAATAGTGCCTTTTTTAAGGCTACTAGAAGGATTAGCTGTTTTTACGGTTACTACAATTTTATCACCAACTTGGGCATAACGCTTACGGGTTCCACCCAAAACGCGAATGCAAAGGGCTGTTTTTGCACCACTGTTATCAGCTACTTTTAATATCGATTCCTGTTGTATCATTTTTACTTAGCTCTTTCTATGATTTCAACCAATCTCCATCTCTTTTTTTTACTTAAAGGACGGGTTTCCATAATTTTTACCAGATCACCAATACTACAGCTGTTTTCTTCATCATGTGCCATAAATTTGGTGGATGTTTTTACAAACTTACCATATACGGGGTGTATAGCTTTTGTATCTGTTACAACGGTTATGGTCTTATGGGCTTTATTGCTGGTAACCCTTCCTACCTTTTCTTTTCTTCTATTTCTCAGCATAGTGGTTACAATTCTGATGGTTGCTTCGACAACTGTTCTGAGCTGTTTTTAGCCTTGCAATAGATTTTCTTGCCGCTCTTATTTTCATTGGATGCTCAATTGGAGAAACCGAATGGGCAAGCCTCAATTTAAGTAAATAATCTAAAGCTTCTTTTAATTTATCATTTTGCTCTTTAGAAGAAAGCAACTGAATTTCTTTGTACTTCATTTTAAAAACTTATTACTTATTAAATAGTTTGTTAAAGTAATAGGTTAACCATAGGCAAAAAGCTTTTCAATAACTGGAACCTACCCTACTGCACATAGTCTCTACGGACTACAAAGTGCGCTTTGATGGGTAATTTATGCATGGCAAGACGCATGGCACGCTCTGCAACTTCTTTAGCTACACCATCTAACTCAAAGAGAATTCTACCAGGCTTCACAACAGCTACAAAAGAATCCGGGGCACCTTTACCTTTACCCATCCTTACTTCAGCTGGTTTTTTAGTTAAGGACTTATCTGGAAAGATTCTATTCCAAACTTGCCCCTGCCGTTTCATTTCTCTTGTAATGGCAATACGCATGGCCTCAATTTGCCTAGCAGTAATATATGAGGGTTCTAATGCCTTCAGCCCAAAGGTACCAAATTCTAATGAATTTCCCTTCATTGATAAGCCTTTTATTCTTCCTTTCTGCGTTTTTCTGTAACGTACTCGTTTTGGTTGTAACATCTTTATTATGGAATGCAAAAATTAATATGGCTGTAATGCAGTGCTTAACTACTTCCGCTCCTTGGAAGAAAGAAAGCCTTTCTCGCCTACCTTAGGAGGCTTACCGACTGAACGTTGGAGATGATTCACTGCAACATCCCCCTTAGAAATCCAAACTTTAATACCTATTCTTCCATAAATAGTATGGGCTTCGACCGCTGTATAGTCTATATCATTACGAAGGGTATGGAGTGGAACAGATCCCTCTTTAAACTCATCTGACCTAGCCATTTCAGCACCATCCAACCTACCCGAAACCTTAATTTTAACACCTTGTGCACCAGAACGGATCACAGCAGCTATAGCTTGCTTTACTACACGCTTATAAGGCATACGACCTCTAATCTGTTGGGCAATTTGCAAAGCAACCAACTTAGCTTCCAGATCTGGTTTTTTTATCTCAACAATATTAAGTTCAACTTCCTTGCTGGTTAGCTTTTTCAACTCTTCTTTTACCTTATCAACTTCTGCACCGGACTTCCCAATAACAATACCTGGGCGAGCAGTTCGAATGGTAATGGTAATTTTTTTACCGGCACGTTCTATAAGTATTCTAGCAACACTAGCTTTGGCTATTCGGGCATCTAGATAGGTACGTATTTTTTCGTCCTCCATTAATTTTTCTACATAGGAGGATTTTGATGCAAACCAACTAGAATCTGGCTTACGAATGAACCCAACTCTAAAACCGACGGGATTAACTTTTTGACCCATTATAGTATTATTAATGTGGTTAGATTGTTGTACTTGAAACAGTCTGATGCGGGAGAGAAACAGAATTTTGTAAAGTATCTACCACCATAACAACATGACTAGATCGTTTTCTAATTCTGTGCGCTACACCCCTTGGTGCGGGCATAATTCTTTTTAACATACCGGCTCTATCTACCGTTATTTTCTTCACAAAAATTGCGCCATCTTCAAAGGAAGCTGCATGATTATTTTGCCAATTTGAAATAGCAGAAAGCAACAGTTTTCTCAACTGAAGCGCAGCTTGTTGTGGCTTACTTTGTAAAATAGCTAATGCAGCAGCCACGCTTTTTCCCCTAATAAGTGTTGCTAAGCGCCCAACCTTACGTTCAGATATAGAGAGCTTTCTTAATTTTGCTATTGCCTCCATAGTTTAAATTATCTTTTTTTAGAGGTATGTCCTTTAAAAGTTCTTGTTAAGGCAAATTCACCAACTTTATGGCTTACCATTGACTCTGTAATAAAAACAGGAATAAATTTATGACCATTGTGTACTGCAAGGGTATGGCCTACAAAATCCGGGGTAATAGTTGACCGCCTAGACCAGGTTTTAACCACTGTTTTTTTACCGGACGCATTGAGCATATCTATCTTACATTGTAGATGATGCGCCACATAAGGTCCCTTTTTTATAGATCTACCCATTATTTTTTCTTTTTACTAATGATCAGTCTAGTAGAATATTTACTGCGATTGCGTGTTTTTTTACCTTTTGTATATAATCCCTTAAAAGATCTAGGATGTCCCCCAGAAGCTTTTCCTTCACCACCACCCATTGGATGATCTACAGGGTTCATTACAACGGCGCGCACACGAGGTCTTTTACCCATCCAGCGACTTCTACCTGCTTTGGCAATGGTAACATTACCATGCTCGCTATTGGAAACCGCTCCAATAGTAGCCATACAATGGTCTAATACCAATCGCCTTTCACCAGAAGGCAACTTAATAGTCACATACTTACCACTTTTAGAAAGCAACTGTGCATATGCGCCTGCACTTCTTGCCAATGCGGCACCACGTCCAGGAGCTAGTTCAATATTATGAATAATCGTTCCCAACGGAATATTTTTCATTTCCATAGCATTACCTAGCTCTATTGGTGCATTTGATCCTGCTACAACTTTAGCACCTACTTTAAGTCCTTCTGGTGCTATAATATAGCTTTTTTCACCATCTACATAATGGAGTAGGGCTATGTATGCAGTACGCATAGGATCATACTGAATAGAATGGACAAATGCAGGGACAGTTATTTTTTTCCTTTTAAAATCAATAAGACGGGCACGCCGCTTATGTCCACCGCCTCTATGGGGAACGGTAATCCTACCACGATTATTTCGACCGGCTGTACGTTTGGTTTTTACTAAGAGTGACTTCTCTGGTTTACCGGCAGTAATAACCGTAGAGAAGTCTGGCGCTATTCTAAAACGCTGACCAGGCGTGGTGGGGTTAAGTTTTTTTAATGGCATAACTAGATTCAACTAACAGCTATAAAATTCAATGCAAAAGGCTAGAAATTGCCATAAAAATCTATGACATCTCCTGCCTTAAGTGTTACAAGTACTTTCTTATAGGAAGACCGTTTTCCTTTTATTACACACGACTTAGTATGGCGCGTTATTGGTTTACCTGCATAACGCATAGTATTAATTTTATGGACGGTAACACCATAAAAGCGTTCAATTTCTTTTTGTATTTGGTGCTTATCGGCACGATCATCTACGATTAAACCATATATGCCACGCTTATTAAGTGCTGACATTTTTTCTGTTACCAAAGGCTTCTTTAGGACACTCATCTGTTATTGTGTTAACTTTTCTACTATAGGCATTATAGCTGTTTCCATAATTAACAATTTTTTGGCATGCAAAAGATCATAGGTATTGACGTGATCAACACAAAGTACTTTGGCTTGCTTTATATTCTTACTAGATAGTACAATATTTTTATCTACACTAGGTATAATCAATAATGTTTTTTGATCTAGAAAAGACAAATTTTGAAGCATACCTAAATAATTTTTTGTTTTTGGCGCTTCAAAAGAAAAGGACTCTAAAATAGAGATATGGTTTGCCTTAGCCTTATAGGTGAAGGCAGACTTTCTGGCTATTTTTTTTACCTTACGGTTTAATTTAAAACTATAATCTCTTGGCCTTGGACCAAAAATACGCCCCCCTCCTCTGAACAAAGGAGACTTAATATCACCTGCCCTAGCCGCTCCAGTGCCCTTTTGTCTTTTAATTTTTCTTCTAGAACCACTTACTGCATTGCGCTCCTTTGATTGGTGGGTACCTTGACGCCTACCGGCCAAAATAGCCTTTACATCCAAATAAATGGCATGATCATTAGGCTCAACACCAAACACTTCCTTTGGCAATTGAACAGAACGGCCTACTTCTTCCCCTGTATATTTTAATACTGATAGGTTCATTTTATTTCTCCAAAATTACGTAACCATTATTTGCACCAGGGACTGCTCCATGGAGTACAATTAGATTTTTCTCTGGCAAAACTTTTATCACCTGAAGGTTGGCCACCTTCACTCTGTTGCCACCTGTTCTTCCAGCCATACGCATTCCTTTGAATACACGGGAGGGAAAAGAAGCTGCCCCAACAGAACCAGCTGCCCTTTCTCGATTGTGCTGACCATGAGAACGGCTACCAACGCCACTAAAGCCATGGCGCTTTACAACACCTTGAAAGCCTTTTCCCTTGGAGGTACCGACTACATCTATAAATTGACCTTCGATAAAAACATCTTCTATGCGAATTACTTGACCCAATGCAATTTGCTGCCATACCGCATCATCATCACATCTAAACTCCACTTGCTTGCGCTTAGGTGTAGTAGAGGCTTTAGCAAAATGACCTATAAGAGACTTAGTAGTATTTTTTTCTTTTTTATCGCTATAAGACAACTGAACAGCCTGATATCCATCTATAGACTTTGTTCTAAGCTGTGTCACTACACAGGGGCCACCTTGAATGATGGTACATGCTTTTTTATGACCCTTACCATCATAAAGAGTGGTCATTCCAATTTTTTTTCCTATGATTCCAATCATAAACTTAAATACTAACCATATCCACTTAATCGCTTTAATCGCTTTAAAACCAGCCAAAAAAAACCAGAGAAGGATATAATAGCGAAAGAACAAATTTAAACAAAAATTAAGCTAAATCAAATGGTTTACCTTAAACCGCTACTACATCTTAAGATGCGCGTGATCCAAAGATATAAAAATTAACAGATAAAGAAAAAAGAGTAGATAATAATTACTATATTAACAGCTAATCTAAATAGGCGTTAACTGGATGTAGCCAAACTATAAATAGTATAGCCATAGTGTGACTTTAGAAGTGGAAAAAACATCCACTGCCAATGCCCCTAAGCAAGAGGCCTGCTGAGACTACGCCTTATTATGCAATTGTTATATTATGTATAATTTTACTACGAGGCTGTCTTCATTTATCTATACCCACTGTTTGTATAACTATCTAAATAGTATTATACTTGCGGTATAAACGTCTTACAAATTAGAAACTACTATGGAAATAAAAAAAATATTTTTTTTATTGCTATTAGCGGTATCTACTACCGCACAAAAATGTGACTTTCTTGAAGGTTCTATCGGCAATAACTATCCTATCGGTAATGCTAAAAAGCAGAAACAAAATTTAAGCGATATTATTACTATTAGAGACCTAGGAATGGTTAAGACGGATTGTTATGGCTTAGTTTCACATGAAGGCATTAAAGATATCTTAAAAAGAAAATATCCTGCGTTAAATACGGACGATATTGAAGTTAAGTCATCTCTTTATTATGGCACAGTATTGATTTCTTCAACCTTTTCTGGTAGTTATACAGGTGGTATACTACTTACCTATACCACTAAACAAAAACAAAAGTTAAGTGATATCATTACGATTAAGGATCTAGGAATGGTTAAGGCGGGTTGTTATGGCTTCGTTGCATCTGAAGACATTAAAGATATTTTAAAAAAGAAATATCCTACGTTAAATACAGAGCACATTCACGTTTTCCTATATACATATGGCAGCGGATCTCTATGCATTTCTTCAACTGCTTCTGGTAATTATACAGGTGATGTACTACTTACCTATACCACTAAACAAA
The DNA here is from genome assembly GCF_050864915.1 of Candidatus Cardinium hertigii. Classification (GTDB taxonomy): domain Bacteria; phylum Bacteroidota; class Bacteroidia; order Cytophagales; family Amoebophilaceae; genus Cardinium; species Cardinium hertigii_D. The sequence goes on from NZ_JBOZWY010000003.1 coordinate 21,708, forward strand.
AAGAACAAAAACAAAAGTTAACTGATATCATTAAGATTAGCCACCTAGAAATAACTAACAATGATAATCAAATTGAAAGGATTTCAGCGTATGAAATTAAAAATATCTTAAAAGGAGAATATCCGGAGTTAAATACGAGCCATATTGAAGTTTCAGTAGATTTCTATTATGGTTATATCTTGGTAACTATTTCTTCAACCTCTTCTGGTAATTATACAGGTAATATAGTATTTACGTGCACCATTAAACAAAAACAGAATAGTCGCTTTGATAATTCTGATAAGAATTTTGGCAATTCTTCTTCCAAAAAAAACAACTTTAAAGATTCAAAGCAAAATAACAAGAATTCTAGTAATTCTTCTAGTGAATGTCGTACTTGTAAACATAACGACAAAGCAAAAATAAATAAATTTTATAAAACCTTAAACGACTTGCTAAATGAGAACGAGATTACAGATTTGGGAAAAATTAATGACAATTCGTCAATTAAGCAGCTAAATCAGGTTTTTCGTAGACTATGTGCAATATATCATTCAGGTTCAACAAAATTAGGGAAAAAAGAAGATGATAATAAAACCAAAGCTATAACCGAAAGCCGGACCCTCATAGAGGAACACTTTAGGGAATGTCAACGTAAAACTTAATCAGACCCTTCACAAGAAAAGTAACAATAATCAGAGTTAAGGCAATAGATTCCAAGCTATGTTTAGAATCTATTGCCCAATCTACTTTAGGAAAATCAGTAGGTAAAAATGTCAACTTATATTTTTACCTACTGACTTCAATTACTGAAAAAATCTAATATAGCTCTCGATATTACCCCCTACCCTAAGCAGACCGATACCTGATACAGATAAAAGCAATTATTGCTTGTTATAGCATGGCCTCTAAGTAACCCTCTGGGAGTGCTACGGTAACTTTTTTTGCTGCTGTATTAACGTTTATTAGAAATGGTGCAGAATAGGGAATCAATAACTCTTTTTTAGGATGGTCAACGCCCATCATATATTGATCCCGCATGCGATAGATGGCTTGTATGCTGCCGAGCGAACCTAAGGCGATATCTTCTACTACGGCCCCTACCAAACTATAAGGGAGCATAGCCTGCTGCCATTTCGGTTGAAGCACTACGGGAAGAAATAGGGGTAGATTGCGGAGTGCATAGGCCTCCGTTTTGGATTGGATAAGGGACAATTGTATAATCGTTTTCCGCTCGGTGACGGTAATATTTTTAATGGTATAAGGTACTTTTTCGCCATCTATCGCTACAAAAAGAGCGGGTAGTTTAGCCAGTTCAGCTGGGTTATGGGCAACAAAGTAGGCTACTAAACGGCCATCTTTTCCAATGGGCTTTTTAAAGGTCCCAATTTGGAAATATTCTTCTTTTTGAATGGCTTCATAAAAGAGTTCTATAGGGTATAAGGACATATCCAGCAGCCATTAGCCTTATTTGTTGAAAAACATCATATGCGCTGCTATGTACGCTGCTTGATCTGGCTCAGTACAGGTAGACAGCATTGCATGTACGCTTTGGCTTATTTTCTTTGCGAGTTTATGAAGGTTCTTTTTTAAGGTACCCGGGATGGTTGCCATCAACGCTTTATCCGCCTCTACAAGTTTCTGGATTAATCTTCGTATCTCCTTTAGCTGGGGAAGAAAAGATTGTTGCTGCATAAACGAACACTCAAGGGCTGTTTTTTGCATTTCTTGGAACATAAAAAAACCACGGTTATGCATCAACTCTTGATCATTACACGAAAATATAGAATCACTAGTTTCTCCCTTTTCATCTAATATTTGAATTATTTCGTGAAACACTAGCTTTATCTCCTCGACCACTTCTTTTTGAGATATCTCATCTGCTGTACTTTTTGCTTCTATCTCTTTTTTTACCTTTCCCTGATATATTTGATCCATCAGCTCCAGGAGGCCCATACCAAATTTTTCATATAGACTTCGCAAATCTTTGATTTTAGGGAAAATAAGCTGAAGTTGGTCAACCGGCAATTTAAAAAAATATTTTTTATGCTCTTTCAAGGAAAAATTTAACAATTTTTGCAGTTTTTTATAGAGATCCGACTGCTCATTTTTATTTTTTTTTAATGTAGTTTGTATAAACCGCATGTAATGGTTTGCCTCCGATTTCCATCCTGATTCTATTTTATCTTGCAAAACTCTCTTTTCCACCACTGCTTCTTGGGTTGCTTGCACGGATGCTATATATCCAGTGCATAGTATGGTAGATACAGAAACTAAAAATACGGTACAAAAATGTTTAATGCTTTTTGCCATGTTAATGTAAGGTTTAAAAATTATATGGTATATCTCTATTACGGATCGCTTGCCTTGAAAAGGAATAGCTTGCCTAAGCATATCACAAGCAAAAATGGGGTCTTTCTTTCATTTACCTCAATAGAGGCTGCACGCTGATGGCCACGCTGCTGCCGTTAAACTTTACATACATAAAAAGTGCTCCCTTAGTCTATCTTATTTAAGTGGAGCTGGAGGGAATCGAACCCTCGTCCGAACAAGCAAACCGCAACGCTTTCTACATGCTTAGCAACTGTTTATTGTCGGCGCAACCAAGGTCAGCCACCTACCTAATGTTACGCTTATGCGCGGTTATGATTTATGCGGCCATCACGCAGCTGACCACACTAGTGCTATCCATCGATGCCCCTATGCTGATCCGATAACACAAAAACCAGCGGGACAAATTCCCCTTAATCTATCGATTAAGCAGCCTTACGCAATTCGTCGTCCTCTTCTTCTTTTCGAAGCGCAACAAATTTGCAACGGCGGGAATTGATTACAGCTAAGTTGCCGTTTAGGGATTGTGTAAGTTTTATACTAGTTTATACTAGAGGTAATACTTACAACACCTCGCATGCTTACATTGGATTTAATCTTCCCGTCAATTCCTGTCAGCCCCAATGCGTTTTACTTTTACTGATATAGGGCAACACTGCTAACAGGATTTAAATTTAATACTTTTTATGGGTCCAACCAAATCTACTTTTTAGAGAACAATGGAAAGAGCATGCAAAATCAACTACAGATACGAGGGAACCGAACGATCTCGCTTTTTTGAAAAAAATAACTATATTTGTTTTCTTGATTGGGTTCTTAGCTCAGCTGGTTAGAGCATCTGTTTTACACACAGAAGGCCGTAGGTTCGAATCCTACAGGGCCCACACTGGTTATGGGTTTTTTCTATTAAACTTAAATTTAGATCATATGCCTGTTAGATTGCAACGTAAAGCAAGAAAAAATAAAATAAAAGCAGCACAACGCAAAGCTGCCATCAAGCGTCTTATGTTTGTGCCCGTTATTAAATGTTTAGATGTAGCAGCGATACGTAAAAGTTTTGCTGACCGTACCAGCGTTTAATTTATTTTTGATTTATAATATATTCACGTAAAATTCTTGTATAAAGCAGGTCAACTTTCTAAGCTATAGCTTCTTTCATATGGCTGTTTATAATTTTTTCCTGCTTGCTTCTAATACTTTTTGTCTTATTTGGAAAATTGAAGAAAGCGTAAAAAAACTACGCCTTCAACTGCATCCTCATTTTTTAACAGATTTTCAAAATGCCAATCTATCGTCAAAAAATAGGATGCGGCAGTCTTTAGCGGTAAGAATAGCCCTTTGCTGCTTATTAGAAAAATTAAATTTACCTATTTTAAGGCTTGCTAAAAATGAACAAGGTAGCCCTATTTTAGATAATAGTAGTTTTTACCTTAGTTTTACCCATACCCGTTATTTAGCTGCAGTAGGATTATCTACCGCTTCCCCTATAGGGATTGACATAGAAATGATAAAATCCAACTTGCATACGATACAAAAAAAGTATTTAAATGGAGAAGAAATCGAAAGTGCCAATGGTTCCTTAGAAAAATTGGCCATCTATTGGTCTGCAAAAGAAGCATTGTATAAATGTTGCAATAAGCAACGAATCGCTACTTTTAAGGATATTTTTGTAGAGCCCTTTCCATTAGCAGCCAAGGGGAAAATTATAGCGCGTTTGCATCAAAAAAAGTATACAATGGACTATCAGCAAATAGTAGACAGAGCACTACCAAGACATGTTTTGGTATATTGTGCGCACGAGCTAAGGATGTAAATCATATTTTAGTAAGGCAATCAGAAGTAATAATATTTCTCCTAAAGTGGTAGTTGACAAAAACAGTAGTAATAAAGCTGCTCTTGACGCTTTAAATACAGAACTGGATCAAGATCATAAGATTCAAATATTTCAAAACAAATACTTGAATAATAGAGTTGAACAAGACCATAAGTTTATTAAAAATTAAAATCATTCAAAAAGGACAAATAACCGGAACTAAAAAACAAACATCTAGCACTTCGCTAAACTTATGCCCGTATAATAGCCAAATTTTAAGACAAGGGGGAAAACTATACAAAATCAAACACAGACGCGAAAGAACCAATAAAATTCCTTAAAAATTTGTCTGAAAAATCAGTCCACTACGGTCCACCTATAATATTAAAAATCCATTAAAGTTGAACAATCCATAGATTGATAGAAGTCCCCAACGGCACCTTAGTGGCTGGCATAGGGTTTTGTTGTATCACGCTACCGATGGGTGCGTCACTCTTTTTAAGATGATGCACCACACCTATCCGCATGCCCCGCTCTAATAGTGTGACATGTGCTTCTTCTAAAGGCATCGCTATTACATCTGGTACTTCAATAATTTGTTCACCTAATCCAGCGCCAACGACTAAGTCAATAGTCGATCCCTTATGAATAGATTTTCCAGTAGGTATAGGATGCTGATCATGCCATTGTTCCAAAACAGCATATTTTGTAATGTCAGGGACATATTTGATCTTACCTAACTTTAGTCCTTTGTTCTTTAGGAGGAGTTGAGCCTGCCTAATAGAACCTTCAATAAGATGCGGCATAGATACAAGTGGAGGATTTTCTGCATTTAAAGTTAAATAAATTTTTCGTTTTGTCTTTACCCAAGCACCTGCTGCTGGAAATTGTTGCAAAACAGTAAAAGGCGGTAGTTCTGCTGCGTAACTGCTGTTGTCTGTTATAATGTAACGCAAATCATATTTGCTGAGTGCTCCATCCAATGCTTCTAAAGGCATACCCGTTAGATCGGGTACTTGAACCAATTTACCTTGACGGGTAATATAAGGTAATGCTATATAGAAAAACATATATAACATACTGATAAACAAGCAAAATATGTAAATAAGATGTCGTAATATCTTTATTAGCTTTTTTTTATGCATGTATCTAAGCTTAGCGTTTCTGTAGAAACAGCAAAATTTCTTTTGGTCCATCCATATTGGATAATGGCATGTATAAAATCAAATGGTGTATAACCGTTTAAAGCACATTGGTGAAAAATACAGGTAGCTGGTGTCATAGCAGGCAGTGCATTGATTTCAATAATCCATACCTCTATTTTTTGATGGGGATAAATTTTTACAAAAGCATCTATTCTGGCATAACCTTGTATATTTAAAACCGCTGCTATATTTGCCAGTTCGTGCTTGACCTTTTTGCTGATTATAGCAGCTACTTTGGCATTACCATCAAAGCGTGCTGGGGTAATATTATGGCCTTCCCCTGCTAAAAATTTTTCTTCTAATGAAAGTATGGCATCTACTGCTACCGTTTCTGAGGGTTCAAATACTTCATATAAGGTTTTCCCATTATGATCTATATGGGTTAGTAAACCTGTTGTAGTTTCTAAACAAGCCAATGCTTCTGGATCTTTTTCAATCAGTGCTTCTAGTAGAAATCGTTTTTGTTGCGGAATATAGTCTGTTACCTGTAATCCCAAGGTTTGCATCACTTTGTTAGACATTAGTGGTTTATCTCTAAAAGTAGCAGATGCATAAGCAGTCAACATATCACCATTGGCAATGCGCATGACCCCCGCACTGCAACCATCATCTACAGGTTTGGCAATAATTGGATACGTAAACAGATTGGCTACAGTATGGATGGTAGTAACCTGATCATCATCCCAATCTTTTTGGGTAACCACAAGCTGCTGTGCAACCTGAAAGCCTTTTTTAGCTAAAAATTGATTGGTTGCATATTTATCGATCGTTAAAGCGGTAGTAGCTATACCAGATCCGTTGTAAGGTATATCATACTTTTCTAGTATCTTTTGTAGAGTTCCATCTTCTCCAGGCCTGCCATGCAAAGCGATAAAGACAAAATCTATTCTTTCTTTTAAAGCAGAAAAGGTAAGTTCTTGTGCCGTAAAAATAGCATCTTTTGCATAATTTTTAGTAATGGAAGCGGCTTCTTGTCTTATAACGGTTAATAATGCTTCTGCGGCTTTAAATCTAGTTGGATGTAAAAGCGCATCGTGCACATCATCTGCATTATCTTTTAACAATAGCGCAGCAGGTAGTATAAAAATCCGAAAGGCTTTCGTAGAGCCAGATAGAAAAAGCGGAAGCGCTTCGTATTGGTTAGAAGCGGCCAATTTACTGTAAATATTCCGCCCACTTTCTAATGATACATGCCGTTCGGGTGTAAACCCACCCATTAGTACACCTATTTTTTTATGCATCTTTTTCGTTCCATCTGCTAGATGGCAAAAACAATCTATTCCACTTTACTGATCTAATAACGTCAATTCTGGATTAAAGAGCCGATTATGAATCTATCAAAATTAGTTAAAATATATTACGCTGTTGATGAATTTTTAAAAAATTTTGTTCCATATATAGAAAAATGGTAAATCTCTAAAGCAAATCACCTCTTATCTGATTATCCAATAAACGCATCATGTTGCAACAGATAAAATTTTTTAAAGTGGCTATTTTAGCTTATTTTTGATCTTCTAAATCAAAACTTTCATCATACCTAACATAATGAACAAATATAAAATAAAATCTATCGTTTTTTCTGCCCTTTGGGGTATGGCTATTTTGAATAGTGGCGCAGCATCTTGTTCTAAGGAGAAGAAGCCAACAAGGGAAGCAATAATCAAACAGAAGCAAAAAGCAACCGAAAAAGAATTCGAAAGTCAAATACATTCGGCAGCATCTTCACTAGGTTTACAAGAAAAAGATGCCGACGACGCCATAAAAATTATGTATGGTAAAATTATTGAAAATGAGACAAAAGTATCAAAATTAGCTAGCTATTTAGGGACTACGTACAAAAAAATCCTAAAATGTTACAAACAATTTATATCTGGTGAGCTTACTGAAGGTGAATTAGATAAAAAATTAGATGAAGTAGATAACCCCAACTTTAACAAGAAACTATTTAAAGTGGGACTATTAAAAATAAAAAGAGGTATTGAAGAATTCAGTTAGAAATAGAACTTAAAGGCATTGATATCTTAACTTTTTACTTCATCAAAAAGCAAGCAAACAATAAAGCGCTGTGTAAAAATTGCAGAAAGAACGCCACTTACCGTTAAAAAAACAAAAGTCATCTCTTTGCTCCTTTTAATTTTAATGAACTGTTTTTCTTTTTACGTGTAAGCCAATATTTTTACACAGCGCCTTTCTGTTTCAGTAATAGGCACAGATGGCTAAACAGATAGCATCCTATTACCCAAAGCACAGCCTGGTCACTCCAGGCTCTTTTTGCACTGCTACAGCTAGCGGCAATTCGTCTTCAAACAGTGGATTGCTTTCCTCCTTTACCAATGATTGGTAGATCAAATCAGCAACACTATCCATAGCTTCCGATTGCGCTGGAAGGGGGGCCATGACATAGAGCCGTTCTGCTGCTCTAGTAAAAGCAACATACAGTAGGTTTAGGTTATCTAGATGGATTTGCATCTGTTCCAAATAGTAGGCCTTGGCGTAATGGGTTTCTTTTAAATCTACTCCATAACTTATAGGCCATATAGGAAAATGAGTAGATTGCACTTGGTCAACAGACCATAAAATGGGTCCATTTTGCGGTGGATGATCCAAACTCCAATTACAAAAAGGGATAATGACTACTTTAAATGCCAGCCCTTTGGATTGATGAATGGTCATTACTTTAATCACATTTTCATGATGACTTGTAGGCAATGATATAGCACGTCCTCTTTTTTCCCACCAAACCAAAAATTCTGCTATAGAATCAGATTTTGTAAGGCTGAAATTTAAAACAACACTTTGAAAAAAAGATAAAACATCTACAAAATCAGAAGGATTTTTAAATAAAGAATCAATCAGTAGCGCCACACAAGGATAGACAGATAGATTTTTTAAAAAGTCTTTTTGTGCCCAAAATGGCTCGGGGAATAAATTTTTAATGGATCTTGCAGCATCTACTACCCGATAAAATTTATCATGATCTCCAATGGGCAGATCGTGATGGATACAATCGCAATAGGCCTGCAGCCAGGCTGCTTGATTTATTAGATCATCCTCATCATTAAGATAATATAATGAATGGATTAACACTTTTATCGCTATATGACTCCATAAAGCATAGGCATGATCGGATCGTACCGCATAGCAACCAGTGGTATGGCTGGTTTGCCAGTCATTGGTTAGCAAAGCGGCTTCACTATTATTGCGCACCAATAGGACAATATCTTTTGCTGGGATCTCTTCTTTTTGCAACTGTTCTAGCAGATCCATACAGTTTTTTTGCGCATGGACTTTCCAATGAATGGGATGACCTGCTGTATCTATTTGGTCAGACGGAAACAGGTACAATCCTACATGGCCCCCTTTTTGCCCATTGGTTTGTTGGACTACATCGCCATAGGCTCGTCTCATTTGGCCCCATTCATAGGACAGTGCATCAATAGGATGAAAACTAGAGCTGCTTTCAAGGTAATCAACCAACCGGTTGGCAGCCACTTTAAAGAAATAATTATTAAATAATACAATAGCCTCTTGGCTGCGCCTATTGGTGGTTAAATAATGAAGGGTACTTTCCTTAAACTCCGCTTCTACTTGATGGTTCAAAAGTTTCCAATTGCTGCCACGCCAACGGTAAATAGATTGCTTGACATCTCCTACCAATAGACTACTATAACCTTGAACCAGACTATTACGCAACAATGGTTTGATATTCATCCATTGAAAAAGAGAAAGATCTTGAAATTCATCTATCAGAAAATGATGAAATGAATGGCCTATTTTTTCGTATGAGAAAGAAGCATCGCTTTCCTGAATGGCTTGGTAAAGCAAGGCAGAAATATCTGACATAAAACAGACATTGTTTTTAGATCGATAGCGTTCCAACCCTATGAGCAATGCGCCTATCATACCAAAAGCATAGCTAAAACGGGCAGCTACTAACGCTGTTCTATAGGCTAAACCCTCTCTTTCATACAAATCTATAGCCTTTACAAGTAAAGGATGGAGCAATTGCTCGACTACCCTAGCAATAGAAAAAGCATTATGGCTTTTTTCCCTGTACCAACTGGTTAGATGATCTTTTGCTATAACAGCTCGTTTGGTTGGCGTAAACCCTTTCTTGCTAGCCAATTTTAAAAAATAACCTATTACCCCTTTGGTACCATAGGTAAAGTCTGTCGGTACAAGGCCCTTTTCGTGCAATATGGTCAAGGCAGCTTGACCAATTTTTTGCATGCTTTGTTCAAAGGAATGGACAGATGTTTGTGTAGCCAACACAAAGTGCGGCCATGCTTCTTGTTGCTGAAAAGCGCTTAATAATGCCTTTTCATATAGCTTAAATGATTCATCAAAAAGTGATGTACCTAGCTCCTGAATATTGCTTTTAATATTCCAGCTTTTACCAAGCAATAGTTTCGTAAGTGCAAAATCTACCATCCATTGTTGCAAGAATGGATCATCTACGGTAAACAGCTCTTCTACGGTTTCTTTTAAAGCCAATCGTTCATCCATTTCAACCGAAAAATGCTGCTGTAAACCGAGTACTTTAGCAAAGGACTGAATCATTCTATGGAAGAAACGATCAATCGTAGTAACCGCGCAATCACCATAGTGATAAACCATCATCGACAATACCTCCTTGCTGCGCACCTGCAGCTGAGCAGAGGTCCATCCTTCCTGGCATAGTGTTTCTTGTAAAACGGTTGCTTCTCCAATAGATAAGCTATACAAATAGGCTAAAATGCGTTGCTTCATCTCTTGGGTAGCACGATTGGTAAAGGTTACCGCCAAAATATCCTTAAAAGCATCTGGATAACACAAAGCCCATTGAATATAACGGGTTACCAATATATGGGTTTTACCAGCACCTGCAGAAGCACGATAAATATGCAATTCAGCCATAGCATTCATTTAACAAATAACTACATGAATATATCTGCATATATTTATTTGATCTGTTCAAAAGATGGCGCTGGTTCGATTGAATTAGACCGGTAACAGTAGGCTTTTATATACTGCAAAATATCCTTCGTTATATTGATCATCATTTTGCACCCAAGGCAATTCGTTTTTTTTAAATAAATATTCAAATTCAACTGCATCAAGTGTTTCACCACGCAATACCAGATCAGAATACTCCATAGCAAACTGAATGATGTTTCGAAAACCACCAAGGGTCAATGATACTGCATCTTCCCGTGCAATACCCATCTTTTCTATTCTTTCTGCCAAAAAGGGAAAATGGTGCGAGAAAGTATTATTATAAATCGTAAAAATAAGCTTAGCTTTTGTAAAAAGAGGATGGTCTTGATACAGTTTTTTCCAAAAAACAGGTATAAGCGCCGTTATCCAATCATGACAATGTACAATATCTGCTTCCCACTCTAATTTTTTAAGCGTTTCCATTACACCCATACAGAAAAAAATCATGCGCAAGTCATTGTCCTCAAAAAAATTATTATTTTGGTCCTTAAAAACCGATCTTCTACTGCCAAATAGATTGTTGTTGTCTACAAAATAGACCTGTAACCGCGTATTAGGTATCGTGCTTACTTTTACAGAAATGGAGTGATCTACATCATTTACTGATACAATAGAACCTGATAAACGCAACACTTCATGTAGTCTATTCATGCGGTCATTGATGATACCAAATTTAGGTACTACAATTCGTACGTCTATCTGTTTGCTTTGCATGGCTTCAGGTAGCTTGCGTACACAATTTGATACAAGGGAAGTTTCCAAAAAAGGAGCTATTTCACTTGCTACATATAGTATCCTTTGTAGAGACATCATCGAAGATACTTTTGAAGGTCAGATTAGAACAAGCATATTAGCAAACTAGCTCTAAATATAATGTTTTTTCTTTTTTTTTAAACAACTCATGTTCAATATTTTTTATTTTAATTCTTTATAAAAGTAAATTTTATAGATTTTTTTTGTAATTTTTGATACGATGGGGAACCGGGTAATGGTATTATGTATTGAATATTAATTTTATTACTTTTATAGAAAGGGGAAATTTATACCAAATAGGTATATATACGGGGGAAAATCATTTTTTTAGTATATAAGTTTAATCTTAAAACCTAAGGAATGGAAAAAACATAAAAATTTTATTAAAAAGCACGGCAACATACGCTTCTATAGCATCTTTTGTAGTTTCATGCTTTGATCAAAGGTACAGAAAGACCTTTTTTAATGGGAAAAAAGGATAGCAAAAAAAATAAAAAGCTATGCAAGTATAACCAATCAAAATAATAAAGGATTGAATCAAAACAAAGCCCCATACTTAGATCACTTTATAAAAGCAAAACAGAGCAAATTTGTTTTAACACATAAATATGAAGAATCTGATAACCAAATAAATTTGGGTCCTATTCCATCAACAAAAACAGCCCTACCTTCAATCAAAGGACTAGATTTGAAAACAGTTTTTAAACGTATAATATAAAATCTACTTTCAAGTTTAAGGTTCTGTGGCGTATATATATTTTTTATTTGCTATAGACCTTCTCCTGATTCTATATCTTTTTTCGTTATCTGTTCAAAAATTTATAAGCAATAAAATTCCTGGGATAATTTAAATTGTTAGGACAGCCATAAAAAATATACATATAATTTTCGTAAGAAACAAACGCCACAGAAGCTTATTAAGTCCAGTAAACTGGTTTATTCGGCTCCGCATTCTCTAATTCCTTCTAAAATACTATTTTCTTGTAACGATTCGTCTACTGTATCTTGAATGGGTAGATCCGCATTAAAATCATTTAAATTTGGAGATCCTCCGTTTATCCAAGCGGTTAACCAGAAGTTACCTACCTCTTTAATGGACTGTTGCAAACGTGCTTCAACCTGTCCTTGTAGTGCTTGATGATAGATGGTAGCAAATGCAACTGAATATTCTTTTTTGAGTAGCGGACCATCTTGTTCAAAACTATATTTTGCTACCATAGGATATTCTGCTGAAAGCTCCTTTTCTAGATTCAGTACCTGTTCAACCAATTCATGAGATGCTAATACAATATGCCAAATATGGCTTAATGGATCTTTTATATAAACCGCCTGCCCGACAAAAAGATTATAGGTATCGAAAAATAAAATAGGGAGCCGGGTTTCCCATAAAGCATGAATCCCTTCTTGGTCCGTCATTTGTCCATTATAGTTTTCTGTAGTATGTAAGGGAACATGTGCATCTGCAATATAGTGGCCTAAATCTGCTGATTTTTTCAGAATTTTAGCGACATCCTTATCCCTAAAAGCCTCTGTTAGTTCTTTGTGTACATGGAGTATAGCCCAAGGGAGTTTACCATGTGTCTCTACCGCTTTAGCACCATACCTTTCGACAGCTTGCTCCAATAAAAGCTTTTTTCGATCTAATAGAATGGCCTCATAATGCTCCATATCTATAAAGTGTTTTGCGGCTTCACCTTTGACCACATATCTACGTTTATCCGGATTTATAGACTTTTCGGTTAAAAATATTAGATGTGCTTTATAAAAAGCAAACATAGCTGGTGGTAGCGTAGTAATAGCATACCGATTAATCTGCTTATGTGCAAAAAAACCCCAAGACCAACCCTCTAAAGGAAGAAAAAAAGTTATCCAAAACCAATGGATGGTTTGACTAGGTACTAAAAATTGCTTTTTCATTTTCTAAACAAGAAAATTTCAATACACCGATCAAATGGGAGAAGCTATGAGATTATAATAACGCGATCTTAATTGTATTATCATTAAACTATTAATTTAACCTCATAGATTGTTAATCCAATAAACGGGTAGCATACTATAACCTAATTGTTTGGTCCCAGTAAGAAGTGGTTTGAATGATTATTAAATAAAATAGATTAATATTATTTGCTACGGAAATAAAATTCTTATTTTTCTGTCTACTATATTTTTACTGTATGTAAGATAAAATCTTGACTTCTATAACTAAGTAAATTTAATACGCATCGCTTCTCGTACCATTCCCATGGTTTTTTTTGCCAATTGAGCTGCTTTTGCAGTACCATGATGTAGTATTTCTTTTACAATTTTAGTATCTAAATAATTTCTTTTTTCTCTGATTGGTGCCAAAAAAAGTTGTAAGCTCTCGTTTAAGATATTTTTAATGGCTACATCGCCTAGCCCTCCGCGCCTGTAGTGGGCTTTTAAGGAGGCAATAGCTTCTTGGTCACTATGAAAAGCATCCAAATAAGCAAATACAACATTGCCTTCTACACGACCAGGATGACTGGCTTTAATATGATCAGGATCCGTATACATTTGAAAGACTTTTTGTTTGATCATTTCTGGTGGATCGGAGAGCGCAATGGCATTGCCCAATGATTTACTGCACTTGGATTTGCCATCTATACCTACTAACCTAGATGTTTTACCTAGAACCGCTTTACATTCTTTTAAAACTTTGGTACGATAGATTCTATTAAAGCGTCTAACAATTTCATTGGTCTGTTCAATCATAGGCAACTGATCATCCCCAACAGGTACCCATTCTGCTTGAAATAGCGTAATGTCTGCCGCTTGACTAATCGGATAACAGAGAAACCCTAGCGGGATGACTTCATGGTATCCTTTTTGGTGCATTTCATGTTTTACAGTCGGGTTTCTGCTTAATCTGCTCAAAGTAACAAGATTTAGGTAATAGATGGTTAATTCTGCAATTTCTGGTATGCGCGATTGAATGAAAATAGTTGTTTGATTGGGATCAATGCCAACACTTAAGTAATCCTTTACAACTTCAATAATATCTTTAGTAATTTTTTCTGGATGATCAAAATGATCTGTTAAAGCTTGTAGATCTGCTACTAAGATGTACTGGTCGTATGCATGTTGTAATTGGATTCTGTTCTGTAAGGAGCCTATATAATGACCTAAGTGGAGGTTGCCAGTTGGTCTATCACCGGTTAAAATTTTTTGTTTCATACTTTGGGTACAGATAATGGAAGAGCGCTTTATCCAATTTTGGACTTATACACGCCATGTAATATATACAAGCAAAGGCTACAAAAAAGTCCTTCAATATGCATTGTAACGATTAATACTGTACATATGACAATTAACAAATAGCGCGCTCGATTCGCTTGAAAAGAAAATCCTTGAAATTTTAAAGCTATAAATGGAATATTGGAAACCAGTAGATAAGAAAGTAGTATTGTTAATAAAGGCAATACCATGGGGTGGGTTAAAGCATTTACCAAAAAGGGATAAACAGAACGCTCTAGCATTATAGGCAATATAGCTATTAGCATGGCATTAGCGGGTGTAGGCAGCCCTATAAATTGACCTACTTGCCTGGGATCTATAGTAAACTTAGCTAGCCTAAGCGCAGAAAATATAATGATTAACAAAGCAAAATAAGGACGATTTGGACAAGTTTCATAAGTTTTAATCAACATATAGCAGATTGCTGCAGGCAGCATGCCAAAAGTAATAAGATCTGCCAATGTATCTAATTGCTTACCAAAGGAGGATTGCGCACGTAGTATTTTAGCAGCAAAACCATCTAAAAAATCAAAACAAGCGCCTACAAAGATACTGTAAGCAGCATATATCAAATGGCCGTTTAGCGCCAATAAGGTACCTATCGCACCGCTGGTTAGGTTTAAAAGCGATAAGCAATTGGGAATATATTTTTTCATATCTGAATGCATTTAAATAAAGCTCCACGTAATGTCTATTCATTAGACTGATTTCATTATGGCACCAACTGAAATCTAAATATAATTAATTTATGATCTATATTAAAAATGTGAATTCGGGATGGCTTTGTTACCTGAATAAGATTAATTTTTTTCTTTGGGATTTTTATTTGCATTTTTTCCCATTTTTTAGCCTATATTTTTTAGATGCTCCATATATTTTAGTACAGCATCTCTATCTACAGAAGCACCTTAACTGGCTTAGTGTTAAATCTTCTTAATGAATAAAGCCAACACTATTTTAGTCTTTTCTGACCAACTAAAATGGCTAATTTTATCGCTTCCCATTTGAAGCCCTTTGTTTAACCTGATAAAAATTAAATACAAGGAGATAAAATTAATATTTCGTGTCCTAATTCTTGAGTCTAGTACACTTTTTTATGTTCCATCCGCTTGTGTAAACATGATAAAATAAGTAACTTGCTACCTTTGTAAAATAACTAGTTTGGTGATGTAGCTCAGTCGGTAGAGCATCGGACTGAAAATCCGTGGGTCGGAGGTTCGAGTCCTCTCATCACCACTTTATGCCTTGCATTTAATCCTAGCACTAATTTCTAAGCCTGCTTGGCTTTGGTAAGCTACAGCCGTTTTTCGATCCACTTGTCTGCTTAGCATAATGTAGATGGTGCATAAAATAAGTATTAGCTTACCTTTGATGGCATTTTGCTTTAGCATGGCAGCAATTTTTATGATCCCTAGTTTTGTACTCACTCATACAAAGATGCTCAATCAACTTTTTACCAGAATTTTTACTTCAAAAAAAGAAAAACAACTCCGTTTTTATAAGAAAAAAGTACAAGAAATCAATCAAATTTACGCATTATTGCAGTCCCTTTCCCATGATGCATTACGGGAAAAAGTTACAGCGATCCGTCAAGAGATAACTGCCTATTTACAGCCCATTAGGTCTGAAATGGAACAACTCAATAAATCAGCAGATGAACCATTGGGCGATGCTTTGGCTATAGCCAATACAAGGATAGACCAATATAAACGGTTGGAGCAGCTAAAAAAGCAACACAAAGCAGCATTGAGAATCATTTTAGATCAAGTATTACCAGCTGTTTTTGCCATTGTAAAAGAGACCGCGCGCCGTTTTAGGGATCATAACCAGCTAAGTGTGTCGCTGCATCCGCATGATCAAGCTATTGCGGCCACTAAGTCTTATGTGACCATAGAGGGCGATAAAGCCATTTGGCACAATCAATGGAAGGTAAGTGGGCATAGGATTGTTTGGGAAATGGTACACTACGATGTCCAATTGATAGGCGGAATGGTTTTACACCAAGGGAAAATAGCTGAAATGGCTACAGGCGAAGGTAAAACCTTAATTACAACCTTGGCAGCATTCCTAAATGCATTAAGTCATCAAGGCGTCCATGTAGTTACCGTAAATGATTACTTAGCGAAAAGAGATGCCAAATGGATGGCACCTATTTTTGAATTTCATGGTTTTACAGTGGATTGTATAGATAACTATATGGCCTGCTCCACTGGACGGCAACGTGCCTATCAGGCAGATATTATATTTGGTACCAATAATGAATTTGGTTTTGACTACCTTAGGGATAATATGGTAACAGATGCTAGCGATTTGGTCCAACGTGCACACTATTTTGCTATTGTAGATGAAGTTGATTCTGTACTTATTGATGATGCTAGAACACCGCTTATTGTTTCAGGTCCCGTAGAAGAGAGTGACGAGCACATTTACAAAGAATTGGCGCCTAAGATTGCACAATTGTATACACTACAAAAGCAACTAGTGATTAAGTTTCTACAAGAAGCCAAACAAAAAATAAAAGAAGGCGATATAGAAGCAGGAGGACTCGCCCTTTTTCGTGCCTACAGAGGCTTACCTAGATATAAACCTTTAATTAAATTCCTTAGTGAAAAAGGCATGCGTCAGATCTTAGACAATATAGAGTCTTACTACATACAAGAAAATGCTAAGATGATGCCCCAAGCAGACGAACCTCTTTTCTTTTCCATTGATGAAAGAAACAACAATGTTGAAATCACTGAAAAAGGGTTGGCGTATTTAACAGAGCAAGAAAAAAATCCTTCTTTTTTTACATTACCAGACGTAGCAGCGCACATTGCAGCTATTAAGAACGATACTACTTTAACCCACGAAGAAAGCATTGCGCAGCGTTCTTATTTTCAGCAAAGCTATAAGGTAAAAGCACAACGCATTCATGCCTTGCATCAATTGTTAAAAGCCTATTCCTTATTTGAAAAAGATGTGGCCTATATTGTAGCCAAAGGGAAGGTAAAAATTGTAGATGAACAAACCGGTCGGGTGTTAGAGGGTCGTAGATATTCAGATGGTCTACATCAAGCCTTAGAAGCGAAAGAGGAGGTTCGTATTGAAAAACCTACTCAGACCTATGCCTCTATTACCCTGCAAAGCTACTTCCATATGTATGATAAGCTAGCCGGTATGACAGGTACAGCTGAGACAGATTCAGAAGAATTTTGGGATATTTATGGTCTTGCGGTAGTACCTATTCCAACCCATAGGGCATTGTTACGGGAAGACAGGGAAGATAAAATCTATAAAACAAGACGAGAAAAATTTAATGCGATCATTGAAGAAATTGTCGCCTTATCTACCCAAGGAAGACCAGTCTTAGTGGGTACTACTTCAGTAGAAATATCTGAATCAGTAAGTAAAATGCTTGCTTTGCGCAAAATTTCCCATCAAATTTTAAATGCAAAACATCATCAAAAAGAAGCAGAAATCGTGGCGCAAGCCGGTATGGCTGGTACCGTTACGATTGCCACCAATATGGCAGGCCGTGGTACCGATATTAAATTGACCCAACCTGCAAAAGCAGCCGGTGGGTTGGCTATTATTGGTACGGAACGTCATGAGTCCAGGCGTGTAGATAGACAGTTGCGTGGCCGTTCTGGACGACAAGGCGATCCAGGTTCTTCTCAATTTTTTCTTTCCTTAGAGGATAATTTAATGCGCCTCTTTGGTTCTGATAGAATTGCAGCTATAATGGATAGAATTGGGTTAAAAGAGGGAGAAGTTATTCAGCATAGCATGGTAAGTAGGTCTATCGAAAGGGCACAAAAAAAAGTAGAACAGAATAACTTTGCCATGCGCAAACGTTTGTTAGAGTATGACCGTGAAATGGGTACCCATCGCAATGCCGTCTACCAAAGACGGACCCATGCCTTATTAGGCGAAGGAGTTGAAGTGGATATTATGAATATGCTCTACGATACGGTAACCAATATTATAGAGCATGAAAATAGTAAACTAGAGGCAAGTATGCTAAATCCTATTTTTTTCGCTGTATTTGGCATTTTAGATGCTTTTTCAACATCATTTTTCGTAGGTAAGAAAAAAGAAACTATTATAGAGGATATTTATCAGCGGTTGACAGCGCTATATTACGAACGCATGAACACATTGCAAGAAGGATTGTTTTCTTATTTTAAGCAGTCCACCGTAGGCAGGAATCATAGCTTAGAAGCGCCTTTTTTTGACGGTAAAATTTATATTAACGCCACTGTTGATCCTGTTACTTTTATGGCTTCTCGTGGAGGAAAATTGGTTAAAAATTTAGAATGCATGGTTGTGCTGCATGTAATTGATCAACATTGGAAAAGCCATTTGCGAACCATGGACGATTTAAAACAATCGGTACAAAATGCTATTTATGAACGGCAAGACCCTATTATAACCTTTAAGTTTGAAGCTTACCATTTATTTAGAAAATTTATGGCTACGGTAAGTCAAGAAATTATTGCTTTCTTGTTTCATGCGCCGCTTTATGTACAGTTGCCATTGAAGAACGTTATGGAAGATCCATTGGGCAAAAAAGAATAGATATAAAAATAGGCTATGACCAATCAAGCGTAATTTAAAACTGTAAAACCACCCAATGGTGGCTTTACCTTTCGTAGCAATTGATTGAACAATTTTGTGCGCATAGGCTTTTTTGGTATTAACATGAGTCGTCGTACGTTACCTACTTAACCTGCTATTAGAGGCTGGTTATTCCAACCACTTGGCAATTTCTGTCGCACCATGTTCTTTTGCATAGTACAAAGCAGTATTTCCTGCTTTATCTGTTACATTTAGATCTGCTTTATTATCTATCAATAATTTGGCAAATTGTTTGCTGTTATAAATTGCTGCATGCATCAAAGCAGTCTTCCCTTCGTTATCTTGTGCATTTAGATTTGCCCCTTTTTCTAGCAAAGCATTAAAGGTACGTGTTCTACCATGTTTTACTGCATACATCAAAGCAGTCTTTCCTTCGTTATCTTTTGCATTCGGATCTGCTCCTTTATCTAGCAGGAATTGTAAAATGTCGTTTACATTGGAGTATATTGCGTGCATTAAAACAGTCGTTCCTGCGTCACTTTTTGCATTTACATCTGCCCCCTTATTTAGTAATATTTTGGTCATATCCATTTGATTATGTCCTACTGCATACATCAAAGGAGGAGATCCCCATTTATCTTTTATATTTATATCTACCCCTTTGTCTAGTAATAACTTGAAAGCATTCATCTCATCATTTGATATTGCTGAGACTAAAGCAGATTCTTTATCAAAATTCTTTATATTTACATCTGGATGGTTATCCAATAACAATTTGTACATATGTATGCGATGATCTTTTATTGCACAGATCAAAGCAGTATTTCCTTCTTGATTTTGTATATCTACATTTGGATGGTTTTTTAACAACACTTCAACGACCTCTTTTCTATTTTCTTTTATTGCATACATTAAGGCTGTGTTGCCATAGTCATCTTTTGCATTTAGATCCGCCCCTTCATTTATCAACTGTTGCACATTTGCTATATCGCCACTTTTCGACTTCTCCATTAGGAATGTCCTCCCATACGGCCCTTTTCTATTTATAGTATCGCTATTCCACTCGGTTGTACTAGATGGTTCTAGTGTTGATGGACTGGTTGATGCTGCAGTGGCACTGCTGTTACTCCATTCAGTTATGACGAGTGGCAGCATTGTGGTTCGTACATCTGGACCTATAGTCGTAAAGTTAGTACCATTTAACGCAGTAGCATTGGATGGTGGTAACGTGTCGGTACCAGCAAGATTATATCCCACTAAACCAGCACCAAAAAGTGCAAGTGCCACTGCTCCATAAGCACATTTCTTTGGATACGTATTAATGTACCTGTGTACGTCACCTAAAGTAGGACGATGCATGGTTTGCTTGGTCTGTACACAAGCAGAGAAAGTGCTTAAGCTTAACAGTCCAATACATAGACCTAGACTACGGTTTATCTTTTTCATAGCAATGATATTTAAATATTAAAAACATATTATAAACAGCAAGCAGAATGCTTTGAATAGAATAAACCGTTATCTAGCCCTACTATTCCCTCTGCTTAGCTTAATTAAAAACAATAAGACAAAAGGCAACTTTAATAATGATTAACTGTAATATAGAACGAAGTATCTTTTGTCCCTTGCTTAATGTTTATTAAAAAATAAATAGAATTCCAAATCTAATGGACTGAAAAGTATAGCACTTAAAGAGATAATTGTCTTGGTAGAACTACAAAATGCTTTATATTTGGCTAATTTTTATCCATAACCTGAGCAATTTTTGCTTTAATATCTGCTTCTATCTTATTAAAAAGTTCTGGATGGCCATTTAAGAGCTCCTTGCTGGCCTCTCTTCCTTGGGCGAGCTTATGATCTTCGTAGGAAAACCAAGATCCAGCTTTCTTCACTATACCTAACTCTACGCCAATATCAATAAGTTCGCCAACTTTAGAAATCCCTTCTCCATAGACAATATCAAACTCAACCACTCGAAAAGGAGGTGCTACTTTGTTTTTTACAATCTTAACTCGGGTGCGTTTCCCTGATACCGTTCCATCACTCTCCTTTAGTGAGGTTATACTACGAATATCCAGACGAACAGAGGCATAAAATTTTAATGCATGCCCACCTGTAGTGGTTTCTGGGTTACCAAATAGCACACCAATTTTTTCCCTAAGTTGATTGATAAAAATGCAAGCACATCCTGTTTTATTAATCGTTCCGGTAAGTTTGCGCAAGGCTTGTGACATCAAACGTGCCTGTAATCCCATTTTGCTATCACCCATGTCCCCCTCTAGTTCACTACGGGGCACTAGTGCAGCTACAGAATCAACCACTAAGATGTCTATGCTACCAGAACGAATCAGATGTTCGGCTATTTCTAGCGCTTGTTCTCCATCATCTGGTTGGGCGATAAGCAAATTTTCCATATCTATGCCCAAACGCTCCGCATAGCTTTTATCAAAAGCATGTTCGGCATCAATAAATGCAGCTAACCCACCTTTTTTTTGGGCCTCTGCAATACAGTGTAAAGAAAGTGTGGTTTTTCCAGAAGATTCTGGTCCATAAATTTCAATAATTCTGCCACGTGGTATGCCACCTACGCCTAATGCTAGGTCTAAACCCAGAGAGCCTGTGGAAATGACTGGAATATCTACTACATGATTGTCACTTAACCGCATAACTGCTCCGCGTCCATATGTTTTTTCTAACTTGTCAATCGTAATTTGTAACGCTTTTAATTTTTCTGTATTATCCGTCATAGTCTAAGTTTAAAAAAAATAGAAATTTCGTAAATTATGTAGTAGCTTGAATAGTGTGCTTATGAACAAAGCCATCTGCAGTTAACGAAATAATTAGATGATCAATAGCATGTATTCGCCAAGTAGGCCAATTGATCCTTAAACATACTACATTTATTTGACATCGCATCATCATAGCCGATACTTTGTATCGAAGCTACAAGCATTCTATTATATCTTATGCCTTTGGTAGGTCTTCAAATTTTTATTCTAAATATAAGGTGTTGAAAACGTATTGCTCAGAAAAAAAAAATCTGATTATACAATGTATTTTATACCTATTGCTATCTATTTATGCAAGCATGTTGCATGCAGCTATTGGTAAACCTTTACCCATTAAAGAAGTAATTGTAGGCGTGAACCATATACATAAAAAGGGCTTACAAAAACATTCTATTTATCACCCAGCGACTACCTTTTTAGGCATGCCCATTAGAAAATGGCTTTATCAATGGGGCGATCACTATTTTAATCTTGAAAAGATCAAAAATCAGTCTGCCTCTATTGAGGCAACCTATGCCTACCGGATCTCTAAAGCAGCCAACGAAAAAGAAAAAAAGAAACTTATCGCCAAGCGAGATAAAGCTATTAAACGAAAACAAGAGCTGGCGGCAAAGGGAAACCATCTCATGCGTATGGGTGAAAAACCCTTATACTATGACCCAACCTATGTGCATCATAATGAAAAAATATTTTTAAACTATCTACACTCCAAAGGCTATTTAGATGCTGAGGTTACTAGTAAAACTGATTTGCAAAAATCAAGTGCACGTGTCACTTACTACATCAACCTAAAAAAATTGTATAAAATTGCCTCAATAAGGCTACAAACAACTGATCAAGCCATAGGCACCCTGCTGGGCAATTATAATAGTGAAAGTTTGATTAAAATAGGCGACTCATATACTTATGAAAATTTTGTCAACGAGCAAGAACGTATTATAAACCTATTGTCAGATAATGGTTATTTTGAATTTAATGAACAATATGTGCACTTTATAGCTGATCGATCAGACGGTGACCATACCATAGCGGTAACTACTGTAGTAGATCTCCCAAATCCTAAAATGGCCTACCATAAAACAAAGATAGGACGTATTGTAGTGGATCTAACTACCCAAAAGGATCACGCTTCGTGTATAACTCCTTTGCTAACCAAAGTATGTCAAGGTCTTTATTTTTTAGTTCCATCAGATGGATATCCCTTAGATGACATAGCGGCTAAAATACCGCTTCGACCTGGAGATTTGTACAACAAAAGTAAGATTTTAGAAACCTATGAGCGGCTCCATCGAATTGCTACATTTGGGTCTATTGCTATTTTACCCAAAATAGAAGGGGATCAATTGGTCATTTATATTCATGCCAAGCCTGATGAACGCGTAAGAATTCAAACAGAAATTGGCGGAGAATGTGTGAACTTCAACCTTAATAAACTCCGTCCTGCTATCAAATTAAATCCCATTATAAGGCGGGTTAGAGGGCTAGGTATACTGCAGATAGAGGCCAGTGTTGCGCGAAGAGAGGAGTTTGTAATCCAAAAATCTTACCAGAATACCACCTACGGATTGCGTGGTAAATTTACTACGCCATGCTTTATGCTTTTTTTATCAAAAAAAACCAATCTAATGCTGGAAAAGCTTAATCCAAGCACCACTATGACTATCGATTATAGCTTTACTAAAAATCGTGGTTACAGCAGCAAAAAAATAGATTCAGGATTAAATTATAATTGGTATAGCAAACATGTGTTATACGAATGCGCCCCTTTTAAAGTGACATTTGACTACCCCCAAGTTCTAGATGACTCAAAAATAAACCAATCGCATATAAAATTACCCTCTTTTTTGACTAGCATGGGATGCATACTTACCATACGATCAGCCATGCCTGCGTTATATTTCAATCCGTTGGTCAGCTATAGATGGATGATTTTAATCGATATAGAGCATGGAGGACTCTATGAACATCTTTTTCCAGTGAAGAAAATTTTACATAAGGAGATTCAACTATACAAGTATTTTAAAATTGAGATGGGTTATCAACATGCTTTTGATATTACAGCCTATACGAGACTAGTTTACCAAGCTAAATTAGGTGCTGTTAAGGGATACAAAGCAACTGATAAAATCCCCCTAGACAAACAATATACAATAGGAGGATATGGTAGCGTGCGCGCTTGGGAAAGAGGAATGATTGGGCCTGGTCTGTATGAAAGCGAAGAAGATAACAAGGAAAGACAAAAAGGTAATTTGCTTTTACTGGGCAATATAGAACTACGTCGAAAGTTAATTGGCTATTTAGAAGGGGCGCTTTTCCTAGATATGGGCAATACTTGGAAGCTAGGGAAAGATGCGCCATTAAAAATGAAATTTAAATTCCATAAATTTTACAAAGCTTTTGCAGTAGGAGGTGGTTTTGGATTAAGATTAAATTTGTACAATATTTTTATACTTTGTGGGGATCTGGCATTCCCATTGCATAGACCTTCTGGCAGCAAACTACAAAAGCTGAAACCCATTTTTAATTTAAACATTGGCTATCCTTTTTAAAATTGCCATATACTTGTTATACCACATAAAATAATGTATACCATACGTTTTAAATAGGATCTAATCATATGCAGCAAAATACAATAGCACTAAGGTTAAATATCACTGAAGTAAATGTAATTATTAAAGCTTTGTCTGAAAAGCCTTTTCGGGAAGTATATGAATTAATAGGAAAAATTCATGCGCAATCCAATGCACAACTCAAATCAAGTTGCAGGGAACTTGAAACCAATAAGCCCATAGATACCCATGATTTACATCATAAAGGATGATGATATATTTTTAATTTTATCTATTCTTGCTTATATATGCACATGCATCAACTTTTAGTAGCTACTATGGATGTAGTACAATCGCTCATCTATCAGCCACAAAGGTTATTAGAATGTATCCTAGTAGTTGTATCCATTTTTGCCCATTTTTTAGAAGCACGCCAAAATATTTGGAGCAAAATTTTAGCCTTTCCTATAGCTTTAACGAATATCTATGTTTACTCAATTAGACAGCTTTATGGAAAAGTGATCTATAGTATCATTTTTATATTCTTCAATGTATATGCCTATCTAAGATGGAAAGGAACCTTGCATCGAAAACCGTTACAAGTGAGCAGAATATCCTATAAAATTCTTGTATCTATTACTGGCCTAAGTATGTTGGGTAGCATGGCGTGGAGCTTTATAGCATATATATATTTTAATAAGCTCCCATTTATATCTACATATGGGGATACTTGTTATATGTTTTTGGGTTTTATGGATAAGTGGCTGATGTCGCATAAAAAATTAGAACGATGGATGATTGCGATTTTTCGTTATCTCATCTTCTCCTTAGCTTGCTATCAAAAAGGGGCCATCATCTTGAGTATACAGTACCTGATTCTATCCGCTATAGGGATTTATGGTCAAATACAATGGTACATATCTTACAAAGCAATGAAAATATAAGTAGATCTGCTTTGAATAGGTCACATACATAAGACCATATATTAAGTTTACATCAGCTGTTGAATCGCTAGATTGAATCTAAAAACGCTCTTTATCGTACCCATGTACGGCTGTAATCATTATAAACATGCATGTAATTAGAGAAAAAAACAGTAAATTCGAGGCATTAATCTCCAATGCCTTAACTGTATTGGGATTTTCATAAGGTCTACCGCATAAGTCAATAGATCTTATGAAAGATAAATGAATAGTATCCTCTTGTACAACAGAAGTTATAGGGCAGGAAGGAGTCTATTCTAGAGTGGTATATAAATATAACTTACGAAATCTTAGTAAAATGCCTTGTGGTAGGAAAAGAAAAAGACAAAAGGTAGCTACACATAAGCGTAAAAAACGTCTTAGGTTAAATAGACATAAAAAGAAAAATAGATAGCACTTAAGTGCCAAGAAGGATTATTATCTACTTTGCTTAACTATTTATTAAATAGGCTACTGATTGCTTTCTAGGTTTTTGTAAAAGCGTAAACAAAATGAGCACGTGGGTAACGAATTAATAATTAATAGTACAGGTAATAATTGTAGAATAGCACTTCTAAAAGATGGAAATCTTTTTGAGTATCAGGTAGAAAAAGAAGATAATAAATTCAAAGTAGGCGATATTTATTTGGGAATTATTAAAAAAGTAGTCCCCAGTTTAAATGCAAGTTTTGTAGATGTAGGATACAAAAAAGATGCTTTTTTGCATTATTTAGATCTTGGTCCGCAGTTTAATTCTTTAAAAAATGCGATTCAAGTAGTTAGGCATCAGCAAAATAATGTAAAAAATCTAGTTGATTTTGTAGTTGAGCCCTCTATAGACAAGCTTGGTAAAATTGGAGATGTACTGACAAAAGGGCAAGAAGTATTGGTACAAATTGTCAAAGAGCCTATTTCTAGTAAAGGTCCTCGTATAGCTTCTGAGCTAACTTTACCTGGTCGTTACATGATACTTATACCTTTTATAGATACGATTAGTATTTCTAAGAAAATTACAAATGCTGAAGAAAGAGAGCGGCTAAACCGTTTAATTGCTTCTATTAAGCCAAAAAATTTTGGTGTAATTGTGCGTACAGTAGCAAAAGGGATTGATGTCGCTACATTAGACAGAGATCTTAAAGATCTTATCAATAAATGGAAAAAGGGAATGGAGCAGCTAGTTAATGTATTACCTGGGGAAAAAGTTATAGGTGAGGTAAATAGAGCCTATACTATTTTACGCGATATGCTCAACGAGTCTTTTGACAGTATTGTTGTGGACGACCAACTTCTTTATGCTGAAATAAAACAGTATATACATACAATTGCACCCGATAAGGAGAAGATTCTTAAACTTCACCAAGGGAAGATTAAGCTTTTTGAACAGTGGGGTATAGAACGTCAGTTAAAAACCCTTTTTGGCCAAACCGTTGGTATAGAGGGGGGGGGGTATCTAGTCATTGAGCATACTGAAGCCATGCATGTTATTGATGTGAACAGTGGCAATAGGGCATTAGATGAAGAAGGACAAGGGAAAATGGCTTTAAATGTCAATTTAGCCGCTGCACAAGAAATTGCACGGCAATTGCGTTTGCGGGATATGGGAGGCATTATTGTAGTGGATTTTATAGATATTAAGGACATAGAAGATCGCAAGCTCCTTTATCAAAAAATGAAAGAGCTCATGAAAGAAGATCGTGCCAAAACTTCTGTTTTACCATTGTCCAAGTTTAGTATTATGCAAATCACACGGCAACGGGTCCGACCAGAAATGAATGTAGTTACAAGAGAGCTTTGCCCATCTTGTAATGGAACAGGAAAAATTGATGCTTCTATATTGGTTTCAGAAAGAATTGAAGAAAGCTTGGGTCTTGTTTTAATGAATCAAAATGAAAAAGGCATAAGACTTTTAGTCCATCCTTATCTCTATGCTTACTTTACAAAAAATTTATTCTCTAAGAGGTTTAGATGGTTTATAAAATATGGTAAGTGGGTTACATTGATTGAAGATTCTTCAATGGCGGTAACAGACTATAAATTTATCAACCGAAATCAAGAAGAAATAGAACTTTATTAGTGCTTTTTATACTTTTATTACCAATCGTTTTGGCTTATCATAAGCCAAAACGATTTTTCTTGCTCCTTATAAGTCGGTAACAAAACAGGCTTACATCCTACTAAAACATCTGCTTGGCTAGATGGTTGTGTTAGGCTTGTATAATTGAAAAGGAAGCATTAGATTAATATTGAGCACAACAAAGAGGTCCACAACCACCTAAAAACTAAAAAAATAAGGTTAATTAAGATGGGATACTTTCATTATGCATCACTAGCTAACCTAGTTAACTTATTTTTTCATTTTGATTAAGAGGGAGATACAACTTAGATAAATAAAGGCTGAAAGCGGTAAAAGTAATAGAAAAGTTAACGCAACGAATAATAAAAATTATGGGACCCACTAATCTACCTAAATGTAGCAAAGCATCCACTTTATTAACAGCTATTTTAGGTATAATTTTTTGCTTATTTACCGATCCAAGTAACGCAAAAGGTAAAAAAATCGGAAATCTTTCCACAATTATACAAAATAAAGAGGAGTATTGCAAAAAAACATTTAAAAGAAGTTTTACTTTAAAACATTTAGATCATGAAGGCCTCTATCCGCTTCAACTGCACAGTGATCCGTCCATTGATCCAATCATGGATGATACCGCTTATATAAGATTTTGCCCATACGATTTGTCTGATCAAAGCTGGCATAAATTTAGTCTTATATCCTATTTGCAACAACCCAACACCCAGATAAATAGCGACGCTCCCGCTACTGCTACAAAAAAAACAATTTTAACAGATCAGAATAATCTATTGCATGATCAGCCTGTAGCTACAGATGGGCTATTGGAAGAATTGCTGGGTGTTCACACACTTACCACGCTTGCGGAACAAGCGAAAAGTATATGGGCTAAAATTTCATTTGATTGCTCCCTAGGCATTGGAGCTGTTTTCTATACCAATCGCTTGGAACAGATGCAATTACTCCAAAGGCAAAACAATACTTACTTCTTTAGGACTAAGACAGATGAAGTATACAAACCCAACTGGTTCCACCATACGCTTGATAAAGTCACAGATTTTGAGCCATTTGATCCTATAGAATATCGCGGCACTGAAAAGACAAAATTTCAAGGAAAAGGGTTAGGCCTGCCTATTACATTAGGGATACAATATCTTTGTGGCCAACGACTGTTTATAGGTTTGGGTAGAGAAATGATCTTTAATGCGACCAGTAGATTGATCCATCATCACAAACACATACCACATAAAGCCTATCATACGCATCAAAAATGGTCTGCACAGGGAAGATGGTTTGCCAAATGTGGGTGGTATGCATTTGGTAATGGTAATGAAAAACATAGATTTTTTGGAGATGTGCGGCTATTTTATGTGCATCATTTGGGTAGTAGGTTGGCTAGGTTGGTAACCTTTGGCCCCTATTTACATCAAACAGTTGCCTATAATTTCGGTGTAGGATACGAGCAGCAGCTGACGGATTACCTTTCATACAGCATGCGTTTTGCTATGGAATCGCAAAGATTTAAACAGTTTCCTAATAAAATTTCCAATATTCAATACAGACAACCGGCTATTTATCTCCAAGTGGGCCTTTCTATGCGATGTACCAAGTGTAATCTTGATAACCATTTTAAAAATGGAGCCTACCATACTAAAAACCATACATTAAACGACTCAAGCAAGCTGAATGGTCTACAAGATTTGTTGGATTTAGATTAATGCTTCCTTGGAAATATTTGTTTATTCCAATCATATGTATTATAATGTATCCAGTTGTTATGCAAGTAGTTCAATTTTTGGAAAAAACTCGTAAATACAGGTTAAGCCATTAGCTAACTTTTTAGCTTTTTCATGTTCAGGGGACTTAACTAAGCTCTACAATTATTCAATTTTAAATTATACCACATTTAACATATTAGTGTCATGAAAATTAAAATTGCATTGCTTGGCTTATTTTTTGCCAATAATATCATACATCCTATATACGCGGATCCATTGGAGCATCGATTAGAAGTAGACAAAACCGATATGCCCCCAATAACTGAGCAGGATGATGTAAAAGTAGAAGAAGCTCAAGAAGAGGAAGCTAAATCTAAAGATTTAATAAAATTGGGTGCTACTATTACAATGGGCCCTGCTATGGTATACCGGAACAAAGAATGGTCGTCTAAAAATAGCATTGGTGCAAATCTAACCTTCAAAGCGGAGGTGCCAAACGCTTGGTGCAACCAAACTGCAACCTTCAATATAGCTGCTGCTTGCAAAGAAGAAAAAACTACACTTAGTAGTGCTACTGTTACCATTGGAAAAATGACAACGATTGGCTATGCTTCTACTATTTTGTCTTATGAAAAAGCAGATGGTGATTTACTTATTTCTGGAGGAAAAAAAGTGTTACAAATAAAAAATCAGCATGCCTTTGATTGGTTCCGAATTGGCTATGCCATTGAGAAACCTATTGCGTTGCAGGTAGGATTGTTTGATAAAAATCAAGCGGAAGAAGAAAAATCAGCATCAAAAGAAAAGAAGGAGAAAAAAGAAGAGGAAGGAGAGAAACCAAAAGGCATTCGACTTAATAAAGTG
The DNA here is from genome assembly GCF_050864915.1 of Candidatus Cardinium hertigii. Classification (GTDB taxonomy): domain Bacteria; phylum Bacteroidota; class Bacteroidia; order Cytophagales; family Amoebophilaceae; genus Cardinium; species Cardinium hertigii_D. The sequence continues at coordinate 51,531 of NZ_JBOZWY010000003.1, forward strand.
GATGCGTTAAAAGAGAAGGATCGTCCTTTTAAAATTAAAAATAGTTTCCCATCCTTTGGTTTAAACCTAAGCGTCATTACAGATGATCTTAATATTGGCCTAAGTGGTTTAGGGCGTCTTTCCGATTACACCCATAGTACTGACCCTGACGCAGAAAATTTGCCTAATAAGTTAGCGGTTACTTATGGTGGACATTTAGGTGTTGAGTATCAAGTAATACCTAAAAAGCTTACTATTACAGGACAAGGGGCTTATGTACATGGTTTGGGTGATTACCTACCGGGCCTTGCAGCGGTTCAAAGTGATGAGGAACGGAAAGAAATGTGTGCGGCCTACTATCTAGATAAGGATAAAAATAAATTGTCTTTTATAGATGCATGGGGATTTGGCGCTGCTTTATCCTACTGTGTAACACCTAAGTGGACGTTATCTATAGCAGGCTCTTATCTTGCTACTGTAGAAGATTCCCATAAGCCGGCTACAGCATTTTGTAACCAATGGAATCTAATTCCGAAAGTAGCCTATAAGTTCAATAAGCATTTCACCTTTTCTGGTGGGTATGATGTAGGAAACGAGTCCAGGGTAGATGCGACAAAAAACAAGGAAGCCGTGCATGAATTCTCTGGAAGTATAAAATTTAGCTTGTAGTATCGCTAGAAGAGAAATGGTTCAGAAGCTTATATAAACTTTAGTTGTATATAGAGATGAGAGGGTTAGCTAGTTTGAAGGTAGTGACCCATAAAGCTAGCTATTACCCTTAACTACATTAAATTACGATGCATAAAAATATAATAAAAGCCAGTGTAATGCTAAGCTTAGGATTTGTAGTAAGCAGTATTATTTTTGTCTTAGGGCTATACTACACCCGTTCAAGCGTGGTAGCATCTGTTAGCGTAAAAGGGCTTTCAGAAAGGGAAGTTGATGCCAATCTAGGTATATGGACTATTCCATTTGAGGCAATAGATAGTGATTTAGAGGGCGTAAATAGGAAAATCAAAAAGCAAACAGAAATATTACTTGCCTTTCTAAGACAACAAGGTTTTGTAGATAAAGAAATTATACATGGTACCCCAGAATTTCGTTATCTTGGAAGAAATGAGGCACAACCTGTGGGGAACTCCATAAAGATGGAAATCGTTGTACATACATCCAATGTATTTTTACTATATGAAACTGTACAAAAGTCTAAAGAGCTCATGAAACTAGGTGTTTGCATAACCTATCATAGGTGGGATGGACCAGCTAAATTTATCTTCACAGATTTAAATAAAATTAAGCCATCTATGATCCAAGAGGCTACTATAAATGCCAGAAAAGCGGCAAAGCAGTTTACTACTGATGCAAATGTTTCTTTAGGAAAGTTGCGTAATGCTTCTCAAGGTGCTTTTTCTATAGAAGATACCCATATTCCTACTAAAAAACGGGTCCGTGTAGTAACTCAGATGCAATATGCTATTCAATAACCCTATCCTGTCCGAAAGGAATTAATTCGTAGCTACCTAAAAAAATAGTGCAATACCTACTCTAAAGCAATAAATCTAAATTAAAATATATTGTTAAATTGATGCCAATAAAAGTATGAATGGGTTGGATGCTTTACTCATTATACCCCTTATTTGGGGGAGCTATAATGGGTTTAAAAAAGGGTTTATCGTAGAGCTAATTGCTTCCGCTCTAGTGGTATTGGGTTGCATAAAAGGTGTACCTTTATTTTATACATTGCTACCAATTGTAAAAGATAAATTACCTGCTTTAGCTACTTGCCTTCCTATTTGCTTGGCCGTTCTTATGCTTTTCATAGGAGGAGGAGTCATTTATTTCCTAATGAAATTAATAAAAGGCATTTTAGTGATTGGTCTACTGGGTATATTCGATAACCTACTAGGGGCACTATTTGGACTGTGTAAAGTCGCATTCTTTATCAGCTTGTTGATCTACTGTTGGCGGCTTTTACAGCTTACCCCTTTGCCCAGTATCTATACAAATAATAGCCTGCTGTTCCCATTATTAGAAGCTATCGTTCCAAAGATTTTACAGTCCGTTACGAGTATACCTAAACTCTATCTGTTTAGCGCATGCCCTTCATTAAAAGGGAAAGCTCACTGATCGCCTAGCAGCCTCCTATAAATAAAATCTAAGGACACTATTTCTATCCGCTTAAATATCTAGGAACGTTACCTTTTAACCAATCGCAAAAAAGAGCTGTGTAAAGGTACTTCTTGGAGCTTTTTATCTAGGGGGTAATTTTTATTTACTTTTTGATCAAGTAAAAAGTAAAGTATATATCCACCTTTTTCCTAAGCAAATAGTGTACACAACACTTCTTTTATTAAAAACTAATAACCTGATTTATTAGCTCTTTTTCGCTGATTAGGATCCAATATAGCTTTTCGTAAACGGATAGATTTCGGTGTAACTTCTACACGTTCATCATCTTTTATATAAGTAATTGCTTCTTCTAATGTCATCAGAACCGGTGGACTTAATCGGATGGATTCGTCTGAGCTTGACGCGCGCATATTCGTAAGCTGTTTCCCTTTTAATAAGTTTACTTCTAGATCATTATCCCTATTGTGTTCTCCTACAACCATCCCACCATAGACCTTTTCACCTGGACCGATAAACATTTTACCTCGGTCTGCTAAATTAAAAAGAGCATAGGCAACTGCATCGCCCATACCCATTGCAACCAGTACCCCATTGCGTCGTCCAGCAATGGTTCCACGATAAGGACCATAACTATGAAAGGTCCTATTCATAATACCGGTACCCCTAGTTTCAGTAAGAAAAGTGCCATAATAACCAATTAAGCCACGTGATGGCCCAATAAAAATAATACGTGTTTTGCCGCCACCTACTGGACGCAGGTCGCTCATTTCTGCTTTTCGCACATTCATAGATTCAATTACAGTGCCTGAAAATGCATCATCTACTTCTATTTGTATTTCTTCTAATGGCTCTAATTTTTCACCATTAGATCCTAATTTAATTAATACACGAGGTCTACCAATGGAAAGTTCAAATCCCTCTCTTCTCATGGTTTCTATTAAAACCCCTAACTGTAACTCACCACGTCCTGCTACTTCAAAAGAATCTTTATTATCGCTTTCTGTTACTTGGATCGATACGTTTGATTCAAGTTCGCGCATAAGCCTATCACGTAGGGCATTAAAAGTGACCTTATTGCCTTCTGTTCCAGCGAGTGGAGAATCATTTACTGAAAAATTAATGGCTAGTGTAGGTGGGTCTATAGGAATCGCAGGTAAAGCTTTCATCACTGTAGGTGCACAAATAGTATCCGCTACGTTGGCCCGTTGCATCCCTGCAATGGCAATAATATCACCAGCATATGCTGTTTCAATGGGTACATGTTCCATACCCCGGAAAGCCATAATTTTTGTAACCTTACCATTTTCTACCACTGCATTGTCTTTATTGAGTGCTTTAATGGCCTGTTGTACTTTTAAGCTACCCGTGAAGATACGTCCTGTCAGCATACGACCTAAATAAGGGTCATATTCCCTTGCTGTTATAAGCATGGAAAAATCATTATTTAAATCCACAGTTGGCGCAGGTACATGATCTAGGATTAGATCAAATAAAGGGGATAGATCTTTTCGTTCACCATCTAATGTTCTACTAGCCCAACCTGCTCTGCCAGAAGCATAGGCGGTAGGAAAGTTAAATTGCGCCTCTGTAGCTTCAAGTACCATAAACAGTTCTAAGATTTCATCTTCCACTTCTTCTACACGCGCATCCGAACGATCAATCTTATTGACGACTACAATAGGACTTAATCCCAGCTTTAAAGCTTTACTTAAAACGAATTTAGTTTGGGGCATGGTTCCTTCTGCAGCATCTACCAATAAGACGACACCATCTACCATACTTAAGATGCGTTCTACTTCTCCACCAAAGTCAGCATGACCAGGTGTGTCTACAACATTGATGCGGGTATCTTTCCAAACTAAAGAGGTACACTTGGCCAAAATCGTAATGCCACGTTCTCGCTCTAAATCATTAGAGTCCATAACCCGCTCGGCTACTTCCTGATGGGATCTAAATGTGCCACTTTGCTTTAATAAGTTGTCTAATAAGGTAGTTTTTCCGTGGTCTACGTGTGCTATAATGGCAATATTACGTAAGGATTGCATGAAATCTTTTAATTTAATGGCCGCCTAGGCTACTGGTAGTTTAAATAACATTAATTAAAAAAGAGTAGTCATCTATTATATTTATTACGCTTCATTGTGATAGAAAGAGAATAAGTCTAAAGATACTGACTAAACTCCTACAAAGATAACGAGAAGGTGATAACATATCTATAGAAAAGAATGGCTAATGGTATTTATACATTCTTAAAAAAGCATTAAAAACGATCATCAATATATATCCTATTGGGATATAAGTTTTTTACCAGCTATCCCTCAAGAAAGCTACTTTGGAAGCTATGGTCTCAAAGCATTCCTTCATCAGAAAAACTGAAATAATTTCTATCTGTAAATATAATATGGTCTAAAACGGCTATATCAAGCAATTTCCCAGCCTTGTCAAGGGAGCTGGTTAATTCAATATCAGCAGTACTTGGAACCGTATTGCCAGAAGGATGATTGTGTGCCAATATAATAGAAACAGCTTGATGGTCTAACACCAATCTAAATAAGAACTTAGCATCTACAATAGTTCTACTCGTGCCTCCACTGCTGACTTTTATTTTCTTGATAAGATAATTTGCCCTATTCAGCAACAAGATCCAAAACTCTTCTATAGATTTATCGGTTAAATCTGGCTGTAGTAATTTATAAGCTTTAAAAGAACTGTTAACCAGTTCTTTTTTTCGAAATGGCTCATGTGTTCGCCTACGAGTAAGTTCCATAGCACAAACAATAGCAATTGCTTTTGCTGCCCCTATACCCCTAAATCGCTGTAATTCTTGTACAGAACGTTTGGCCAGCTCTTGAAGACTATTGCCATTCATTTTTAAGATATGCTGTGCCAGCATTACAACACTTGTGTTACGTGTACCAGAGCCTATAAGAACAGCTAAAAGCTCTGCATCGGTTAAGGCTGCTGCTCCCTTTTGTAGTAGCTTTTCCCTTGGCCGATCTTCAGGCGCCCAGTCTTGAATCTTAAGCGGAACTGTTGCGTACATCTCTGCTGCCATATCACTTAAGCAATTAGGCTACAGTTGCAGTTAACCTATTGACATATTTAGCCAGCTTAGCTTTACTATTGGCACTTTTATTTTTATGCACAATGTTTTTTGCTGCTAATTTATCCAGCATAGAAAAAACCTTAGGTAACAACTGCTCTGCAGCGGTTTTATCTGTAAAATTACCCACCTTTTTCATAAAGGTTCTACATGTTTTTAGCTGATAACGATTGCGAAGATACTTAGTATGACTTGATCGTATGCGTTTTTCAGCTGATTTGTGATTTGCCATATGAATGGAATTAAATGTTTTAAATGCTTTCTTTGCATACAAGATACTACTTTTTTGCATATCATTCAATTACTTGATGTCCAAGATATACCCAACCAAAACGCTTGCATTACTTCAGATCATATCCGAGAAAAAAGTGATATATTAACTGTAATCCAGAATTGACGTTATAGGGATGATTGCTGGCTTGCTAGCTATTTTGGATTGGCAAAAATGGATGGCGCGTCTATACTGGGTACAACCAGTGGCCACGTACCTTGTATGTTGATGAATGGGCTAGTTATGGTCCTTTTACACTATATTATTAGGCAACCTAGAACAACAAACAAACTAGACAAGCTTTTTGAGATGGTTAAATCTATTTAACAAAAAAACGAGCTGTAAAAAACAAACATAACAAATAATATCGGTTAGCCATTTTTTATTTTATAGAATAAAGCTTAACTTTGTTGGGATTTATTCTTTCTAGTAGTAGAAAAAATATTATTCTTTTAGCTTATAGAAATATATGTATGCAATTGTAGAAATAGCTGGAGCCCAATTTAAAGTTTCCAAAGAGCAGTGGCTTTATACCCCTAAATTGCAAAGTGAGGTAGGTACTTTGCTTACTTTTGATAAAGTACTACTTTTAGATGACGAGGAAGGCACAGTAGTAATTGGTGCTCCTATACTAAATAAAGTAACTGTTAAGGCAAAAGTATTGGAACATACCAAAGGAGATAAAATTATTGTTTTTAAGAAAAAAAGGCGAAATGGATATAAAGTTAAACGCGGCCATCGTCAAGAGCATACCAAAGTTGTTATTGAAGACATTATAAAGTAATACAATCGCATGGCACATAAGAAGGGGGCAGGTAGCTCCCGTAACGGAAGAGATTCAGAAAGTAAGCGGCTTGGCATAAAAAAATATGGTGGAGAAAGTGTAATGGCTGGCTATATCCTTGTTCGGCAAAGAGGTACCCGTTATTATCCTGGTAAAAATGTTGGGTTAGGCAGAGACCATACCCTATTTGCCTTATCCAATGGTATAGTAGTCTTTAAAAAAAAGAAAGACCTTCGCTCTATTGTTTCGGTGGATAGTATGTAGCCCATCATTACATACAGCTTTTCTTAACAAGTAAAAAAGTAATTTATTAAACATTTTCGAACAAAATTCGCTAGAAAGGCAACACTATGGCTGTAAAAATAAGGTTAGCTAGATGTGGTAGAAGACATTTAGCAGAATATGATATCGTTGTAGCAGACGCAAGGTCGCCACGAGATGGTCGTTTTATAGAAAAAATTGGGAACTATAATCCCAATACAGCTCCTTCAACCATTAAACTTAATGAAGCCAGTGCATTAAAGTGGCTTTTTCAAGGTGCGCAACCTACCGATACGGTAAAAAAACTTTTGTCGAAGCAGGGTGTTATGCTTAAAAAGCATCTTCAAGTAGGTGTTATGAAAGAGGCCATCACCCAAGAGCAAGCCAATCAAAAATTTACTAGTTGGCAAGCAGACCGGATAAAATAAGTGGCTACCCCACTTATAATAGTTGTTTAATTTTTTTATCTATTACCTTAGGTAAGTGCCAGTAGCATAGTAATTTTACTAATCAAATTCATTTTCACCAAATTACAAAATAGTTAATTAAATGAATAAAAAAGATATTATGGATAAAGTAGTAGCCATTCTTGTGGATAAACTAAATGTTTCAGTGCAAGAAGCGTTGCCTACTGCTCATTTTGTAAATGACCTCGGTGCCGATTCCTTAGATCAAGTAGACTTGATTATGGAACTTGAAAAGGTTTTTGATGTACAGATTAAGGATGATGAAGCGACTCACCTGCAAACAGTTGGTAGTGTGGTAGATTATTTAGAAAAAATCTTATCCAAACGTAAGACTTAGTTGATTTTCGTATGTGCTCCACAAGAGTAGTGGTTACAGGATTAGGTGCTCTTACCCCAATTGGCAATAATATTAAGGCATATTGGGATGGCCTGGTTTCTGGTCAAAGTGGCGCAGCCCTCATCACCAGCTTTGATACAACTAAACATAAAACCAAGTTTGCTTGTACCTTAAAAGAGTATGATCCCCATAACCATCTTGATGCAAAAGATATAAAGCGAATGGATCCATTTGCTCAGTATGCTATGGTAGCTGGAGATGAAGCCATACAAGATGCTGGATTAATTACTCCTTTGGTAGATAAAGAACGTGTAGGGGTTGTATGGGGTTCTGGTATAGGTGGTTTAGGTACTACAGAAGCAACGGTTTTAGGCTTTGCTGCTAGTGGTATGGACCCTAAAATCAATCCTTTTTTTATTCCTAAAATTATACCAGATATTCCCTCTGGTCATTTATCTATTAGATATGGTTTTAAGGGGCCTAATTTTGCTACAGTTGCAGCATGTGCTTCTGCAGTAAACGCTATAGTAGCTGCTTTCCAATTGATTAAACTAGGGGATGCAGATGTAGTAGTAGCAGGTGGTTCAGAAGCGCCTATTATTCAAATAGGCATCGCTGGATTTAATGCATTACAAGCGCTTTCTCAACGCAATGAAGACTACTTAACTGCTTCACGTCCTTTTGATCAGACCAGAGATGGTTTTGTGATGGGAGAAGGAGCAGGTGCTTTAATTCTTGAATCTTATACCCATGCCAAAAAAAGAAATGCTAAAATTTATGCCGAATTAGTAGGTATAGGGATGTCTGCAGATGCCCATCACATTACCGCACCAGATACAGGAGGCGTCATTTTGGCATTGCAGCGTGCTTTGACGAGTGCCCAAATTACACCAGATAGTATAGATTACATTAATGCCCATGGTACCAGCACTCCATTGGGCGATGTCAATGAGATAGAGGCTATTCAACATGTATTTGGTGCCCATGCTTATAAGCTTAATATTAGTTCGACTAAGTCCATGACCGGCCACTTGTTGGGTGCAGCAGGGGCGATAGAGTCTATTGCTACTGTTTTGGCCTTGTTGCATCAAGTCGTTCCCCCAACGATTAATCATAAAACAGTAGATAAAGCCATTGATCCACAAATCAATCTGATCTTAAATAATGCAGTAAAAAGAACCATTTTATTTGCCCAAAACAATGCCTTTGGTTTTGGTGGACATAACGTTTCTATAATCTTCAAAAAATGGGAAGATTCCTGAATTTATTCCAACATATTTTTACAAAGCAAAATCCTGCTACCCAGCAGTTGGTTTCCTTTATAAGAGCAGTTACCGGAATGGTGCCTATAAATCTAGCTTTATATAAGGTAGCCCTTCAGCATAGTTCTATAGAAGAAGGACATACCTCGAATGAACGACTTGAATTTCTAGGTGATGCTGTATTATCTGCTATTGTTGCAGACTATCTTTTCAAGAAATATCCATTAAAAGAAGAAGGTTTTTTAACAGACATACGGTCAAGATTGGTCAATAGGGATGCTTTAAATGGGTTGGCACGTAAAATGCATTTAGATAAGCTATTGCATTATGATACCAATCTGATAAAATCAAGTGGCCATAAATTTATGTATGGCAATGCCTTAGAGGCTTTTATTGGTGCTGTTTATTTAGATCATGGCTATGAACGCTGCCAAAAATTTGTTATTGATTATTTGATAGTCAACTATATAAGTATAAAAGATCTGATAGAACATGATACCAATTTTAAAAGTAAGATCATTCAATGGGCACACAAATATCACCTTCAAGTAGTTTTCAAAATTCTTGAAGAGAAACAATGTGAACGCTATAAAGAATTTACTGCTCAGGTGCTTATAGGTGAAAAAGTTATGGGAGAGGGGACAGGTAGAACTAAAAAATGTGCGGAACAAATGGCTGCTCAGCAGGCCCTAAAATATACGGAACAAATAGAAACAAATTAAAAGCGCTCAGTAGCCTTTTCAATTACGGCTTTTTACAAAAACCATTTCCTACTTTTAGGCAGCGCAGCTAGAAAGCTAAACAGATGCATTGAAAATTTATTAATGGTTGCCTCAATCGAAGGCTTTCGTTCTTATTTTCTAAAAATAGCATCTATCTAGAACAATTATGGCAAAAGAATCACAAGATATACAAGATCTTATTTATTCATCTGATTATCGTTATGGATTTGAAAGCAATATTCCTGTAGATACCATTCCCAAAGGCTTAACGGAAGCTACTATTCGCCTTATTGCTGAGAAAAAAAAAGAGCCAAAGTGGTTGGTCAAACGCCGTTTAGAAGCCTTTTATCATTGGTCTAAATTAAAAGAGCCTGCTTGGGCAAAAGTTGTCTATCCACCTATAGATTACCAAAATATTATTTATTACGCAGCACCCAAACAAAAGATAGCGTTAAATAGTTTAGAAGAGGCTGATCCAGAACTTTTGGCTACTTTTAAGCGATTAGGTATTTCGTTAGAAGAGCAAAAAAGACTAACGGGTGTAGCGATGGATGTGGTGTTAGATAGTGTTTCCGTGGCCACAACTTTTAAAGATACATTAAACAAGCTAGGCATTATTTTTTGTTCTTTTAGTGAAGCTGTTCAACAATATCCTAATTTGGTTGAAAAATATTTGGGTAAAGTAGTCCCTATGACCGATAATTATTTTGCTGCCCTTAATAGCGCTGTCTTTAGTGATGGGTCCTTTTGCTACATTCCCAAGGGGGTCTATTGTCCTATGGAACTTTCTACCTACTTTCGCATCAACGCCACTAATACCGGTCAATTTGAACGCACCTTGATTGTCGCAGAAGAAGATGCCTATGTTAGCTATTTAGAGGGGTGTACAGCACCTATGCGGGATGAACATCAATTACATGCCGCTGTAGTAGAAATTTATGCTGCAAGAGGTGCACATGTAAAATATGCTACGGTACAAAATTGGTATCCAGGCAATAAAGATGGCGTAGGTGGCGTCTATAATTTTGTAACCAAGCGGGGCCTTTGTGCTGGCGCCTACGCTAAAATTTCATGGACGCAAGTAGAAACTGGTTCGGCTATTACTTGGAAGTATCCGAGTTGCATTTTAATGGGAGACCATTCAGTAGGTGAATTTTATTCTGTAGCAGTAACCAAAAACAGACAGCAAGCAGATACAGGTACAAAAATGATCCACTTGGGTAAACATACTAAGAGTCGGATTGTAGCTAAAGGTATTGCAGCTGGTCAATCCAACAACAGCTATAGGGGGTTGGTCAAGATCGCCCCTGGAGCAGCAGATGCCACTAATTTTTCTCAGTGTGATTCTTTGTTAATTGGTAATAGCTGTGGTGCGCATACTTTTCCTTATATAGTAGTAAGCAATCCAACCGGCCAAGTAGCACATGAAGCGACTACATCTAAAATTAGTGAGGATCAACTTTTTTATTGCAATCAACGTGGTATCGATCATGAAACTGCTATTGCACTTATTGTCAATGGTTATTGCAAAGAAGTACTCAATCAATTGCCTATGGAGTTTGCGGTAGAAGCACAAAAACTATTGGCGCTTACACTGGAAGGTAGTGTTGGATAATCTCTAGTAATTTAAATTTAACCAGACAGCATAGATGTAACAATCTCTATGAATCACACACCTAAACATTAAAAATCTATTGCAGCAGTCTCATGACTTTAATACCAAACCAAACCATTTCTTGTTCGAACTAAACGTTTATCATTCGTTTTTATAACTGTATCTGAATGAATTTTGATAAAAATTCAACAACCAGTCAATAGCCTAATTTTTAATATTGTCATTTAGTTTATCGTAAAAAGTTTCGACAGATGGTTAATTTTTTTTAGATTTGAAAGTAAACACCGAAACGTTACCCAAAGAAAGTAGCAAAAATTTTACGGGTATTATAATAGAAAAAATGGAACAAAATCAATTTAAAGTTGAGTTTATAGCCTCCACAATGCTTACACCTAGTGTAGCAGAGTTGTCTTTTAGACGTTTGGATAAACTACCTTTCCCATTTATACCAGGTCAATTTATTACTTTTTTATTGCCACATCCCTCTGGAAAAATAGTACCACGTAGTTACAGCTTAGCCAATAGCGCTTCGCAAACCAACCAATTGGACATCGCAATAGCTCCTGTTCAGGGCGGCTTTGCAACTAACATCCTCTTTAATCTAAAAAGCGGAGATCTATTAGATTGTGTTGGACCTAAAGGTAGGCTTATCCTTCAAGCAGCAGAAAAACCAACTCACTACCTATTGGTAGCTACTGGAACTGGTGTAGCACCTTATCGTTCTATGTTGCCTACACTTGCCAAACGGCTAGAAGAAGATAAAAAGCTGAAGGTAACCTTGCTACTAGGTGTACGTTATGCGAGTGACCTGCTTTATGCAGAAGATTTTATTGCTTTTTCCGAAAAATACCCAACCTTTCACTTTCGTGGCTATCTGAGTAGAGCAGATGCAGAGACAGCTCCTTATCAATATGTAGGCTATGTACAATCCGCCTTTGAAAGCCTTGATTTAAATCCAATGACGGATTTGGTATATCTATGCGGTAATCCATATATGATTGATGAAAGTATTGAACAGTTGCAAAACATGGGTTTTAATCTACAATCTATAAGAAGAGAAAAGTATATCTCTCGTAGGGTGTAAAATAGAACTTATTAAAAAACAAGCAATGGACAGCTTAAGAAAGAAAAAAGCGTAACGCTATGGGCGGCTTATCATTTAGAAATTGAATTGCCTAAAGTGGCCCTATCATACTATTGCCTATTTAATTTATAGGTCGATCACCTAAAATATAGTACCGTTTTGCGTTTTAAATTTTTAAAAATTTCAGTATCTATTGACCTAAGTTATTGGATATTTTTATTGTTGGTAATAAGCAGAATAGATAGCCACTATATAGAAATTTTGCTATGGTCTAGTGTTTTTACTTTAAGCATATTGGTACATGAATATGGTCATGCGTTGGCAGCTCTTTTTTTTGATGCCGCACCCAACATTGTATTACAAGCTTTTGGTGGCACAACTTGCTTCAATGCTGCACATTTAACATGTAAACAAAAATTTTTAATTACCCTTGCAGGTCCCCTTTTTCAAGGATTATTGACCCTGACGGCCTATCTTTTGCTTGAATTTAATATTTTTAATAGCTATCTGTTGAAATATTTGCTCTGTATAACTATGTATCTAAATAGTAGATGGTTGCTGCTGAATTTAATACCCATCGCGCCACTGGATGGTGGCTGGTTGTTGCGTTATATACTAGAAAATTTTTTTGGCTATAAGGGGTATCTGGCCAGTATTATCATCGGCTTGGTCGCTGCTGCGATTGCCATTCCTCTTTTGTATCTTAAAGGCTATCACTGGTTCTTTATCATGCAACTCTTTATAGCTGGATGGCATTACTGTAAACTCTGGCAACAGGTAAGAAAATGGTAATAAAAAAACATATCGTACGCTTTAACCTGCACAAATAAGCTCTATTGTATGGAATGGAAATTAGTTTTGTTGTACCAAATGCAGCTAATCCTTATAGGGCTATTATCAATAGCAATCGGTGTAGGTTGTAAAAGAGATGCACCTAGATATGAAGCTGGACCTATTGCTCCTACAGAAAACAAAAAACTATTCAACAGATCGCAAAATAATATAAAAGGACCTACGCAACCTATATCTAATGGCTATACATTATTCCCCGCTCTTTCTAACAAAATAAATAATGATGTAGCAGTTATTTTAAACGATATAGGTTGGTCTGATCTTTTATCATCCCAATTTCGTAATTCAAAAAAACTAAGAAGCTTACGTATACCCCTACCTGCTGCGGCATATGCACAAAATGATTTCAGTAGCTTCATAGAAGCGCACCTACTAGATAGAAAAAAAACAGCTAGTATCGCTCTATCGCATCCACTACCCAGTAGATTAGTGATTGTATTTGATAACAATCAGCAGCATAATAGCTGTGATAAGCGTAGATTGGTTGGAGCAGAATTTATAACAGTTAGATCCAACGCCGGTAACTCGGAAAAGCATACCTATGCTTTAATAGGATTTTTGATACATATAGCAAAGCATAGTCCTGCTTCAGAAGAACATTCTATTCGATTTGTACAATCGGAAAAAAAGTGGTATTTCGATAACAATACGAGTCAAGATTCCATTTCTACTCAAGAGGCTATTAAGCTAGCCTCAGAAAGAGGTACTATCTTTTTTTACAAAAAAATCACATAAACTCATGCAAGGTCATACAAACCTCTTTTGATGCTTAAGCTTATTGATTGATTAATTGGTGGTTATCGTTTGGCTCTTTTATACGCTTTTGATCTGGCCATAAATAGTGTACAACCAGCATTACTAAGCCATTAACCAACATACAAGGAAAAATACTATCAGTGGTCTTTAATAGAGGATAAACCCATTCGAGCCAAGCAAAAACAGATAATGCACCTGCAACCATACCGATTAACACAGTACGTTGGGTAGTACGAAATCCTAAAACAGCTAGAATAAATGGAGCAACGACTATAGGCGCATACAAACGGCCATAGAAACGACAGATATGGCTTGCAATAAAATAGTTACTACTAAGGGCCAATGGTATGGATAAGGTAGCCAAAACCAATATAGTCATATGGGCTATTCTATAATGATAGATAAAGGAAAGTTTCTTTCTAAGACGCATAGGCAATATATTGGGTACTATATCATAGCTGATCATCACTGCACAAATATGTAGCCTAGAATCAGCTGTAGACATAGTCATGGCTAATACACAAATACAAATAATTCCTTTTAATAAAGGTGAAGTATGTACCATTATATAATCCCAAATTTCTATTTCTGATAGATTTGATGGTACCCATACAAAAATAAATAAGCCAACTAATGAGAAACATATCATAATAATAGCACCCAAAATACCAGCATATAAGAACGCCTTTTTCGATTGCTGGGGACTAGAAGCCATATAAATATTATGTACAAAAGCTGGTTCTATACAATAGAAAAAAGTAGATACATAGCGCAGTGTAGCTACTAGTTTTCTATCATGAAGCAATAAATAGCTTAACCCAAATTTTTTTTGAGCAGCTGTAAAGGCAACGACTTGACCAAATGATCGATCTGTTTGTTTAAACATAAAGCATGCTAAGAGGCAAATAATAATAGAAAAAGTAATACATTGCCATACATCGGTCAAAACAATTGCACGAATACCACCAAATATAGCATAGGTAACAAGCATTAAAGTAGTCAGTATGGTAATAAATAATGGGCTAACTGATGTGATACAGATACTTACAGCCTGGGTCATAATATCAATTTGCATAGCAACCAAAACAGTAGAATAACAAATGTTCAATAGAGCGGTAATGATTCTTGGATACTTTCCATAGGCGCGACCCATTGTCTCTGCCATAGAAATATGGTACATAAACTTACCCATACGCATACCCAGCCAACTGAGCGTAAAACAAGCAGCCATCACACCAAAAATCCTCCAACTTACCCAGAAAATTCCATCAGAAAATTGTGTGATATAACTCATCATGGTCCCTCCTCCATAATAAGTAGCCAATATAGTAGCAGTCAAGCTAGCTGTAGAAAATACCCTATTCCCTACAGCATAAGGTCGAAAAGAAGTAATCCTTTTTCTAATAGCGTAAAAAGAGAGCAAGGCAACAGATAATAAAAAATATATTATCATACACAATGAAATATCGAATAGCATGACCAAATAGAACTAGATAAATGTATTGATGAAAGAAATAAATTGCATAAATGCTTTTATAAAAGCATAAAATTAGCCTCCCTGATTTTTACCACTGCTTCCACCATGACAAACCCTATTTTTATGCTTTTTATTAGAGACCAAACTTGTATTAAGACTATCTATCCTTATTTGGATAGGCTCTATTTTTCTTACCCACTATACAAGCATAAGTGCAGGATTGTGCATTTTAATGATTTGCACAAAATTAAGCAACTTATTTTACGTTTTTTATTAAAAATTAGCTATTTTAGCTATCATTATCAACTACTTTATAAAATATAATACTGATAACCAATCTAATTTAGATAAAATTTTCTTTATACAATTGTGTACAGGAAAGTTTTCTAAACTCACGTTAATACATAGGTCACAACCAATCCGCATAAAGTATGCGGACATCAGCTACTATATATGACAAATCAGATTTCTGCTTGTCACTGTTTTTACTTCTATCGTAATCAAGAAATAATGTAAAGGTAAAATGGATTGAATTTTTGAAGGCCATTCTATAAAACAATAGCAACCAGAAGCAAAATAACTTTCAAAATCTAGTGCAATTGCATCATCAACATTATCCAGCCTGTAGCAATCAAAATGGTAAATAGGCGTATGATCTACCATTTCATATTCATTAATAATTGAAAAAGTTGGGCTATTGACGGTATGAACCGTTTGTAGCGCCTTACAAAGCTCCTTAATTAAAGTGGTTTTACCAGAACCTATAGGCCCTTCTAGCAACCATATTCTGTGGTCAGCTGCATAAGCTAGCAATTGATAAGCTGTGTGCGATAGCTCTTTCCAAACACTTTTTAAGATCATCTGTGGTTGCTACATTTTATTCTTTTTTATCCTTTCCTTGAAAGTATTTTAACAAAGGCCACTTTTGAGTATTTTGAACAATATCCTCTGCCTGTTTCAATAGTGCTGGATCGTATCCTTCCTGTTCAAGTATTTTCAAAGCAATGGATTGGTCTGACTCACCTGGTACAACTTTATAAGTATAGTGTAATTTTTGACCTGGCTTTTTATCTATAAAAACTTTAAAATTTCTAATACCTCTGTCTTTAAATTTATCGGCTAGATGCATTAAAATTGGATAATGTGTAGAAACAATATGAAGCGCATTAGTATATTTGGCCATACCAGCCAATATACTATAAGCTGCAGCACTGGCTTCAACTGGGTTGGTACGGGCAAAAGGTTCATCAGAAATAGTAAAAATAAATTCATTGGGGCTGGCGTTTTCCAGCATATTCATATACCGATGCATGCGTTCTACTTCTACCATAAAGAGAGAAGCACCACAGGCTATATCGTCCTTGAGTTCTATAAAGGTGTTGATCTTATCAAAAGGAGTAATAACCGCACTTTTAGCCGCTGCAATTCCAAAGGTTTGGCTGAGTAGTAAATTACTTGCTACACCAGAAATAAAAGAAGATTTTCCACCTGCATTCGGTCCACAAAGGATCATATTACGAGTTTTATGGGCATTCATTTCTATAGTATTATCTACAACCGTTTCAGGATTGAGCATGGGATACCACATTCCATCTAACATTATACATGGAGTAGTTTGTTCTGAACGATCTAAGAACTTAGTGAAAGTATAACAGTGCGTTGGAAAAGTTGCTTTGGCTTCTTTTACCAAAGTAGCTATGCCTATAAAGCTATCTAACTGGCCCAATGCATACATAGCCGATTTTAAGGAATCTTTATGTTCTATGAATAAATTGTATGTAGCGAGTAACTTACCACTGTTTCCACGAATATAGGACCAATTATTAAGTTTCATATCCAGCAAGTTACGTATTAAAATACCTATTTCAGTGGCTTCTTTACGTTTTTCCAATAGAGCCCTTATTGCGCTTAAGGATGGAGCATAATTGGCTTCTAATGCTGGATTACCTGCTACAATATTACTGATCTGTTGGATGGTTTGCATAAAAATTTGTACATCCCGCATACGGTTGGCCAGGCTGCGAAAAACAGCACTATACTCTTTATAACTTTTTATGCCACAATAACCGCGCCATACAGCTGCCGTGTGCGTAGCTGCTACACCTAAAAAAGGTAAAAGAGATGGCTGGCCGTTGGTATGCTTATAATGCTCTATAACAGATCCGATGGAGACAATCGGCACAAATAAGGAAAAAGGGGCATAGCTACTGCTTCTACTGCCTTGTATATAACCTCCTTTTGAAATAGAAGTCATCCAGTGGGTAGCTTCACACCAAAATAGGCCTACTATCGGAAGGGAAACAAATTCTCCATATATATCTAAAAGGTTTCTAAAAAAAATCCGGGTATTAAGCTTACGCGCTATTTTATTGGCAGCAGGATTAGATAATAGGAAGCGCTGATGCATATAATTCCTATATGCATGGCTATAAAGTGGATCTGTATGGGTCCATAAAGAAATTAAACGTTGTTCTACGCTTCGGTAGGATGCCAAAGCTTGTTTTAAATTTGCCAAAGAAGTCGGATCTTCTAATAACAGTTGCAAAGTTTGTTGACGGTTGGTTAGTGTTGTAATATTACTGGTTGGTGTTACCAAAAGTGTAGCCAATGCACACTCACCTAGTACAGTAGTGGTACGATTAATGCGCGAGAGGAAGTGATAAGGTAGATTATTAGGACTCCCACAAAAAAGGATTAAATCTGTCCATGCATTATTGTTCAGTATACTACCACTTTCTGTCGGAATATTGACATCAATATTAGCAAATATCGTACGTAATACAACTTTGCGCTGGGTGCTTTCAGCCAATTTTATACTATCCGTTTGTAAAGTGTTTTTTTTCTTTGTTTTTGAAGGCAATAAAGTAGAAGAGGCAGGAAGAATAGTAAAAGACCTCAGGTAATGATGTGCAATTTTTGCAGTAGTTGATCCATACGTTACCTTTGGATCAGCCCATATGCAGTCACTACGCATACATTGCAATAATAAGGTAAAACAAAATATAATGATGGTATTACGATTCTTATTGTGGCTCATAATGGGTAAAAAAAACAAAGATTACTTTTGAATCTGTTAAAGAGAAATTGCTTTCTCGCTTTTACTATACTATATGTAATTTACATATAAAGTTTTATGGATTAAAAAATCCTGTCACTGTTTTATGCAACAAACAAGTAATAACAATTTTTTATTTATTTTTTGATTTTAGATTGCTTTCCATAATATTCAAACATTCTTTTAAGCTAAGCGACTTAGGATCTGTAATATCTTTAGGAATACGGGTATGTTTTTTATCATTTTTAATATAAGCGCCCCATCTTCCATTTAAAATTTGTATAGTCGGATCTTCAGGAAAAGTTTTGATCAATTTTTCAGCATCTACTTTCCGTTTGGCTTCAATAATCGCTATTGCATTTTGTTCATCCATGGTAAATGGATCATCTGTTTTTGGTATAGAATAAAAAAGGGAACCATGTTTAATGTATGGGCCAAATCGGCCTATATTGATCATCAGTGGTAGCGTTTCAAAGGTTCCTACTAAGCGTGGTAGTTGAAAAAGTTCCAAAGCCTCTTCTAGGGTAATGGTTTCCATACGCTGATTGGTGCGTAATCCTGCAAAACGAGGTGCTTCCTCACGACCATCTGCTTCAATACCTAACTGAACCAATGGACCATATTTGCCCAATCGGACTATTAACGAAGCATTGGTTGCTGGATCTTTTCCTAAAGGCCTCGTATAGTTTACCATAGTTCGGTCTATGCCCGCAGTAGCTTGCACTTTAGGATAAAAACCATTGTAAAATTCCCTTAGCATTTGATTCCAGATCTTCGTACCTTGTGCAATCTTATCCAACTCTTTCTCTACATGTGCGGTAAAACTATAGTCCGTCACGTCAGAGAAGTGTTTGACCAAAAAATCATTGACGACGGCAGCCATATCCGTTGGGAAAAGCTTTTGCTTCTCTGCACGAACAATTTCAGTTAGTGTTTCTGTATGAATCAGCTTATTTTGTAGCGTCAATAACCTATAAGCACGTGGAAAGCCTTCACGAGATTCCAACTTGATATACCCTCTTTTTTGAATAGTCGCAATAATAGGTGCATAAGTAGATGGACGTCCGATTTCTTTTTCTTCTAGATCTCTGACCAAAGTAGCCTCCGTATAGCGAGCGGGCGGATTACTGAACCGTTCTCTAGCCAATATTTTTTCCAGAACAAGTTCTTGACCTATATGGAGCGGTGGCAACATTGTTTTGCAATCCTCTGCTTCATCAACTTCATCGCCTATATATGCCTTTAAAAAGCCTTCAAATTTTAATACTTCTCCGGTTGCGATTAGTGGCTGTTCTGTTGTAGAAATTTGAACCGTTGCTATTGTTTTTTCTATTTGTGCATCGGCCATTTGAGAAGCGATGGCTCTACGCCAAATTAGTTCGTAGAGCCGCTGTTCGTCTTTATGGCTACTGGCTACTTTTAATGAAAAATCAGTAGGTCGTATCGCTTCATGGGCCTCTTGTGCAGTAGATGATTTAGTAGTATAGACTCTAGCCTGAAAGTAAGCAGCCCCATAGATAGTTGAAACCGTCTCCGATATACTTTGTATCGCCTCTTTGGCCAGATTAACGGAATCTGTTCGCATATAGGAAATTTTACCGGTTTCATAGAGCTGCTGAGCAAGTACCATAGTACGGTTGACAGAATAGCCAAGTTTTCTACTAGCCTCTTGTTGTAATGTAGAAGTAATAAAAGGAGGAGAAGGGGAGCGTTTTAATGCTTTTGTATCCAATGCTTTAATAGAAAAAATGGCTTCTTGGCACTGTTCTAAAAATGCAAAGGCTTCTTCGGCTGTTTTAAATTTCTCTGTACCATTTGCCTTCAACAACTGTCCCGTTGGTAAAATAAAAAAAGCCGATAGGGCAAAATGAGCAGTTGAAACGAAACGATCAATAGCTCTTTCTCGCTCTACGACCATCCTTACCGCAACAGATTGTACACGGCCTGCAGAAAGACCTGGTTTGATCTTTTTCCATAATAAAGGCGATAGATCATAGCCTACAAGTCTATCTAAAACACGTCTGGCCTGTTGCGAATCTACCAAAGCTGCGTCAATGGCACGTGGCTGTTTCAATGCATTTAAAACAGCCATTTTAGTAATTTCTCTAAAGACAATGCGCTGCACCTGATTATCTTTTAACCCAAGCGTCTCTTTTAAATGCCACGAAATAGACTCTCCTTCTCGATCGTCGTCACTAGCTAGATAGATACAATCAGAACCAGTGGCCAATTTTTTAAGATGTTGTACCACCCGTTCCTTTCCAGGACTGATTTCGTAACTAGGCAAAAACCCTTGCTCAATGTTAATGGCATTATTGCCTTTAATAAGATCTCTAATATGACCATTAGAGGAGGCTACTTGATAGTTACTGCCTAAATAACGTTCTAGGGTTTTGGCTTTTGCAGGTGACTCAACAATAACTAGATTTCTTGCCATAACAATGTTTGTTGTAATAAAATCGTATGTTACAATGACATAATATAATATTATAATTATAGACCTATAATATAAAACTTTACAAAAATACTAATTTGTACAGAGCATGGTTTTTTTGCTTATTGGTATAGTGGCGTGAAGAATAAATTATGCTACCTAACGGATACTAGGTGCAAGGGTGAAATGATATTCGAAAGAACTTTTAGCACTACGTATATCTTTTACAGGATCCAACCTATAAGCAAAATCCAAGCCAAGCATTGGTATAAGAGGTATAGGCAAGATAAGGCGTATGCCACCACCTATAGATTTTTTCATATTATATACGTTGAAATCTTTATAGTTTAACCAACTATCCCCTATTTCTACAAATCCCAATAGATAGCAACAAATAGGTGCCAACGCAACTGGATAACGCAACTCTGAAACAAGTTTATTGAATAAAACACCCCCTTTTATCTTTCTTGTATAGTCTTCTGGTGTAAGACTTTCATCTGGATAACCACGTAACGTAACAAAATTAGTACCCAATAATTTTATGGGCGTACTGGATGTACCGCCCAAATAAAATCGCTCAAAAGGGCCTATCTCTTTTCTAGACAAGCTGTGTAAAAATCCAACATGACCACGAAAATGTAAAACACAATTACCAAACAAACGTTTAAAGTAATATCCATCCATGATAAATTTTCCAAATTCTTTAAACTGTGGTATAGCTGTTGCTACAGAGGGCGTATAACCCAAAAAAGTATAGGGAGGTGTTAAGGTTAGAAAGTTAGACCAAGAAGCTCCACTAGTAGGATAGTTTGGATTATTGATACTAGAATACTGCAAGACAAAATCTAATGTAAAATCATGTACCGGTCCTGATCTTTTTGTCTGGTCTTGTAATAATGGATAGGATGCATACCTATGGTAGTGGTAATCCACCCCCCAATGAATTTCCCAATATTTAGCAAACTTTTTGCCTAGCCCTACTCGGCTACCGATGGAGTAAATTATAGATTTTTTATCTTGTTTTCCAACTGGGAATATATTTAGGTCTACCCAATCGTCCAATGCATGATTTCCAATATACAAAGCGTTTTGAAAGGCACTATTGAAACTTATGGAAAATATATAAGGGTGGGATTTTAACCAAAGCCAAGGTTCTTGAAAAGAAAAAGTGAAATTTTTGTAATCTTTACCATTTATCTGAGCGGTTAAATGCAACTCCTGCGCACCACCTATGGGTATTTTCCCTCTAAAGAGGTTTTGCAAAGAAACATTATTAGAACCGAGCTCAAGCCCGGCCATAATACCGTGACCACCACTGCAATTGAGTTTAATATCAAACTGCGGCTGTTCCTCTACTGAATAAATAAGATCTACTGTATTTTTTGCTTGATTTGGCTGTATATCTGGATTCAATTTTTCATGCTTAAATAATCTTAACATGGCCAAGTTGCGTATGGAAGCTCGAACAAGTCCTTCGTTGTATTTTTCTCCAGGTAAGCTCAGTAGTTCACGGCGAATAACGTAATCATGGGTTAATGTATTACCTATAATATCTACTTGACGGATGGTAAACTGTTTACCTTCTTGAATTCTAATTTCTAGATCTACCTGATTGTCTTGTAGACTGGTTTCAACAACTTCTGCAGAGAAATTAAAATATCCATTATTGGCATATAAATCACGAATGGTTGGGGCTGCAATACCAGGGGTAAAGCGGCTGCTAATATAGAGCGGATCATAGACTCTTCCTTCCTGCAGGTTTAACCATTTATCTAATACTTGATCACTATAAACATAATTACCCACCCATTTGATATGACGAATGGTATATTGCTTTCCTTCATTAATTTTTAAATAAATATTTAACTTTCCACCCCTAGAAGGTTTCAAACGTTCTGCTGCAATATGTACATCTCGAA
The DNA here is from genome assembly GCF_050864915.1 of Candidatus Cardinium hertigii. GTDB lineage: Bacteria > Bacteroidota > Bacteroidia > Cytophagales > Amoebophilaceae > Cardinium > Cardinium hertigii_D. The sequence goes on from NZ_JBOZWY010000003.1 coordinate 74,039, forward strand.
ATCCTTTTGATTGATAGAAAAGGATCAAATTCTCTTTAGCCTTTAAATATTTCTCTTCTGTAAAAACAGAAGGGAAAAAAGAAACATGACTAAACAAATAACGCTTCACTTCATCTATCGTCTTAGGCAACTGCAACAGTACACCGCCTTTGCGAATCGGTGCAAGGGTAATGCTTTTTTTTAAAATATCCTGGACCAGTGTAAAATGGGGTGCTTCTTTTAACGCGTTAATATTATAAAGTAAGAGATCGGTATCTAAATGGTTGTTTCCTTCGAGGGTGATTTTATGAACTATACTTTTTTTACCTTTATGTATCTTAATTTTTAAGGTAATTTTTTGATCCATTGTTTGGGAAGGAATCAATTCTGTAGAGAGCTGCACATCCCTGAAGCCTTTTTCTAAAAAGAATTTTTTAATCTTAGCAACTGTTTTTTGAAGAAAAAGTGGAGACAATGCAACATGACGATCTATGGCAAGGCTTTCCAGCAGGGCTTTTCGATCTTTTTGGGTTAACCCTTCTAACAGATAGTTGACCAATTGAGGATGCTCTTCTACACGAATAACAAAAGTTGCCAAATGATTAATCTGATCCACTTCAGATAAATAGATCGCAACAGATTTGATAGCATCATGTTTGGCGATTTTTAGAATAGAACGACGAATTTGTTGAGAAGATGAATCAATTATTACGCCCTCTTGTAAACCAGAAAGTGCAATCAATAAGTCAGTATCTACAAAAAGATTGCCCTCTACCTGAATTTTGCGTACGGCGTAAGCAGTTGTATCAAGGATAGGCTGTGCCCATCCTATATGTAGATAGCACAGGATAAATAAGCTGCACAACCGCTTAATTTTTTTCATATTTGTAGCAATCATTAGCATAATAAATAGAATAAATGTTCTGTTTTTCGTTGAAGATTCAAAAAATAGAGCTTACTAAAAGATAGCTTTTCCTGAATATAGGAAATTATTAATGGTATGGCATACAAAAATGCACTATATATACAACTATATAATCAACATAGAATCGCCATATAGAAAAAATCGATAGGCTTCTTTGATTGCTTCGGCATACGCATCTAAAATTAATTCCTCTCCCCCAAAAGCAGCTACGTTGACCAAAGAAATAGAAGAAGAAAGATGAAAGGTAGTCAATAATGCATTGCAAACTTTAAAGGAATAAGAAGGCAAAATAAACTTATTGGTCCAGTCACTGGCCGGTTTTATTTGACAAGCAACTGAAACAGAAGACTCCATAGCTCTTAATACCGAAGTCCCCACGGCACAAACTTTTTTTTGATGCTGCAAGCTCTGGTTTACCACCGTTGCCGTTTCTGGGGTGATCGTAAAACGCTCAGAAGAGGCCCTTACCTTAGTTAGATCTTCCATATCAATGATACTGAGTTCACCTAAACCAATGTGCAATGTAACCGGCACAACAGAAATATTCTGTAAAGCTAAATATTTCAATAAATAAGGCGTAAAATGCAATCCAGCAGCTGGCAATACGATACTACCTATATTTTGGGCAAATATAGTCTGATAATATTCCCTATCTTCTGGCTTCGAAGAACGTCCTATTTGAGGAGGTAAAGGCATATGGCCAATTTGATTGATCAGTGCATAAAATTCTTCTTCTGTCCGGTCAAACAACAATTTAAGCGTGCGCCCTCTTGAAGTCGTATTATCTATAATTTCAGCGACTAAATCACCGTTTCCAAAATAAATTTTATTCCCTATGCGAATTTTACGTGCTGGTTCTACAATCGTATCCCACAAACCATGCTCATCATTCAATTTTCGTAATAAAAGTACTTCTACTTGTGCATTTGTTTTTTCTTTATAACCATAAAGCTTACAAGGTAACACTTTAGAATCATTGACCACCAAAGTATCCCCTTCACTAAAATAAGCAGGCAGATCTTTAAAAGTTTTATGCTCTATTTTGCCACTATCCTTGTGTACAACCATTAAACGGGCATCTTCCTTTGCCTCGATTGGATACTGTGCAATGCTGTGCGCTGGCAGGTCAAACTTAAAATTTGATAGTTTCATAATATGTATATAATTTAAAAAAGTTATATGTCTTTTATAGGCTGCTTTGGGCAAATGTTCCTAATTTTCCATTGAAGATCATTACTTATGCTTCATATATTTAAATATACTTAGCACGTATGGTTAAAATAAAAAACAAAAATCAAGGCAAACAAAGTTGTTATGAAGATAGGTTGAACCATCATTTGAATCTTCTTTATACATCACACCAGGTACATCCCAACAATAACTTAATCCTACAGCAAGGCTATTGGTCAAACTAAAATCATACTTCACGCCACCACCTAAAAGGATAAAACAGCCTAAAGGCCTTTGGGTTAAAAAATCAGCTTTGTCTGAATCGTATGGCACAGTCGATCTTTCAGGCAGATGTATAGAGGGTATGAGACCTAGCTTACAATAGATGCTGGTATCAATCATTACCTCACTGGTATAAAATCTACATAGAAAAGGTACCCACGCATAACGTAAAGAGTAGGCCTCATGTATAGGAGATGCCGATGCACTAGCCACGCGAGTCCATTCCATATGGCTTAAAGCATAGGAAATACCTACACTAAGGCTAACGTACTCCTGTAGAAAAAAGTGATAGGCACCACCAAAATGGAGCCTTATGGGATTCCCTTTGGTACAAAGGGGTGGTTTCATTCGACTATACACCCTATTAATAGCGCAAGAAGGGGAACATTCAGCACTAAAACGGCCGGGTAATGCCATGGCACTACTAAGACCTATTGAAAAATACAAAGCTAAAATTACCATCCTCCTCATAGGGAGCTAAATTACAGCTATTTTATGGTAAAAATAAATTTATATTTATTTAATCTTACTATCCGGCAGCAAAATTATATGACCTATTTATTTAAGGGTTTTTATTTTATAGAAAAGTTTTTATTGTCCTGAATAAGGTATTGTGATTGAATATTATTGTGTTTATTCTTTTAAAATTCATTTTTTATTGGTTTTTTGAAAAAAGGATAGTATTTGCGTAAAAAACTATATAGCTGTTTTTAATCGGTAAATAAGCATAGCTTTTGTTCAAAAATATCTGATAATCTGTTTAATAACTTCTTTTAAATTGATTACATATTTTTTATACAGCCTTCAAATTGCAGATGTAGTTCATGCATAACATGAAATAGTCTACAAACCCAGATCATAGTTGACTTTTGTGTTGGCTTTTTAAGTTGATTAGGAGCAGTAGTCTTATCTTTTATCAAAGACTTATCCACCCAAAGCTCACAAAAACTGTAGACCATTAAACAAAACGTCATAACCATCATCAAAGCTTGTACTCGACGCTATTTTTTTAGAAAAACAGAAGATACCTCAAATGCATCCGCCTTTAATAAAGCAAAATGCTTGCTTTTTTTATGTTTATTGTTTATACTTGGGCCTTTGCATAACTTAAAATAAAGTATTAAGTAGTAATTTTTCTAAAATTATACTAATAAATTTTATTGTATGCGATGTAACAAAGCGGAGACCGTTGCAATAGATTTTTAGCTTTTAGGATAAAAAGTCAGCTTAAAATTTATTAAAAATTAAAACGTTGGTTTCGTAGCTCAGAAGCTAGATATATAGAGGCTGATAAAGCCCATACGCAGCATATTATGGAAGTTATACCCTATAATTTATAATAGAACTCCAAATATCCTTTTAAAGCTTTTTTAGGGGGGCGTATATCTACAATATACAAAAATAAATATGAGTATAAATAAATAAAGTTTTATAAAAACTTATATAAGTTTTTAGTGGACTATAAATTTAACATTTAAAGCTTAAAAAATATGATTATCTACTACTATAAAAAGTTCCATCTAATGCTATGTATTGGCCTAAGCTCTTTATTTACTGCTGGTTGTAGCAAATATATCAGTAAATCTGCTATGAGTATTTCTTATAATCCTGAGGTACAGAATCATCTTGTAAAGAACAATCTCCTCGCTACTAAGCAACAAAAGAAACAAATCGAGCTAGATACGTATAAGAAAAATTGGGTAAATGAAATGCTTGATAAAGTAACAGAAGAATACGAAACAAATGATCGCTGTTATACAGATTGCAAAAATGAGTTGAGAGATATATTAACTAACTGGATAAAAGAGATAGAAACCACACGAACTATTAAAAACAGATCGGTTGAGAAGTGTAAGATGATGTGTAGTAGTTGAGATTTAATCTGACAGGAAGTAAAAATTTAGAATGTATTCATGTCAGTTAAGGTTTAGTTTGTCAGGTATTTTTTAAAGATACGAGATTTGATTATTTTTTTCCAAAGACTAGTTTTTTTGCTATCTTGCCAAGTTTGTATAGTGTTTTTTCCGTAACAGTACTTTCCAGAATGGGGTCCGCTCATGATTATAGTAGTGTAACCAGTTATCTAAATCCTCTTGCAAATCATCCAGGTCTGTATAGATTTTTTACGCATAGCTGTATCAAAGAATTCCTGTTTCATTGTTTTTGTTAAACCGTTTCACAGAACCCTTGGTTTGGCGGTGAATAGGCTTTAGTAACAGTATGTTCTATGCCTTCTATTGCTTAAATAAACAGACTCAAAGGCATGATGCTCTATTTTGCCTTTTACTTCAGTGCCTCTATCTGTTAGAATGCGCAAGAGGGGTATGCTTTGTTCTTGATACCAAGGCAGTACTCTAATCATTTAACATATCAGCAGCTGTCAAAGCTGTTTTATCAGTAATAGAGTTTTTGCATTAGCTACTCGAGAATAGCTATCTATAAATACCTGGGTATTAAACCTTACCTATCCTTTAAAGTTACCAACATAATAAGTATCTTGACAGCCTAAATAACAGGGTGTTCTGTATCTATTTCTCCAAATGCTTCTGGTTCATTCTTACGTTTTTCTAATGCGGCTAGCTGGGATTCAGTTAAAACAAGACCATCTTGACGCCATTTTGGCTTCTAATGCTTTAAGACGTTTTTTTATAATTTATTTAAATCATTTACGTAACCAGATAGACCTGACAGCTGCCTGGAGAGACAGTATACCTTGCTGATTTAAGCTCATTGGATACCCTAGAGTTGACCATAGGCTGGAATAATCTACTCGCCATAAGATCTACTACTGTGCTTTTTCTATACTCCGGATCTACTCTATTGCCATGATCGGCTTCCTGCGGCTTAATCTCATTGTAGACGCCTGCGTTGACCGCCCTGTTTCATACAAGGATTTAAAGCGGTAATAGCTATTATTCTATCTATAACCCATGGCTTTTTACACGCTGAATGAGATATTACCCAACGTTTTGGCTAGATCTAATAAACCTAGTTTAGGTTTTAATTTATTTTTTTGATGTAAGTTCATAATAATCGTCGCTATTTATATCACACCACAATTTAACAATTGTCAGATTAAAATCTCAACTACTGAACAGATGATGTGCTTAAGAACAATGCTTACTACGATAGCAGATGAGTACTATAGAAGTAATTACTATGTAGATATAAAAAATAAGTTGTCATATATATTAAATAGCTGGATAAAACCAATAAAAGATAATACTGATCTAGGATCTCAAGCATTAGACATAATACTAGAATATATATATGTACGAAAAACTTACTATAAAGAACAACTAAAGGATACAAAGCATTTAAGTTCTAGAAAACTTTTAGTACGTGCAATCACGATTAAGGACGAACAAATGTTAAATATAATATTTAACTTTTTATATTCTGCTCCTCCAAACAAATTGAATGAAGTTTTTTCTTACCAATCCGGTACTGGGAGGTACACAATTATGCACCGAGCAATAGACGAAGCTGAAAACGAAACAATTGTAAAATACTTAATAGATAAATTTATTACAAATAACTTAAATTCATCAGATGATCAGGTTTATTCGGATTTACAAAATATTTTAAACATAGAAAATGACGTAAGACAGAGCACGATGCACATGGCATTTGAACAAGATTCTTATATAAGAAGTACATCCTCTAGTGGCGTCTATGATTATTTATTACAGTATAGTAATATGTTATTCTTAGTTACTAAAGAAATGTCCAAACTGTTGACTAGAACACCTGATTTTATAGAGGATCAAATTAAAGCAGCTGAATTTTTAATAAACCGAGGGGTTGACCTTTCAATAAAAAATAACGGTAACACGATTTTTCATAAAGCAATTATATACAAAATGCATGATATGGCAACACTGATTAGTAAATATATTAGTGATGAATACAATCTGTTAGAATACAATGACAAAGGAAAGAATGCTTTGGATCTATTAACAATCAATATTTTTAAGAAGCATTTTACTAAGTTAAAGGCTGAAAATCTTCTATTGAGGTTGCTTTCAACAATCCTTTCTGAAATGATAAAGTCCTATCCAGAAAGCAAGATAAGTAACTCTCAAAAAGAAAATCCGCATTGTATAATCATAGAAGTACTAAAGATTTTTAAAGATGTATCTACAGAGGCTGAATTCATCAGCGCCATACATGCTACAGAGCAATATTATCAGGTCAATATAGAGCTCCCCGATAATTTAAAAATTAAAGCAACAAAAAGGAAAAAAAAGGATAATGGAGGAGAGTTCAATGATATAACCAAGACGACTAAAAAACGTAAACTTACGGATGGTTCTTCAAGTGGTAAAGTACAAGCAGGCTAATTTTATGCTTTTATAGAAGCATTTATGAAATTGAATCCTTCAATCAATACATTTACCTAATTCTACTTGGTTATGTGATATTCGATATTCCTTTGTGTATGAGAGCGTTGCGATAGATTTTTAGCTTTTAGGATAAAAGTCAACTTACATTTTATTAAAAGTTTAACTTATATGTATTGCTTAGGGTTTTTAATTAATTTTTTTATGGTATTTGTATGGCAATCAAAGTAAGCGGCTAGTTACGTTTATCAGCTATTTCAGCTAGTAGCCGTAAGTCCAAGTATATATTCAAATAAATAATCTGATTAACTGGTCATTAGTAGAAAAAAAGCTTCCTATTTATTATCCTAAAGGCTTAGGTTTATTAGGAAAGCCTCTCTATAGTCTCTTTTTTTTATTCAAAATGCTTTTACTTGAGCAGTGATAAGATAAAAAAAGGTAGGATACCAACCATTGATTTATAGCCTATGCGGACAAAAAACATGGCACAAGCCTTTGGTAAATACGCAGAAATAGTTGCTGCAGATTACTTAGTAAAAAAAGGCTTTAAGCTACTGGCGCAAAATTTTCGTTACAAACGCTTTGAAATAGATCTTATTGTTAAAAAAGATGAATTGATTGTTTTTGTTGAGGTAAAAGCACGTAAGAATAACTTATTTGGCCATCCAGAAGATTTTGTTAACCGAAAAAAGATGCGTGCCCTACGCTTAGCTGCCACACACTACTTACGTACCCAAAATAGCCAACAAGCCATACGTTTCGATATTATAGCGGTACTAGGTAGTCAAGAACAAGTTAGCGAGATTGTACATTTAGAAGATGGCTTCTATTGAAGCTATATTAAAGCAATTGTTGAAGCCAAAGACATTTTTATGCTAGGTTTTATTTGTTTGTAAAATATAATTTCCAGATGGCTGACTAAACACTTTATAATTTATTATTATTTTGATGACCTCATTTGTATCTTTAACGACTCAAACAGATCAAACGCTGTCATCGGCTGTTGCATGGCGATCTGCTGCCCAATATGCTGCAGCTTTATTACATAGAGGAGGCATCATTGCGCTACCCACCGATACGGTTTACGGATTGGCTTGCTTGGCACAAAATAAGCAAGCGTTAAAAAAATTATTTTATATCAAAGAACGTACAAAGGATAAACCGATTGCGCTTTGTGTAGGAGCTGTTCAAGAGATCACTAAATATGGTAAAGTAGACCTGAAAATTATACCTTTGCTAAATAGTTTACTTCCTGGACCGGTTACACTGCTTTTTGAAGCAGGAGCATGTATAAATCAAAATGGAATCGCTAACAGCCATTTAGTAGGCATTCGCATGCCAGATCACCCATTTATCATGCAAGTTGCCCAACTGTGTAATGGAGCAATTGCATTAACCATTGCCAATAAAAGTAGAGCGCCGAGCTGTCTAAACGTACAAGAATTTAAGTCACTTTGGTGCGATTTAGATGCAGTTTTTGATGGAGGTAGATTGGGTACCATAGATCCGATGAGATTAGGTTCTACCATTGTAGACCTCTCTATTGAAGCATCTTTGAAAATTATAAGAAATGGATGTGCATGGAATGAGGTAAAAAAGATTCTATCGATTCTTTAGCTATTTAACGAATGGCTATTCAGTAGCCCAACGCATTCAGTCAATATTTGGCAAATATCTTATTATATACTAAATTAGCTTCGTTTACCTGGTTGCCAGGTGTAATGTACAAAACGGCTATTTTTTGCGCATGTGGTGAAATGGGTATACACGCCATCTTGAGGGGGTGGTGCTTTCGGGCATGGGGGTTCGAGTCCCCCTTTGCGCACAAAAATTTAAATTTACCAGGTAAAGCGTAACCCTTCAGGGGCTGCAATCTGGTTGTGCAAGCGTCATTAGGGGTGGTTAGCTCAGATGGTTTAGAGCATTCCGTTGACATCGGAAAGGTCGTTGGTTCAAGTCCAATGCCACCCACAATAGGTAAAAGTGCCAAGTATTTAAATAAGTTGACCATTGCGTACCCAGAAAAGATTTCTAGATTATTTCGAAAATAGATATCAACTGATTATTCGAAATGTTGAAAATTTTGCAGAGTATATAACCCCTTCTTTCAGCTATGTAACCTTGATGACAATATTTTTATCGTGGTTATGTATAAGTTTTGGTCTGAGCCTATGGCTGGCTAAAACTATTTTAGCTAGGTGGATGAACCCCATCTATATAGAAACAGAAAATCAAAAAAAAATACTTTCCTTAGCGACTACAGTGGAGACCTTAGAGCAACAAATTAGTGCTCAAACTAAATTTATTGAGACCCTCCAAAAGATCATTCAAGGAAAATCTACATCTTCACTCCCTTCGTCATCGCTTACTACTATTCCAAAATCAACAGAAGAAGACGCTACAGTGGCCTCATCTGTAGTCATATCTACCAACCAAGAAAATACTACTCAGAATAGATCTCTTTTATTGTTTCCTCCTATTAATGGCATGATTACAAAGCCATTTCATAGGGCAGGTAACCATTATGGGGTCGATATTGTCGCAAAAGAAAAAGATCCTATTAAAGCCATATCAACTGGTATTGTGATTTTTTCCGATTGGTCCGTGGATACGGGATGGGTTATTGTCATTCAGCATTACAATAACGTTGTTTCAATCTGTAAGCATTGTGCCATTTTATTTAAAAAAGTTGGTAACTTGGTCAGAGCAGGTGATGTAGTGGCGCTTATGGGTAATTCTGGAGAAATCTCCACGGGGCCCCACCTACATTTTGAGCTTTGGAGCGAAGGTATTGCATTAAATCCAGAAGACTATATTAATACCTAAAAAAATGTTCAATAATAAAATAAAACAGACAAACCCTGTAGCGATTAGTAACATTATAGGGCAAGGTTCTCATTTAGAAGGAAATATACACACTACAGGTAATTTGCGCATAGAGGGTAAGGTAACGGGTGGTATCAAGGCAAAAGCAAAAGTTGTTTTGAGTCATACTGCTCAGATAGAAGGGAATATTGTAGCACAAAATGCTGAAATCGGTGGGGAGGTAAAAGGAAGCATAGAAGTTATAGAATTACTTGTACTCAAATCAACTGCAATGGTATGGGGTGATATCATTACCAGCAAACTAGTCTTTGAAGAAGGGGCTTGTTTTGATGGAAAATGTAAAATGGGCAAGGAGCATAAGGTCTCCCCTTTGGCGACTGCTACTGAAGCGCGTCTATCTTCTATAGCTAAAACAGTTGAATATATCGGAAACCATCCAGAAAAGTTAAAATCACCTAACCCTTGTAATCCATCTATAAAATAAATATGCACATAGAGCCAAAAATACGAGGATACATATGCACTACGGCCCATCCGGCCGGCTGTATCCAAAATGTACAGCAACAAATCGAATATGTATCCAATCAGCCTTCCATTGCATCAGGTCCTAAAAAAGTATTGATTATAGGTGCCTCTACGGGTTATGGGTTGGCCAGTAGAATAGTAGCGGCTTTTTCTGCCAAAGCGAAAACTATAGCTGTTTTTCTTGAGCGAGCAGCTGATGACAAGCGTACTGCCTCTGCTGGTTGGTACCATACTGCGGCTTTTGAGCAAGCTGCAGACCAAGCAGGAATTTATGGTAAAAGTATTAATGGTGATGCTTTTTCAGATGCCATAAAACAAGAAACCATTGCTTTAATCAAAAAGGATTGGGGTGGTGAAGTAGATTTAGTAATCTATAGCCTAGCATCTCCGCGCCGTACCCATCCCCAAACGGGTATATCTTTTAAATCCTGTCTAAAACCTATTGGGGAGCCTTACCGCAACCAAACGATGGATATAATAAGTGGGCAGCTCTCAGATGTTTGCATTGAGGCTGCAACCGCTAAAGAAGTGGCAGATACGGTTGCAGTAATGGGAGGTGAAGACTGGATGATGTGGATAGAAGCTTTATTAGCGGAAAAGTTATTGGCTAAAGGGGTACAAACAATGGCTTATTCTTATATAGGCCCTAAGCTAACCGATCGAATGTATTCAAAAGGAACGATTGGAATGGCAAAAAAAGATTTGGTAGCAACAAGCAAAATACTACAACATCGGCTCCGTTCTATAGATGGACAGGCGCTCATTGCTGTAAATAAAGCAGTGGTCACACAAGCGAGTGCTGCTATACCGGTAGTACCGCTTTATATTTCATTGCTCTACAAGATTATGAAAGAAAAACAACTACACGAGGGGTGTATAGAACAAATGTACAGGTTATATGCAGATCGTTTGTATAGAACAGATCGAAAAGTATTGGTAGATGCGCAAGGGCTGATTCGTATAGATGATTGGGAGATGCGGGAAGATGTGCAACAAGGAGTTGCTGCACTTTGGTCAAAGATAGACGAAGGAAATTTAACTACTCTTACGGACTGGGTAGGATGCCGTCACGAATTTTATAAGCTATTTGGTTTTGAAGTAGAAGGGGTTGATTACAGCCTACCTCAGATGGCAGCGCTTCCCATACCTTCTTTAAATTTACCTATATAAATTTTGAGCATTATAAAGAATGGTCAGTTGGATGTACGCACGCTATCCACTTTTTCTTCTCCTTAAGACCAAGAAAATCAATTGCTTATTACATCGACAACTGCTACAACTCAATTAGACAGATCCAGCGTTCACGTTTAATATTCAAATTAATTTTAACTAAATGCAATGAATGCAACCAATAAAAAAGAGCAATTTTGGCTTAGTACACCATTAGAGCAAATGACCCCAGTGCAATGGGAGTCCTTATGTGATGGATGTGGTAAATGTTGCTTGCTTAAAATACAAGAAGCAGAAACGCAACAGGTGCGTACTACAAAGATTTGTTGTCGGCTACTTAATACGCGCACTTGTAAATGTTCCAACTACCGAGAACGATTTCGCTATGTAGATGATTGTATTAAATTAAATCCTACAAATATAAAGACCATTACTTGGCTACCGAAAAGTTGTGCCTATCGCCTTGTTAAAGAAAAAAAAGGGTTACCTGATTGGCATCCTTTAATGACCAAAGATCTGCAATCTACAATCAAAAGTGGACATTCCGTTAAAAGCTTTGTGGTACATCCCGCATTGGTCAATAAGCCAATTATAACCTATTTATTAGAAGAAGTATAGTGCCCCGAAAAATTTGGCAGTCCTATATATAAAAAAAGTGCGCTGCAGCGAATAACCACTGTAGCGCACAAGAAAAATAAAAGATGGCAACTACCTACTCTCCCGCGTATTACCGAAGTACCATCGGCGCTGCTGGGCTTAACTGCTCTGTTCGGAATGGGAAGAGGTGCACACCAGCGCTTTCGTCACCTTTATTTTTAATTTTTAAGAAAGCATTATACTTATTACTTTTAATACCCTGAAAAAGGTAATTGACTACTGTAAAAGCAAAATCAAGAAGAAAAACAAGAAACATTCGGGTAATTAGTATTGCTTAGCTTTGTCATTTCTGACTTTACACCTGCAACCTATCAAGGTCATCATCTTTAACCACCCTTATTGAAGTCTCATCTTGAGGCGAGTTTCGTGCTTAGATGCTTTCAGCACTTATCTTTTATAAACGTAGCTACTCAGCAGTGCAACTGACGTCACAACTGATACACCAGAGGTTTACCCAACCCGGTCCTCTCGTACTAAGGTCAGCCCCTCTCAAACTTCTAACGCCCGCAATAGATAGAAACCGAACTGTCTCACGACGTTCTGAACCCAGCTCGCGTGCCACTTTAATGGGCGAACAGCCCAACCCTTGGAACCTGCTTCAGCTCCAGGTTGTGACGAGCCGACATCGAGGTGCCAAACCTCCCCGTCGATAAGAGCTCTTGGGGGAGATCAGCCTGTTATCCCCAGAGTACCTTTTATCCTTTTAGCGATGGCCCTTCCATTCGGAACCACCGGATCACTATATCCGTCTTTCGACCCTGCTCGACTTGTTTGTCTCACAGTCAAGCACCCTTATGCTATTGCACTCTACGTACGATTACCATCCGTACTGAGGGTACCTTTGAAAGCCTCCGTTACTTTTTAGGAGGCGACCGTCCCAGTCAAACTACCCACCAAACACTGTTTTCTTTTTCAGAAGAATTAGATAACACATAAATAAAGGGTGGTATTTCAACGGCGGATACTTGCGTATCCTCCCACCTATTCTACACATTATTTACATATTATCAATGTTAAGCTATAGTAAAGGTTCATGGGGTCTTTTCGTCCCATTGCGGGTAGACGGTATCTTCACCGCCACTCCAATTTCACCGAGCTCGTGGCTGAGACAGTGCCCAGATCGTTACACCATTCGTGCAGGTCGGAACTTACCCGACAAGGAATTTCGCTACCTTAGGACCGTCAAGGTTACGGCCGCCGTTTACTGGGGCTTCTATTTAGAGCTTCAATTTTGCAACTTGACTCCTCCTATTAACCTTCCAGCACCGGGCAGGTATCAGACCTTATACTTCATCTTTCGATTTTGCAAAGTCCTGTGTTTTTGGTAAACAGTCGCCTGGGCCTTTTCACTGCGGCCTATTGTCCCCTAAAAAAGGAAACAATGAGGCACCCTTTCTCCCGAAGTTACAGGGATATTTTGCCGAGTTCCTTGGCCACGAATCACTCGAACACCTTAGGATATTCTCCTCAACTACCTGTGTTGGTTTGCGGTACGGTTAGCTAGCACTTAACAATTAGAGGCTTTTCTTGGAAACATGATTAGGGTCATTATCTACGCCCCCGAAGGATTGCAGTACTATTACCTTCGACAAGTATGGTGGATTTGCCTGCCACACCTATATCTACGGGCTTTAACCTTCTAAATTCGTCAGAAGGCAGACCTTTCACTTTTTCGTCCCCCCTTCTCTATTGCTAGCTAGTATCGGAATATTAACCGATTTTCCATTACTTACGCCTTTTGGCTTCAGCTTAGGGACCGACTAACCCATGGATGACAACCATGGCCATGGAAACCTTAGTCTTACGGTGTAATGGTTTCTCACCATTATTTTGGTTACTCATGCCTACATTTTCTTTTCTAATTAATCCACTAAGCATTACTACTTAGCTTCAGCTTTATTAGAATGCTCTCCTACCCCTTACTGCCCAAAGCAGCAAGGCCATAGCTTCGGTAATATACTTAATGCCCGTTTATCATCGACGCTTTGTCGCTCGATCAGTGAGCTGTTACGCACTCTTCAAATGAATGGCTGCTTCCAAGCCAACATCCTGACTGTCTAAGCAACTAAACCTTCTTAGTTCAACTTAGTATATATTTGGGGACCTTAGCTGATGGTCTGGGTTCTTTCCCTCTCGGACTAGGACCTTAACGCCCTAGCCCTCACTCCTAAGCAAAACTGATAGTATTCGGAGTTCGTCTGGACACGGTAGGTTACCCCCCTAGTCCTATCGGTAGCTCTACCCCTATCAGTATAAACTTAAGGCTGTTCCTAAAAACATTTCGGAGAGTACGAGCTATCTGCCAGTTTGATTAGCCTTTCACTCCTACCCACAGCTCATCCAAGGACGTTACAATATCCACTGGTTCGGTCCTCCACGTTGTTTTACCAACGCTTCAACCTGGCCATGGGTAGATCACTGGCTTTCGCGTCTAACTCCTCTGACTCAACGCCCTATTCAGACTCGCTTTCGCTTCGGCTTTTTCTTTCAAAAGAATTTACCTTGCCAGAAAAGATTAACTCATAGGCTCATTATACAAAAGGCACGCCGTCATTTAAAAAAAACTCCGACTGCTTGTAAGCGTATGGTTTCAGGAACTATTTCACTCCCTTATTCAGGGTACTTTTCACCTTTCCCTCACGGTACTTGTTCACTATCGGTCTCTTAGGAGTATTTAGCCTTACCGGATGGTGCCGGCAGATTCAGTCAGCCTTTCACCGGGACTGACCTACTCAGGATACTAACCAAAACAATATCCATTACCTTGACAGGGCTTTCACCTTCTATGGCTTACTTTTCCAAGTAATTTAAGTTCTTGATATTGAATTGCATTGCTAGTCCTACAACCCCATAACAGCAGAAACTGCTATGGTTTGGGCTAATCCACGTTCGCTCACCACTACTTATGGAATCACTATTTGTTTTCTTTTCCTCTGGATACTTAGATGTTTCAGTTCTCCAGGTTTGCTTCTTTTAATAATAAAAGATACCCTATCTAAATTATAGGGTGGGTTGCCCCATTCAGAAATTTGCGGATCAAATCGTACAACCAATCCCCGCAACTTATCGCAGTTTATCACGTCTTTCATCGCCTCTAAGAGCCAAGGCATCCTCCATACGCCCTTATTTATTTCTTACTCGCTCTTGAAATGGAGATACGCTAAATTTCTTTTCAGAAACTTAGTCTACCCTATTTTGCTTTTACAATAAGTCAAAGAACATTTTTATAAAAAAGACGCATTTTTATTTTGTATTTCTGCACTTTTAATGCTTTTAACACTTTTACATCTTACTTGCGTCGAATCGTAATACAAAGGTATAACTTTTATTTAAATCCGCAAATATTTTTTTCAAATAAAAGATGTTTTTAGGAGCATTAAGGTATTACAATAGTAAAAATTGTTCCGGCCATAAAATTACAGGAGATTTTTATAGATTTTTTAGATTTCTTATTTGGTAGCGATTAATCCTCAAACTTAAAAGGTAGTGCTATTGCATCTATAGGGGAGATACATACAGAGATATAGTAAAACTGTTTTCTGATATTAATAACAGATAAATACAACAAATAGAATGGTATTGCAATAGACTCTTATTTTTATATTTTTATATTTGCATACCCAATAGCTGTTGCCACTCACGTGGTTGGTACAGCAAAATTTAAATCTTACAACATTCATGCGTATAGTTTAAATTTTCAGAAGCAGAAGGCTTTTAGCCATTGATTAATCGATGCTTCTGTCTGTATATGCGGAATTTGGCTTGGGTAATTCTTTTCATAATCTAAACTGGATATTTTATTAACGAACCTGCTTTATATGGACCGATCGTATCTGTTTTAGAGATGATTGGTTATATTGGAATTAATCCATTACTTAAATCAATTACTATGGTTCAAAAAGAACAAGTCATAGAAGCCATTAAACAAGTTTACGATCCAGAAATACCTGTAGATATCTATGAACTAGGGCTTATCTATGAGATTACGATTTTACCACTAAATAATATTGAAATCTTAATGACACTTACCTCTCCTAATTGTCCAGCGGCAGATATTATACCTAGTCAAGTAGAAGAAAAAATCAAAGCCATAGAGGGAGTACATGAAGTAACCGTGCATCTTACCTTTGAGCCAGCTTATACAATGGATCGAATGTCTGAAGCAGCGAAATTAGAATTGGGATTTGCTTAAGTTTTCCCTAAATGATCTCTTCTATATTATATTTTTATATTTCTTCCGTTTATTAAATGGCCCCAAATAATTATAAAATCCAAACAGATACGCCTAAAAAAAGCACTTCCTCAAAGTCATTTATACTAGATCAGCGTATTAAAATAACTATTGGGCTTTTGCTGCAGGGGATAACTATTTTTTTAGCATTTTCCTTTTTGGCTCATCTTATTCATGGCGCTAAAGATCAGCATCTTATTGAATCTATTGGAAGATTAGGCCTAAAACCGTCTAATCTAGCCACTGGCAACTGGTTGGGTTTTACAGGCGCTTTTCTAAGCTATTATTGTGTCCATATATGGTGGGGTATCACTGCTTTTATTTTTTTGCCTTGCCTATTTTTAATCGGTATGAAAATGGTCACACAAAAAATTTGTCGAAATCTTTCTTTATTAAAACTAATAATGGCCTCCATTTTTCTGGTATTATGGTTTAATATTTTATTGGGCTATCTATATACACTCTGCCCAACTGCTACCCTACTGGCCAATCAGCTTGGAGGGATTGGCTATACACTTGGCAGCTTTTTTAAAAGTTTATTAGGCTATGGTACTTTTATTTTTCTTGTGGTTACTTTGGTCATTTTCGCTGTAATATGTTTTAATATAACCTCTTTACCAAATATTAATTTATTCTCAAGCAAAAAATCAAAACATAATACTACATGTTTGATTGATGAAGAAAGTAATAGAATAGTTGGGAAAACAGCTGATACAGAAAGTGAGGTCACATCTAGTAAAAAAAAAACGAGTAATACAACCACTGCACATGCTACTACAGATTTAGAGGATATAAGCGATCAAACTGGTACAGAAACTGTTGCTCCGCACAAAAAAAATGTAGCTTTTGAAATAGTTGCCCCTGAACCATCAAATTTGTCTCAAGCGCCTCCATCTGCTATTGCTTCAACTGTACCCTTAAGCCACATCCGGAGCGAAAACTACGATCCAACTTTAGATCTATCCAACTATAAATATCCTCCTTTAGATCTACTAGAACGGTATAGACAAGAACAACTATCTGTTACACAAGAAGAATTGGCTATCAATAAAAATAATATTGTACAAACCCTACAGAACTTTAAGATCAATATTGCCAAAATAAAAGCCACTATTGGTCCTACTGTTACCCTTTATGAAATAGTACCCGAAGCAGGAGTCAAGATTTCCAAGATAAAAAATCTCGAAGACGATATTGCACTTAACCTGGCTGCATTAGGTATTCGGATCATTGCACCCATACCAGGAAAAGGAACGATTGGTATTGAAGTACCCAATAAAAATAGAGAAGTAGTACCGCTCCAGGAGATGGTTGGCTCTGAGAAATTTTTAAAAGGGAAGATGGATTTACCAATTGTATTGGGCAAGTCCATCTCAAATGAATTGTTTATTGCAGATTTAAGCCGTATGCCACATCTACTGATTGCCGGTGCTACTGGGCAAGGAAAATCTGTGGGGCTCAATGTGCTACTGACCTCCTTGATTTATAAAAAGCATCCCTCTCAATTAAAACTGGTACTAGTAGACCCTAAAAAGGTAGAACTTTCTTTGTACAATAGATTGGAACGTCATTTTTTAGCGAAATTACCGATCAGCGAAGAGCCTATTATTACAGAAACCAAAAAAGTAATCCATACCCTTAATTCTTTATGCATTGAAATGGACCATCGGTATGAACTGCTAAAGGAAGCAGGGACGCGCAACATCAAAGAGTATAATGAAAAATTCATAAAAAGGATACTGAGTCCTCAAGAAGGGCATCGGTTTTTACCTTACATTGTACTGGTTATAGATGAATTCGCAGATATGATGATGACAGCAGGTAAGGAAATAGAAGTACCTATTGCCCGACTAGCGCAATTGGCACGTGCGATTGGCATACATCTTGTGTTGGCCACACAAAGACCCTCTGTAAATGTTATTACTGGAATTATCAAGGCCAACTTTCCTGTTAGGATTTCCTACAAAGTAAGTTCACGAATTGACTCTAGAACCATTTTAGATGCAAGTGGTGCAGAGCAATTAGTAGGGAATGGTGATATGTTGCTCTCTATGAACTCTGATATTATTCGATTACAAACTCCCTTTTTAGATACCGGAGAAGTGGAACGTATTTGCAGCTATATTGGTGGACAACAAGGCTACCCATCTGCCTACCTGTTGCCTACTTATGATGAAGAGGACAAGGAGGATGGTGTGCCAGTAGATTTACAATCAACAGATCCACTATTTGAAGAGGCAGCAAGACTGATTGTCCTACATCAACAAGGAAGTACTTCTTTGATTCAACGGAAATTGAAGCTGGGCTACAACCGATCTGGAAGACTGATAGACCAATTGGAAGCTGCAGGAATTGTAGGTCCTTTTGAAGGCAGTAAAGCTCGAGAAGTTTTGGTAACAGATGAAGCCAGTTTAAATGAAATATTAACTAGGTTACCACGCAAAGACTAAATTCTAAATGACTATCTACTGGGTTCTGTCGCGTGTTTTTGTTCTTGCATAACTTATGTCCTTTACCCCTTTAAGGACATAAATATTCAAGTTTTATACTATAGCGGACTGAAAAAACTAGACAAACAAAACTAGTTTTGTTTCTCGATGGTATGTTTTTATCAAATTAATATGAAAGAAAATAAAATTCCTAAAAATTTGTCTTAAAAATTAGTCCACTACCAAATAGAATAGAACCCTGTACCTATTTTAAATGTTAATCAAGTCTTGTTTTGCACAATTTTTTCTAGCAGCGTCATGCATTCCAAATGGTTATTTTCCTTAGCTAAATCAAGAGCTGTTTTACCATTTTTATTTTTTTCGTTGACGTCAGCATCAAATGCCAGTAATGCCTTTACTATATCTACTCTATTACGAGATGCTGCAATATGAAGTGGCGTCCAGCCATATTTATCTTTTATATTCAAATTAATACCTGGAACTTCCAGCAACGCTCTGACCAATTCTACATTACCTGTTTCTACTGCAATATGAAGCGCGGTATCGCCACCTTTTTTCTTTTTATTGATGCGTATCCTTTTGTGCTTATCGTTCAGTAATACATCAACTACTTCTATATGATTTAAGCATGTTGCAATATGAAGTGGGGTCCAGCCATATTGATCTTTTATATTCAAATTAATACCTTCAACTTCCAGTAACGGACTGACCAATTCTACATTACCTGTTTCTACTGCAATATGAAGCGGGGTATAGCCACCTTCTTTCTTTTCATTGATGTGTATCCTTTTGTGCTTATCGTTCAGTAATACCTTAACTACTTCTATATGATTTAAGGATGCTGCAATATGAAGTGGCGTCCAGCCATTGGTATTTTTTGCATTTACATTAATATTCTGGTCATTCAGCAATAATTTAATCAATTCTACATTATGCTCTTGTGAAGCAATATGAAGCGGACTCCATCCTTCATTATTTTTTTCATTGATATTGGCTCCGTTTCTTAATAAGAATGCTACGGCTTCTAAATTGACATTTTTATTTTTTACGGCAAAATGAATAGGCGCATTTCCTTCATTATTTTTTTCATTGATATTGGCTCCGTTTTTTAATAAGAATGCTACGGCTTCTAAATTGACATTTTTATTTTTTACGGCAAAATGAATAGGCGCATTTCCTTCATTATTTTTTTCATTGATATTGGCTCCGTTTTCTAATAAGAATGCTACGGCTTCTAAATTGACATTTTTATTTTTTACGGCAAAATGAATAGGCGCATTTCCTTCATTATTTTTTTCATTGATATTGGCTCCGTTTTCTAATAAGAATTTTATAAACTCCAAATTTCCAATTTCAGCTATATGATGAAGGATAGTACAGCCGTATACATCTTTATGATGGATTATATTGATATCTGATAGATGATTTACAAATGCAATAGGGAACTTTTCTTTAACGGCACATCTAAGCAATGATATATTATCTTTTTCATTGTCTACTTCTTTATGTAATGCTGATCTAGAAAGATGCTTTAAACTTTTCGGGTTATTGTTTTGGGCCTTCTTTATACCATGTATAGCAGACAGCTTATTGCAACCAGTAGTAAATACTAAAAAGAAAAAGATATTTAATGTGGCAATGAATTTGGGAAATAAAAAATAATGTGTATAATTGTTGTGCATAATGGATTTGAATTAGAAATGGATTTAAAATTAGATATTTATAAAAAATGCCTCTAGCTCGATACTATCTATATGGTAATATACATTTGAATTAATTTTATGCAAAAAAAACAGTAAAGAGTCGAAAACAAAGATAGATAAAAACTAGTAAATTTTTTTACTATCAGTCTGATCTGTAGTAAAAAATATGCCAACTACTTTAGTTTAGTTTTTAAAAATACATATAGCTTTATCTATATAGTTTTCTTCTTTCTACCCTCCCTTGTACAGTCCTTAACAATAATATCTTTTCCGGAAGCCGATCCATTATAGGTCCCCTATAAAATGTCCAGAAAAAAGCCTCTCCCAACTGTAGTAAACAAAGAAAACATTCCAATAGGCGAGGCGTATCTTGCACCATAATAGTATAGGAAAATGTTCTGTAGCTTAGTGTAATTATCTAACGTCTATAGTTGGTTTTATATAGCGAGGGGTGTCTTAAAGAGGGCTTTTACAAGGTCCTACCACATTTGTTTTTTCTTGCATCGCTGTAATAAAAAACATACCTTTTATAAAGGCGGCTTGCATTTATCTTAAAAATGCTCTAAATCAGGAATCAAATTCGGGGTAAAGCTTTACATGCGTTAAACTTAATGCAGCAGGGGCCATATAAATTCAGATGCAACCTATACTTGTTTCAACTAAAGTAGATCATGATAACTGATATCCAAAGCGCATTGGCTTGTAGCCTACTGTTGCTAGAATTAGCAGGTATAAAGGTATGCCAGGATGCAATAGAGCCATCCGATCAGTCTATTGATACAGGCTTAAAAAAACTCAGCCAAAGCTATGGCGTAAAACTAAAGCACAAAAAGCTAAAATATGCCAATCTTTCAGCAAAGGATCTACCCATAGCTTTTCTTGCCAAGGATGGTGTATACCGGATATTAGCCAAAATGGACGGCATACAGTGTCTCATACAAGACCCAAACAAATCACATAGCGAATTGTGGTCTATAGAACAACTGATCAACCATTGGATCGGAAAGGTTATTAGCTTATCTGGTCCTTCCTTAAAATTTAACTGGTCTTGGTTTATACCCGCATTTTGGCAGCACCGTCGCATACTAGCTGAAGTATGCTACTTCTCTTTTGTTTTACAATTGCTCGCTTTAATCCTTCCTTTATTTTTCCAAATCGTTATCGATAAAGTTTTAGCCTATAAGACCTATGATACTTTAATTGTACTAATATTTACGTTACTGATTACAAGTATTATTGAAGTTTTACTCAGAGGATTGCGGGAATATCAATATGCCCATACCATGCATCGAATAGATATGTTGCTTGGGGTAAAATTGGTTAAACATTTACTAGGGTTGCCCTTGGTCTACTTTAAAAATCGTCCAGTTGGTGCATTGGTAGCGCGTGTATCCCAGCTGGATAGTATTCGATCTTTTTTAAGTGGCTCGCTCTTTACTTTGCTGATTGACATCAGCTTTATGAGTGTATTTTTAATAGTCATGTGGATGTTATCTCCTAAATTAACCACTATAGCGCTTGCTTCTATTCCTTTTTATATAATAATTGCTTGGCGTATGACCAAACCATTACAAGCTAGATTGGCAACCCAATTCCAATACCATGCAGCGAATACATCGACTTTAACAGAAAGTATAGCGGGTATTGAAACCGTCAAAAGTCTAGCTATAGAACCGCGTTTGGGTCAGCGTTGGGAAAGCCAAACTAGGGATTTAGTCCAGGCTAGCTACCGTACACAAGTCTTATCTACGCTGTTCCATCATATGGTTCAAGCTATTGGTAAACTAACCAGCCTATTTATTTTATGGTATGGGGCTAGATCGGTTATTCGTCTTGAGTTGACCACTGGTCAATTGATTGCATTTAATATGCTCTACCAAAACTTTGCTGGACCATTGGCTAAAATTGTTGAGTTATGGGGGCAGTTTGTGCAGGCGCAAGTAGCGGTAGATAAACTCGGGGATATACTTAATTTACCTGTTGAACAAGAAAAAACTGGCGTACCACAAAAATTAAAAGGGGCCATTACCTTAGACCAAGTAACCTTTCGTTACCAACCAGGTGGACCGCTCGCCTTACAAGGTATTTCATTAAAGATTCAGGCTGGTAAGCATATTGGTATGGTAGGTGCATCAGGTTCTGGTAAAAGTACCCTTGCCCGATTGCTATTACGACTCTACGTACCAGAACAAGGGGAAATATTATTTGATGGGCATAACCTCCATACCATGGATATACGCGATTTGCGTCAACAAGTAGCCGTGGTGCTCCAAGAAAATTTTTTGTTCAATAGAACGGTACGGGATAATATTGCTTTATCTGCTCCTAAGACTTCTTTAGAATCTGTGATCCATGCAGCTACATTAGCAGGCGCCCATGAATTTATTTTGCGCTTACCTATGGGTTACGATACTCTATTAGCAGAAGGTGGCAGCTCTCTATCAGGGGGGCAAAGACAGCGGATTGCTATTGCGCGGGCTTTATTAACTGATCCTAAAATATTAATTTTTGATGAAGCAACCAGTGCCTTAGATGACGCATCTCAAGCAGCTATTCAAGCCAATATGGATAGAATTTCCCATCAACGGACGGTCATTACGATTGCCCATCGGTTGTCTACGGTACAGCATTGTGATCGCATCATTGTACTTCAGGAAGGAAAAATCATTGAACAAGGTACACATACAGACTTGTTGGCATCATCTGGTCAATATGCACGCTTATGGAAACTACAACAAGATTTACAAATAGAATGTTAAAGGCTTTTAGGTCTCTATCTAAGCAAAAAATACAACAGCGTTGTATTACTGATCCGGCTGTACAGCAGGACAACTATGACCCATATGAATTTTTACCTGCTTATATCCAATCTATGGAACGTCCACCTTCACCCCATGCCAGGGTGACCGCGATGCTGATCAGTATATTGATATCATTGGGATGCATATGGGCCTATTGGGGTGCATTAGATATCCATGCTACGGCCTATGGTCAGCTTGTCTTACCCAGCCGTTCACAACATATTCAGCCTTATGAATTGAGTAAAGTGGTTAAAATCTTAGTAAAAGAGGGGCAGCAGGTTCAAGCTGGTGATAAGCTATTGGTACTACATATGATAGGATCTGCACAAGAAATTCTTCGTTGTCAAGCACAAAAATCTTTTCACACCTTGGCACGGGCACGCTATCAAGCATTACTGAGTGGTAAACCTTTAGAGTATCTCTTCCTACCCAAGGGTATAGAAAAAGCTATAGCCGACCGAACCAGAGCCCATGTGTTGGGTATTTGGAAAGAACATCAAACTATGTTGCAAAAGTTTGATGCAGAATTAGCCACCAATCGATCGGAACAAATAACCCATCAAACCAGTATCAACTGCTTGCAAAAACTACTGCGCAATATAGAAAAACGTTTGGCATCAAGTCGTAAACTAACGCAATCCAAAATGATGGGGAAAATGGAACTGTTGGCTAAAGAAAAGGAAGCATTGGAAACAAAATTATCTTTATCTACCAAGCAAAAAGAACTAAAAACTTTACAAATAAAAGCAGATACACTGCGAAAAAGCAAAACCAGTTATATTGCACAAAAAAAAAGAGAATGGCATGATCGTTTCAATGAGGCTGCCTCTGCTTTATTAATTGCAGCACAAGAATTAGCCAAAGCGCAAGATCGCGGTCGCTTACAAACTTTACAAGCGCCATTGGGTGGTATAGTGCAACAAGTTGCGGTGCATACCATTGGTGGTATTGTACAAGCCGCGCAAACCTTAATGGTTATCGCACCAGATGATGCGCCCAAACAGGCCAGCATTGATATTGCCAATCAACACATAGGATTTGTAGAACCAGGTCAGTTAGTCGCCGTTAAGATTGAATCTTTCCCTTACAGCCGTTATGGCACCATCAACGGAAGAATAATAAGTTTATCACGTGATTCTGTACAAAAAAATGGCCATCATGGTCAAAATGAATTGGTTTTTCCAGCTCAAATTGAACTGGAAAAAGAGCATATAATGGTCAATGGCAAACCAGTTATACTCACACCAGGCATGAAGATTACAGCTGAAATTAAAATTGGCAAACGGCGTATAATAGATTATTTGCTTAGCCCGATTAGAAAATATACCTCACAAGCCTGTCGAGAACCATGATAAAAGGAACATATGGCATACAAGCCTTGGTCAGGGCTGTTCAAACTTTTCAAGTATTGGTAACAGAAGAAACGCTCTACCATAGTTTAGGCCAAGATGGCCAGTTATTAACTGCTATAGATCTATGTAAAGCAGCTAGACAAGGTGGATTACGGGCCAAATGGTATACAAAAATGCATAAGCATATACAAACTTTACCTTTACCCATATTAATTTGTCTGGATCAGCAATGGAGTGTGATTGAAAAAATTGAACCAGATGGATCCTGTTTGCGTTATGATGTAGCTACCCATCAGCTTCATCAAGAACCTTTACCTAAGATAAGCGCTGATACACCGATCGTTTTACTGGCAGAAAAAGGATTAGAACCATCTGATGTGCCATTTGGTATGGGTTGGTTTGTACCTGCGATATTGCGTCATATAAATCAATTCCGTGATGTATTGGTTTTGTCTTTGGCACTGCAACTAATCGCGTTGGTAACCCCTTTGCTGTTTCAGAATATTATGGATCGCGTATTGGTCAGTAGAGGATTGGCTAGTTTACACGTGCTCGCTGTGGCTATGTTGGCCCTTACCATAGCGGAACCTTGCTATAGCTATTTAAGGAGCAAAATATTTACCCATTTATCGAGCAAGATTCATGCGGAACTATCTGCTAAACTTTATAGCCATTTATTAAGCTTACCCTTACACTATTTTTTAAAGCGACAAACTGGAAAAATTGTAGCACGGGTACGAGAGATGGATCATATTCGCCAGTTTTTAACAGGATCGGCTTTAATATTAGTACTGGATATGGTATTTATCTTAATGTTCATAGTGGTAATGTTTGGCTATGCTACAAGGTTGGCTTGGTTGGTAGTAATATCTTTATTATTATATGCTGCATTTTGGTTGATGATTGGCCCTATCCTCCGTTATCGTCTTACCCAATCATATGATGCTAGCGTATTAGCCACAGCTTATTTAACAGAAACGATAACAGGTATAGAGGTGCTAAAGACTACTGCCACGGAACCAGATTTTCTCAAACGTTGGCAGCAAGTATTGGCTTGTCAGCTACGTGCGGGATTTGTAGCCAAAAAATTATCCATCACTGCTGGTCAAGGCATTAGCCTCATACAAAAACTTACTTCTGTCTGTTTAATATGGATAGGTGTTAAGGTGGTACTCAAAGGTGAACTGACCGTTGGCGGATTGATCGCTTTTAATATGCTGGCCAGTCATGTTACCCAACCAATTTTGCGTCTGGCACAAATTTGGCAAGAATTTCAGCATACGATGATCACCCTACGCCGTATTGCAGATATACTCGAAACTGAATCGGAAACAGGAAGCGAAGGCGTAACAACTATACCCACATTACAGGGGAAAATAGCATTTCAATATGTAAATTTTCGTTATCAGGATGGGACACCTGAAGTTTTAAGGGAGCTCTCTTTTAGCATAAAACCAGGATCATTTATAGGTATTACAGGACCATCTGGATCCGGTAAAAGTACATTAACCAAATTGTTACAACGCTTATATAGGCCACAGAGTGGAAAAATTTTAGTAGATGGTATGGATACTGCCATTGTAGACACCCGTGCACTCCGCCGCAGTATGGGTGTTGTATTGCAAGAAAACATGTTGTTTGCAGGGTCCATATTGGATAACCTGACGTTATGTGCCCCTCAAGCCACGCAAGTGCAAATCATAGAAGCGGCAAAACTAGCTGGTGCAGATGGTTTTATTAATGCGTTGCCACAAAGGTACCAAACTTATATCGGAGAAAGAGGTAGTGGTTTATCTGGTGGGCAACGTCAGCGCATTGCATTGGCTAGGGCTTTGTTGCGCAATCCAACCATTCTGATCCTAGATGAAGCGACAGCTGCCCTTGACTATGCATCTGAAGCGGCTATTATGGCCCATATGGATGAAATCTGTCGCAATCGAACCGTTATCAGCATTGCCCATCGCTTAAACACGATTAAGCATGCAGATACTATTTTGGTATTGGATGAAGGTAGGATGGTGGAACAAGGTACACACGAAATACTTTTAGAACAAAAAGGGCTCTATGCCAAACTTTGGAATATACAAACCAATGGTACAACCTAAGGCTACTTGTCAAACTTACCAACTAAACGATACAGTGCAAATTCGGCTTGTCTTACCTTAAAAGCATAGGTGATTAAATTGATTTCTGATTTTTGGACATCTTCTTCTGCTTCTTGCAATTCAAGTAGTTTAACCTGGTTAAGCTGATAAGCCTTTTCAACAAAAGCTAATTTTTGTTTGCTTACTTTCAATCGCGCTGCCGCTATTGTATGTAACCCTAATGCATGACGATACAGCCACTTTTTATTTGCCAGACGGTCCTCTGCAGAAAGTTTTTCTTTACTTAATTTGAATGTTTCGTTGTTTAGGCCTATTCTTGCTTTTTTAATTGCTGCAGGCATCAGTAGAAAAGCAGCTAGGTCAATACTAACCCCAATATTCACTAAACCCTTAGAGGGACGGATATGCCACTTCTTATCTTGTAAGTTATAGATATAACCATTAGCGTATAAATCGCTTGATAGGCTCAAACAAGAAAGCAGGTAAGACTTCGCTTTAGTAAGCTCAGTAGCAGCTATGGCTACTTTTTTCGCTTGTATAGCCGCTTCTAGGTCCACTACTTTTTCCGGCGTAACTTTATCCATATCCCACATGGGTTCAACAGGAATAGTAGACTGTACTAGAATTGCTTGACTTAATGGCCTACCTAGCGTTAAATTTAGGTTCCGGCGCTTTTCTTTAAGGATTTCTTGCTCCTCCAATAAGGCTAAATTGGCCTCTTTTAGTCCCAAGTCAGCATTTAAATAATTTATTTTAGAGACCAAACCCAGTCTAAATTTTTTTGCTTCTATTTCTAACCTAGAAGCAGCAACCTTAGTAAAGGTATTAGATAGCTCACATTTTTTTTGCGCCAATGCGAGTTCATAATAACAGGTAACCACTTTTTCTAGCGTATCGGATATGGTTTTTGTCGCCATTAAATGGTTGACCAGATTATGTTGATTGTTTATTTTAGTTTCGAATATTTTATCAAAGACCGATCTAGATTCCCATGTCAATCTGAAAAATGGATCTGATCGAAAATCAAATCTTTTAGTACCTCCTCCCCATTGATTATGTTGCGCAACTATAAAGGTTGCTTTAGGAAGCCATATATGTAGATTCGAAATCTTATTCGATAATAAAGCGCCTTTCTTAGTGGTTTCAGCAATTAAAATATCAAAATTCTCTTTTAAAGCAACTGATAGCACTTCCTCGAAAGCCATAGGTTGAACCGTAACATCGGCCATGCTATGGGGTAAAAATGTTATGCTATATATTATGCAAAAAGATGCAAATGTTTTTTTGATAAACCACATGCTAAAGTAATGGGGTTATGCACAGATCTCAGACGCTATTAATGCATCAGTATACTACGATAGCTTTCTATATTTTTTAAAGCAATGCCGGTACCACGCACTACGGCTTGTAAAGGCTCCTCTGCAACATGGACAGGCAGTTTCGTTATATTATGCAATCGTTTATCTAAACCGCGTAATAAGGCTCCACCGCCTGTTAAATGGATGCCATTCTTGTATATATCAGAAGCCAATTCAGGTGGCGCCATTTCCAATGCCTTTAGGACCGCATCGTCAATTTTTACAGCAGACTCCTCTAAGGCAACCGCTATTTCTCTATAGCTTACCGATATAATCTTGGGAATACCGGTCATAAGGTCTTTGCCATGTACTGGGTAATCAGCTGGTGGTTCCAATAAATCCATCCAAACTGCTCCAACCGCTATTTTAATTTGTTCTGCTGTACGCTCTCCAATGACTAGGTTATGCTGCTTGCGCATGTAGTCGAGTATATCCTTATTAAAAGCATTGCCTGCCACTTTAATGGATTGATCACAGGCAATCCCAGATAAAGATATAACGGCTATTTCTGTTGTGCCACCACCAATGTCCACAATCATACAGCCAACAGGCTCTCCAATGTTTACGCCTATGCCTATTGCCGCGGCAATAGGCTCATAAACCATATACACCTCTTTGGCACCTGTATGGGCAGCAGAGTCTCGAACCGCTCGTTTTTCCACATCAGTGGTACCAGATGGAATACAAATGATAATTCTATTAAAGAATGGGGTAAACAAAGCTAATTTTCTTTTAGACAACATTTTGATCATACCTTGAATCATAAGCTCTGCTGCATGGTAATCTGCAATTACGCCATCTCTAAGCGGTTTAATGGTCTTTATCGTATCATGTGTCTTTTCATGCATTTGCATAGCGGCCTTCCCCACTGCTATCATCTTATTGCTGTTCCTATCTATTGCTATAATAGAGGGTTCATCTACAACGATTTTATCGTTGTGTATAATTAAAGTATTGGCTGTTCCTAGATCGACAGCGATATCTATATAAAAATATTTCAAAATTCCCATATACTTATACCCAATAGATTGATGCGTTTGTATCCATTAAAAATTTTTAGCAGCATCTATTCAACGCTTATAACCTAAGGGTTATAGGGTTAAAATTTATGCAATGAAAGCGCTACGCCATCAAAGCAAGCATAGGTATCATGCGAAACCCAATCTCCCAGATTACAATAGCTGCTTGAATCGTTTAATGCCTTTATATATGGACAATGTGTATGGCCAAATATATAAAATTCGTGGTGATTAAAAGGTTCTATCTGATCCTTGCAATACTGAAATATAAAATCCTTTTTTTCCAAAAACGAAGGCGGATCATGCGTATCCTTGCAATATAGTAATCTACCTTTTTTTTTTGTAAAATACCAATCTATGCTGCTGTATACCCAATCAGGTGGTAGCATCCGAATAAAAAATTGGAGCCAACCGCTATGGTATAACTTACGGAATAACTTATAACGGGTAGTAGGGTTAATCGTATCACCATGGCCAACTAAAAATCGCTTATTAGACAAGGTAATGGATGCTGGTTTTCTAAACAATTGTACACCACATTCTTGTGTGAGGTAATCTATAGACCAACCATCATGGTTCCCTAAAAAAAAATAGACTGGTATGCCTGCTCTATAAAATTCCCAAAGTGTTGCTTGAAATCGAATACCCCCTTTGGGCACAAGATATTTATATTCAAACCAAAAATCAAAAATATCGCCCAGTAAAAATAATGCTTGTGCTTGTGGCTTAATAGCGTCTAGCCAAGCTATTATTTTATGCTCTAGTTTAGGAGGAAGATTTGTACCACTGGGGCGAAGTGGTAAATGTAAATCAGATATAAAAAAAATTTTTTTCTCTATTTTAGGTATTTGTATCAAAGCTATAAGCTAATAAAGTTGTATCCTTAAGGGCAGAAATGTCCAAACGTTACTTTAAATTAAGTGGTCAGATGGTATGGCGACCCAAGGAACCCTTATCTTTTTCTAGGTAGCAACATAAGAAATCCCTTTAATTTAACTAAAAAATCATTAGATTTGCAACTACCCAAGCCATCTCGATTTTCGTTGTATAAGCCTAGGAAACTTATACAGCTTTATATTTTAAACAAAGAGATAGATGTCTACTATAGATACTGCTTTAAAGCATTGCAATCATACCTTTAAAGAATTGATTGCGCATGCACAAGCTTATGGATTTATTTACCCGTCTAGTGAAATTTATGATGGCTTACAGTCCATTTATGATTATGGTCCTTATGGCGTGGCATTAAAACGAAATCTACAAAACTTTTGGTGGCAAAGTATGACCCAATGGCATCAAAATATTGTAGGGATTGATGCAGCCATTATGATGGATCCTACTACTTGGAAAGCCTCTGGTCATATAGATGGTTTTACAGATCCAATGGTAGACAATAAAGACTCCCAAAAGCGCTACCGTGTGGATCTACTGATAGAGGAACATGCTGCACAATTGGTCGCCCAAGGAAAGTCGGCTCAAGCAAAAGTCCTCATCGATCAGATGGAAGGCTGTTTACAAACGGGTGACCTATCTGGGTTAGATCAACTGCTGCAAGCCTTTACGATTGTATGCCCCTTATCTAGGACCACCCATTGGACCCCTGTACGTCAATTTAATCTTATGTTTGCTACCCAAATGGGTGCAAAAAATGACGCTACAACCATCTATTTACGGCCAGAAACGGCGCAAGGTATTTTTGTAAACTTTTTGAATGTTCAAAAAACAGCACGGATGAAAATTCCATTCGGCATTGCCCAAATGGGTAAAGCCTTTCGAAATGAAATTATAGCCCGTCAATTTACTTTCCGTATGCGTGAGTTTGAGCAAATGGAAATGCAGTTTTTTATCCAACCTGGAACAGAAAAAAAATGGTTTGACTATTGGCAAGAAACGCGTAAGCATTGGTATGACAGCCTGGATATTGACCCACAAAAGATCCATATACATCCGCATAAGCAACTGGCCCATTATGCAGCCGCTGCAGTGGACATTGAATATGCTTTTCCATTTGGCTTTAAAGAGGTGGAGGGCATTCACTCTAGAACAGACTTTGACCTAAAGAGCCATGCATACCATTCTAAAAAGAAATTACAATACTTCGATCCAGATACCAAACAGCGTTACACACCCTACGTTATAGAAACTTCTGTAGGTCTTGACCGATTGGTTTTAATGGTATTGAGTAATGCTTTAGAAAAAGACAACTACCTAGCAGATGGAGCAGAAGAGACCAGCAGAATCTATTTAAAATTTCCACCTCCATTGGCACCTATTAAAGCAGCTATTTTTCCACTGGTAAAAAAGGATGGATTGGCTGAAAAAGCGATGGCATTGTTTGATGAACTGAAATATGATTTCCCCGTTATATATGAAGCTGCCCAATCTATTGGCAAGCGCTATACCCGACAAGATCTTATCGGCACACCTTATTGTATTACCATTGATTACCAGACATTAGAAGACGAAACCGTTACCATACGTGAACGTGATTCTATGGCACAATACCGCATCCAGATGGCTGAAATAGCCCATTACTTACATACCAAAACGGGTATAAAATCACTGCTATTACAGCTAAAAAACTAGGTTTACACTTGGTTTATTGAAGAAATAGTGGTATAGTTGCAAGGTGCCTATTCCTAGGGGAATTAGCTCAGTTGGCTAGAGCGTCTCGATGGCATCGAGAAGGTCGGGGGTTCGAATCCCCCATTCTCCACTAGATAAAGCCTATACCTTCATGATGCATAGATTTATTTCCGTGGCTGGACAGCTGCTTCATTTTAGCTATTTATGGCTTATTCCGATTATTTCCTGTGTTGCGGTACAAACACCAGAAGGGGGTCCCCCCGATGAAACCGCTCCTAAGTTGGTCCGTTCCTTTCCAGAAAATGATTCCGTAAATTTTAAGGGTAAAAAAATTCGACTTACCTTCGATAAGGATATTGCTGTTGAAAGCAGCAACCTCCAGATTATGCCCAAATTAGACCAGCCTAAAAATAAAAAAGCCTACAGCTATACCATAAATGGAAAAACGCTACAACTTACCTTTCATGTCCCTCTAAAAGAGGAGACTACTTACACTATTCACTTCAATAAAGCAGTTAAAGATAGACATGAAGGTACAAAAGCGACAGGTGATCCGATAATCTTTAGTACAGGTGCCTTTATAGACCCTATTAGCATTACAGGCAAAACAAAAGAATTATTAACCAATAAAGCAGTAGGAGAAGTAAGTGTTTATCTCTATAATGCCGTACGAGACCCCAAAGAATGGCAGGAAAAAGGCATCCCAGATTATTATACTACCGCTGATAAAGATGGAAATTTTACTATAAAATGCATCCGCTTGGGCAAGTATTACATACGGGCTACTACTGGACAAAATAATATCTATAAAATTGATTATGAAAAAGATAAATATGGATTTTTTAAGGAACCTATTGACTTAAATAAAAATCGAGAAGAGGTAGTAATTCCGCTGATTGCATCTGATGTACGTCCTTTAAAGCTGCTACGGGGTACACCCCAAAAAGGGCTTTTTGAAATAGTCTTTAACAAAGCAGTAATCCACTACGAACTGACACCGCTTGAAACCATAGGTGCAAAGGGAAAACCGCAGCTATATAGCTTGCTTTCAGAGAAATCACCTAAAATAATCACTATTTATAATACTTTTGGTCTCCTGGAAGAAGATGCTTTTAAAGTTAAGGTAAGGGCTCAGGATGCTTTGCATAGGTCATTAGAAGAAAGTATAGCCATTAGATTTAAAGAAGGAAAAGCAGAAGTTACCAAATTTGGCCTAAGGCATAGGCTGTCGAACAGCGTACGCTCTTCTACATGCGCTGATTTTACAGAATCTATCTTATTTAACAAACCGATTAAAGCATTTAAGGAAGCAGGTATATACTTTGAAGGCAAAAATCAAGAGAAAATTCCACTACAAGTAAACGAATGGGTCTGGAATGAAAACCAAACCAAGCTTACCATACGCAAACATTTCACACCGGAAGAGATCTCTCAGTTTACTACAAAAAAAAATGAAAGCAATCTTATGGAGCAAATGGTTACTCTACAGGTAGAACCGGGTGCTTGCACCGCATTTGATCAATCAACCAACAAGAAGATTATGCAATCCTATACACTGCGCAAAAAAGAAGAAACCGGTACTATTTCAGGAAAAGTAGAGACCACTACGCCCTATTTCATTATTGAGCTACTGGATGAAAAAGATCAATGTGTAGATGCCATTCGAAATACAAAACAATATCAATTTACAATGGTGCCACCTGGTACCTATAAAATGCGCTTATTGGTACTGAATGAAGCAGAAGCGGAGTGGTCTCCTGGAGACATCCTTCAAAACATTGAGCCAAATCCTGTAATTTTTTATGAAAAGGAAATTAACCTGACAGAGAAATGGGAAATAGCCGATATTGACTTTACCTTTTAAAGGGTTGGTAATACCCATTGCTTCAAATGATTGCTATTTATACGGATGGTGCTTGTAGAGGAAATCCAGGTCCAGGTGGATATGGCGTTATTGTAAAACAGAATGCGGCTATGAAAACCTTTGCACAAGGCTATAGAAAAACAACCAACAATCGAATGGAATTATTGGCGGTAATCATAGGCTTAGAAGCGCTACCACAAGAGGGACAAACCGTTACCGTTTACTCCGACTCCAAGTATGTAGTAGATGCCATACAAAAAGGATGGCTTAAAAATTGGCTGAAAATAGATTTCAAATCAAAAAAAAATCCTGACTTATGGAAGCGTTTTTGGATGGTCTATCAAAAACACTTTGTTCATTTTTGTTGGATTAGAGGACATGCAGGCCACTATGAGAATGAACATTGTGATCGCCTTGCGGTGGCAAGCAGTTATGGGCATTTGCTGATAGATAGCTATTATGAAAACAATAGGTAGCTTGTAGGTTCTGTTCAATTGGCTCTGTTTTTTGTCGCTATACCAATGGCCGCATAATAGGCTAACTTTAAGACGAACTATGCCCTACAATAATTTCTCATATCCAAGATGCAGCTCAATATATATCGAACAGATCCAGCAAACAATCTTTACTAAGTTTTAAACCAAAACACTAATTCAATCCGTTCTTTAAAAAATGCCATAGAACCTAACCAATAGCTAAGTCTGATGGCGCAGTACGTTTCAAATCTCTTTCTTTAATAGTCTGGCGCTTATCGTATAGTTTTTTACCACGTGCCAACACAATAGCTAGCTTAGCAAACCCACGTTGATTGATAAACAATTCCACTGGAATAATCGCAAGCCCTTTGGCTTGATTTTTGCACAATTGTTGCAATTCTTTTTTTTGCAATAATAATTGACGATCACGCTTCTCTTCATGATTGTAGAGGTTACCATGGATATAGCCACCTATATGCATCCCTTTTATCCAAAGTGACCCTTCTTTAAAGTAACAATAGGCTTCCTGCAAGGAGGCTTTTCCCATTCGAATGGACTTTATTTCTGTCCCTTGCAACATAAGACCAGCTGTATACCTATCTAAAAAAGTATAAGCAAAATGGGCCTGTCTATTCTTAATGCAAAGCTTTGTAGGAAATGGCGTTTTCTTACCTGACATTGGCGTTTAAAACATAATCTGTATGGACTTTTTCCAAAGCTAAAAAATAAAATGGTAAAAGCAGTCAAACCTTATCCATTACTGGCGACTACTACACAAAATAAAGCTTATGTTACTTCCATAGAGGGTCAAATTTTAGACGGATCAGATCATATTCTATAAAATTATACTATATTGCACCAGAAGTTTGCAGAAGCATAAAATGGTTTTTATATTATGAAACAAAGACCTTGGATCCAACATTATCCGCTTACTATCCCGGATACCATTGATACGACTAGATATACCTCATTGGTCCATTTCATGGAAGAAGTTTTTGAGCAATACAAAGATTTGCCTATGTGCGAAAACATGGGTAAAGTATTGACTTTTAGTGCAGTAAATAAGCTATCTAAATCTTTTGCAGCTTATATTCAGCAGCATACTAATTTATCAGTAGGATCACATGTAGCCGTTCAACTACCCAATCTATTGCAATATCCGATTGCTGTATTGGGTATGCTACGTGCTGGACTAGTAGTAGTGAACATCAATCCACAGTATACCCCTTCTGAAATGGCCTACCAATTTAAAGATGCGGGTGTGCGTGCGATTGTTATATTAGAAAATTTTGCCCACAAATTGGTTGAAATTTTGCCCGATACATCTATCCAAACTATTATTGTAACCAAAGTAGGTGATATGCTTGGTTCCATAAAAGGAAGAGTGGTTAATTTTGCAATAAAGCATATTAAAAAATTGGTACCTACTTACCAACTACCACAAGCCATCTCTTTCAAAGAAGTTTTAGAAAAAGGGAAAAAATCCATTTTTCGTCCGCTTGCTTTAAAAGCTTCTGATACAGCTTTTTTACAATATACTGGCGGGACGACAGGTGTATCCAAGGGGGCAATCCTCTCTCATGGGAATCTTACGGCCAATTTCCAACAATTGGATCCTGTGTTGCGTCTTGCCTTAAAAGAACAAGAAGAACGAACCATACTTCCGCTACCACTTTATCATATTTTAGGATTATGTAGCCTATTTGCCATGGCTAAGCTGGGCGCAAAGTGTTCGCTGATTACGAACCCTAGAGATATTCCAAAGCTTATAAAAACATTGCGAAAAATCAAACCTACTTGTTTAATAGGCATTAATACACTGTTTGAAAAGCTATTGGCACATAAGCAATTCAAAAAACTAAAGCTTTCTTCTTTAAAGCTTACCATGGCAGGTGGTATGAAAACAGAAAAAAAAGTTAAAAATCAGTGGGAAAATTTGACAGGTAGCAAGCTTATAGAAGGTTATGGGCTAACAGAATGTTCGCCGGGTATCTCGACCGATATGATCAATGGCAATCATATACCACTCCCTGGCACATTTGTGATCATAGCCGACGAAACGGGTAAAGAGGTGCCTTATGGAACAGCTGGTGAACTACTGATTAAAGGACCTCAACTGAGTCAAGCCTATTGGCAAAAACCAATTGAAACAGCAAGTGCCTTTGTGAATGGATGGTTTAAAACAGGAGATATTGCCACTATGGATGTAAATGGATTTGTATCCATAGTGGATCGTAAAAAAGACATGATCAATATTTCTGGCTTTAACGTATACCCAAATGAAATAGAGCAAATTTTAATAGGTCATCCAAAAGTGCTAGAAGTAGGTGCCATTGGGATTACCGATATGTCACTAAAAGAAGCAATTAAAGTTTTTATTGTGAAAAAGGATCTTACCCTTACTGCTGAGGAGATTATAGCGTATTGTAAAACAAAAATGACCGCCTATAAGGTACCTAAATATGTCGAATTTTGTAATAGTTTACCTAAGTCACCTATAGGTAAAGTATTAAGGAGGTTATTAAAGAAATAGACAGGCAAAAAATTCCTCCATCCCATTCATACATTGTCGTACGACTAAATAGCTTCGTAAAACACGATGAAGGCCTACGCGTAAATAGAAAAAACATTTACAAAGTGTTTTTTGATTGATACAAAAACATATATTCAACTTAGAGGTGAAACCTATTTTATATACTTTTTTCTTGACAAAAAAGTATATAAAATCAAACCTTTTGGAAAAAATTTCGATATGCTATACTATTTATTCAAATATTTACATGCTACCTTTCAGTGGCCTGGAACCGGTTTATTTAAATATATTTCTTTCCGAGCCGCTATGGCAACCCTTAGCTCTTTTACCATCATTTTTCTACTCGGTCAACGCTTTATAGACACTTTAATTAAAAAAAAAATAACAGAATCCAATCGATCATTAGGGTTTGAAGCCAAACAAAAAATAGATACGCCTACCATGGGAGGTATACTTATTATACTGGCAACCGTTGTGCCTACTTTGCTCTTTTCAAAATGGCATAACATATACATTATTTTAGTATTAACCACTACTATTTGGATGGGGCTAGTTGGCTTTTTGGATGACTATATCAAGGTATTTAAAAAACAAAAAAATGGACTAAATGGATGGATCAAACTATCGGGCCAGGTTATTTTAGGTCTTATCGTGAGTACTACGCTTTATGTTCACAAGAACGTAGTCATACGTGCGTTACCCATCACTCCTGACCAAACCGTTACTATACCATCGGATCAAGTCATCCCTCCTACATATAATGACACAAAATCTACCGAAACAACTATTCCTTTTTTAAAAGGAAATGCATTAGATTATGCAAAAATAACAGCCTGCTTACTAGGCAATACAAATTATACATGGATCATTTATATGTTGGTAGTTGTTTTTATCATTGCTGCTGTCTCCAATGGTTCAAATTTAACCGATGGCCTTGATGGATTAGCCGCTAGTACCTCTGTAATCGTTGGTACTACATTAGCCGTTCTTGCTTACTTATCTGGACATATTATATTTGCCCAATATTTAAATATTATGTATATCCCAAATTTAGGGGAGCTTACTATATTTTGTTGTGCCTTTGTGGGGTCATGTATGGGCTTTCTTTGGTATAACGGCTACCCCGCACAAATTTTTATGGGTGACACAGGCAGCTTAACCATTGGTGCGGTTATTGCTGTAGTAGCCATTTGTATTCGAAAGGAACTGATGATTCCCATGCTATGTGGCATATTTCTGATGGAAAATCTATCAGTAATATTGCAAACCAGTTATTTTAAATTTACCAAAAAACGTTATGGAGTGGGTAAAAGAATCTTTAAGATGGCACCTTTCCACCACCACTACCAGAAACTAGGGTGGCACGAATCAAAAATTGTGACACGATTTTTTATTATCAGTCTTTTATTAGCGATTGCCACCTTAGTGACGCTAAAAGTCCGCTAGTAATGGATTAACTCCTTTTTGTTCTTTTACTTTCAGAACCATAATAAAAAAACTTTTATATAGTTTTTACGCCTTCTTTTTCCTATTTGCTAATTTTTTAAATGTCTATGACCTACTTGGGTTACCCGCTACACATGACACACTCTTTTGTCCCTTCAGGACCCGAGAAAAGTGTTGACACTTTTTCCCCTTTTTGTATGGTAAACTTAATCGCATCTGCTGCAGCTTTGGTACGTAAATAATACATCCCTGTTTTTAACCCTTTTCTCCAAGCATAAAAATGCATAGAGGTTAGTTTAGCCATAGTGGCATCCTTTACATAAAGATTTAGACTTTGGCTTTGACAAATATAAGGCGCACGA
This sequence comes from Candidatus Cardinium hertigii, assembly GCF_050864915.1. Lineage (GTDB taxonomy): Bacteria > Bacteroidota > Bacteroidia > Cytophagales > Amoebophilaceae > Cardinium > Cardinium hertigii_D. The sequence goes on from NZ_JBOZWY010000003.1 coordinate 112,202, forward strand.
TCTGCTGCCATATCAATGATAGACTTTTGAGGAATCTCCCAAACGGTTCTATAGATCTTTTTAATATACTCAGGAATACATCCAATCTGTTGAATAGAGCCATTACCCATTATCAACGCTTCTTTCACTTGTTCATTCCAAAGTCCAAGCTGAATCAGATCTGCCAATAGATATTTGTTTACAACAATGAATTCCCCAGAGAGGACTCTTCGGGTATAAATATTGGCCGTATAGGGTTCAAAGCATTCATTGTTACCCAGTATTTGGGAAGTAGAGGCAGTAGGCATTGGTGCAACCAATAGTGCATTTCTTATACCATGTTCAGCTATTTCTTTGCGTAAATGATTCCAATTCCACCTACCGGAGGAAGGGGTTACCCCCCACATATCAAATTGAAGGATACCTTTGGACATGGGCGATCCAGGATAACTTTCATATACGCCTTCTTTTTGGGCCAAATCTTTAGAAGCAGTTAATGCGGCAAAGTAAATGGTCTCAAAGATCTCTTGATTGAGTAAGCGTGCTTCTGGGCTGTCGAAAACAAATTTCATTTTAAGAAAAGCATCTGCTAATCCCTGTACGCCAAGGCCTATGGGTCTATGCTTTAAGTTAGAATAGCGTGCTTCTGACAAAGGATAGTAGTTTCGATCAATCAATTTATTAAGATTTTTAGTGACCAAATAGGTTACTTCATATAATTTGGTATGATCAAAGGATCGATTATCATCTACAAACATCGGCAATGCAATAGAAGCAAGATTGCAGACTGCGACTTCATCAGGTGAAGTATATTCTATGATTTCTGTACATAAATTACTAGATTTTATAGTGCCTAGATTTTTTTGATTAGACTTTTCGTTGGCCGCATCTTTATAAAGCATATAGGGCGTTCCCGTTTCTATTTGTGCCTCCAGAATCGCAAACCAAAGCGTTTGTGCTTTAATAGAAGTACGGGCCCTACCTTCTTTTTCATACTGTTTGTATTTTTCTTCAAATACTGCCCCATAACAGTCTGCGAGTCCTGGTGCTTCGTTGGGACAAAAGAGTGACCACATTCCATCTGCCTCTACACGTTGCATAAATAAATCTGGAATCCACAGCCCATAGAAAAGATCTCTAGCCCTTCTTTCTTCTTTGCCATGGTTTTTTTTCAATTCTAAAAAGTCAAAGATATCCGCATGCCAAGGTTCTAGATAGATGGCAAAACTACCTTTTCGTCTACCTCCTCCTTGATCTACATAACGAGCAGTCATATCAAAATTGCGCAGCATCGGCACAATCCCATTCGACATGCCATTGGTCCCTCGAATATAAGAACCAGTTGCACGTATATTATGAATGCTTAGTCCAATGCCTCCAGCAAATTGTGATATTTTGGCACATTGTGTAAGAGTGTGGTAAATGCCTTCAATACTATCATTTTGTATCGTTAATAAAAAACAGGAAGAAAGCTGTGGTCTAGGTGTGCCTGCATTAAAAAGCGTAGGAGTGGCATGTGTAAACCATTTTTCAGACATGAGTTGGTAGGTTTCAAGCACAGCGTCGAGGTTATCACCATGAATGCCTAGTGCGACACGCATTAACATATACTGAGGCCGTTCGACAATTTTTCCATTTATTTTTAACAGATAAGAACGTTCCAGTGTTTTAAAGCCAAAAAAATCATAGTAAAAATCACGTTCATGTACAATCGCATCATCTAAAGTAGCTGCATGTTCCGAAACGATCTTATAAATGGCTTTGTCTATGAGAGAAGCATTCGTTCCAGTTGCAGGATTTACATAGGTGTAGAGCCTTTTTATGGTACTAGAAAAAGATTTACTGGTTGCTTTATGTAAGTTAGAAATGGCTATTCTAGCTGCTAGAATAGTGTAATCTGGGTGATATACAGCCATTGCTGCTACGGTTTCTGCTGCCAAGCTATCTATAGCTGAAGTCGCTACCCGATCATGAATACCTTCAATAATCTTTTTAACAATAGCAATTATATCGATATAATCCCTATTTAATCCATAGCAAAGTTTCTCTATTCTAACGGTTATTTTATCGAATTTAATTGATTCTAAGCGTCCATCTCGTTTTACAACTAACATCTACTTTTTATAAATTTTTGATGATGCATCAAATGATAGGCGATGCTATACTAAGCTTACGGCTTGCCCACATAGCATACCTAAAGCGGTACAAATTTAATGGTTTTAGCTTACCTAATCCAACTTTATGTTGAATGATGCAGTTCTTGAATGGTTAGGATACTTTTGAACTGATCAAAAAATAGCCCGTATATTTATTTGACGCTGTGCGTAAAACAATATCTATCAGCATACATGCTAGGTATGCACACGGATTGATGAAACCTAAAATGGCTCATCTAGCTTAAATCGTGCTTTATCTTTATCCTCAGAGAGGCTGTTCATTACACCTGATTTTTGGTATTCTCCTACCCTTTTTTCAAAAAAATTTGTTTTTCCTTGTAGGGCAATCATTTCCATAAAATCAAATGGGTTGGTTACGTGATAGATCTTTTTACACCCCAGCTCCAATAGCAACCTATCTGCAACAAACTGAATGTACTGGGTCATCAACGTTGCATTCATGCCAATTAACTTAACGGGCAAAGCATCAGATACAAATTCACTCTCAATGGCTACTGCATCGGCTATAATTTGGGCCACCTGTTGTTCTGGGAGTTTATGTTTGATATGCCCGTTGTATAGCAAACAAGCAAAATCACAGTGTAATCCTTCATCTCTGGAAATAAGCTCATTAGAAAAAGTGAGCCCCGGCATTAAGCCCCTCTTTTTAAGCCAGAAAATAGCACAGAAACTACCCGAAAAAAAGATGCCCTCTACTGCTGCAAAGGCAATTAATCGTTCTGAAAATGATCCTTTACTAATCCAGCGCAACGCCCAATCTGCTTTTTTACCAACCCATTCAATGGTTTCTATAGCATTGAATAATCTGTGGCGTTCTATGGGATCTTTGACATAGGTATCGATCAGTAAAGAATAGGCCTCAGAATGTATATTTTCAATAGCTATTTGGAATCCATAGAAAAATTTTGCCTCTGTATATTGTACTTCATTGGCAAAATTTTGAACTAAATTTTCATTCACAATCCCATCACTGGCGGCAAAAAAAGCAAGGACATGGGTAATAAAATGCTTTTCGCCCGATGTGAGGTTTTCCCAGTCTTTTATATCTTGACTAAGATCGATCTCTTCAGCGGTCCAAAAACTGGCTTCGGCTTGTTTATAAAAGCCCCAAATATCTTGATGTTCAATAGGAAATAAAACAAATCTATTTTTATTTTCTTGTAAAAGTGGTTCATCTACATAGGTGTGATTGCGCATCTGATTCTTTCGTTTTATATTATTTGGCAAGTACTATATAATTGTACGCTACAGGCTGTGTGCAGAACAAACTTAGTCAAATGCAACCAAAGGTTCAACATTAGACATAGCTTCGAAAGCTATTTACCTTATCTATTTTCTTCTCTTCAAAAACTATCACGTCAAATAATTAATGATAAAATATTTTGATGGTTAATAACAAAGGACTAGATTTGAGGTATATATTCCTTTATCCTTTGATCCAAACTAACTCTATGATTCAAACATAAGTCTAAAGTTAGCTGTATCAAAAGATAGTTTTGAGATTAATGGTTATTACTTTAGAATCTTTAATTGTATCACTATGGTTGTTGCACAGCTTTATTTCTACCTTTTTTTGATCGCTGCGTCCCTTATATTTTTTTATTTTTTCCCAGTTGGTCTTTGGATTACGGCCCGTTTTTCAGGCGTACAAGTTGGGTTATTTGAGTTGGTTTTTATGCGGATTCGTAAAGTGCCGCCTGCTGTTATTGTAGATGGACTGATTGTAGCTACTAAGGCAGGTCTCAAGTTAACCTTGACCGAGGTTGAAACCCATTATTTAGCCGGTGGTCATGTACCATCTGTTATTAAAGCACTTATTTCTGCAGACAAAGCCAATATTGGTCTTTCCTTTAAGCAAGCTACTGCAATTGACTTAGCTGGTAGGGATGTATTTGAGGCCGTCCAAATTTCTGTTAACCCAAAAGTAATCAATACGCCTTCTGTAGCGGCTGTGGCTATGGATGGTATTCAGCTCATTGCGCAAGCACGGGTTACGGTTAGAGCCAATATTCAGCAGTTGGTAGGGGGAGCTGGGGAAGAAACGATTTTGGCGCGTGTAGGAGAGGGAATCGTTACTTCTATTGGTTCTTCTGAAAGTCACAAAGAGGTATTGGCTAATCCGGATAGAATTTCACAGCTGGTATTGAATAGAGGATTAGATGCAGGAACTGCTTTTCAAATACTTTCTATTGATATTGCAGATGTCGATGTAGGTGAAAATATTGGTGCTAAGCTCCAGATTGATCAAGCCAATGCCGATTTACGTGTAGCTGATGCTAAAGCAGAAGAAAAGCGTGCCATGGCAGTAGCTTTGGAGCAAGAAATGAAGGCTAAATCTGAAGAAGCTAGGGCTAAGGTTATTTTATCTGAAGCAGAAGTGCCACAAGCTTTGGCCTTTGCTTTAAGAAATGGACAGTTGGGTGTTATGGATCATTATCGCATGCAAAATATAAAAGCAGATACCCAAATGCGTGCTAGTGTAGCAGCAGATGATCTGCTTCCAAGTAAAGGAGATTGATTTAATAAAAATAACCAATAGAAAAATATAGTTCCTTATTTTATTTTTTATTCCCTCAAATTAGCAGTAAAAAGCCATTTGATCATCTCTTAAACATTGTAGCATTGCTAGTCGAGATGGATTGGTCATTCTATTTGGTTTTTGTATCGATAGATTTGCATGCTTTTCGATAGACTACATGCATCAATTGCCCTATACAGCACCCCAATAGAGCACCTGCAAAAACATCCAATGGGTAGTGTACCCCCCCATATATGCGACCATATGAAACAATAGTAGCCCAGATAAAAAACAAGTAACTAAATTTGTACTTCTCCTTAAAAATGCGCCAAAAAAGCATTGCAAAAGCATATGTATTACTGGCATGAGAGGAGGGGAAACCATATAGGCCCTTATAGGTGCCAACAAGATGAATTTCTATGGTAGGCAATATACAACAAGGGCGATATCTTGCAAAAAATGGTTTAAGCCATGTAGCAGAACATTGATCTGCTATAATAATTGTTAAGATAAAGCAGATCACACCATTCCAGCCCAATTCTTTTTTAATCAACCATATAAGCAAAACATAAAGTGGAATCCAAAAAAAAGCACTGGTTACTAGTATAAAAAATAAATCTATGGTAAAATGGTGCCATTGGTTTAGTACAAAAAACAATGCTCGATCTAAGCTATCCACAATGGTTAAGATCAATGGTTTAAACTGTATGGATGGCATCTCATGCATCATGTATTGATTGGTTATGCCCATAACAGATAAGAAGTGTCTTGCTAATGTTTTAGTAGATCTGGCCTTCTTTTTTTTGTTCTGTCTATCTTTTCTTGCTGCATCCACTCCTGAATAGCTTTATGATTACCAGAGCATAATACATCTGGAACTTTTTTACCCTCAAAATTGTAAGGTCTTGTATAAGCAGGTGGTGCTACGCATCCATCTTGAAAAGAGTCGGTCAGTGCAGAAGAAGCATCTGATATAACACCTGGTATAACCCGAACCATTGCGTCTGCCAAAATCAGTGCAGGGAGTTCTCCTCCAGAAAGCACGTAGTCTCCAATACTAATTTCTAAGGTAATAAAGTGCTCACGTATCCGTTCATCTATGCCCTTATAATGGCCACACAATAGCATCAAATGCTGCTTGAGTGAACATTTATTGACAAGATTTTGATCCAATCGCTCGCCATCTGGAGCCATATATATAACCTCGTCATACTGTCTTTCTTTTTGCAGTGCCCTAATGCAATTCACAACTGGCTCTATCCTTAACAACATCCCAGCAGCGCCACCATAGAGTTGATCATCAATTTTACCATGTTTACATGAGGTATACGTACGCAAGTTATGTAGGTGGATCGAAAGCAGTTGCTGTTGTATAGCTCTTTGAAAGATAAAATGTTTAAGTGGACTTTCAAATAACTCAGGACAACAGGTTATAATATCAATTCTCATCCAAATAGGGAAAACAGAGCATAAAGGGCAACCATATAAAAAAAAGATGTAGCGAGGAGGGGAGTTGAACCCCTGACCTTCGGGTTATGAATCCGACGCTCTAAACCGCCTGAGCTACCTCGCCATAAATTATCTTTTATTTAGGTTGTATAGGTATAGTAAATTGTACTTATATTTACTGTAAAGTTAGCCACAAATTCACAAAAATGAGCAATATTTTTATCAAAAAAATTGATAAGCTACTACTACGCACCTTTATACCCACCTTTCTGCTATTGCTTGTCCTGGTACTGTTTGTAATGGTTATACAAGCTTTTTTCATGTATTTTAGTGGAATTGCAGGTAAAGGGTTGGGCATGGACATCTATATAAGGTTGTTTTTTTACTTGTCTTTATCTGCATTACCTGCAGCGTTTCCTATTGCCATTCTAATAACCTCTCTTATGGTTTTCGGTAATCTTTCTGAAAGCTTTGAATTAACTGCTATGCGTTCTGTAGGCCTTTCGTTACAACGTATCCTACGGTTACCTTTTATATTTATTCTTGTTTTAAGTGGATTGTTCTTCTATTTTCGGAACTATATTTATCCAAATAGTAAACCTGAAATATTTAATTTAGTTGAAGATATTTTTGAAAAAAAATCCACTTTGTTTATTCAAGAAGGTATTTTTTGTAATAATATACCAGGATATAGTATTCGGGTAGACAAAAAAAAAATAGATAACGAACATATGGAAGGCATTATAGTCTATGACTATAGCAAAAGATATGGAACCGTTTCTATAACCATTGCAGAGAAAGGTAGACTCTACACTACAGCAGACAAAGGCTATTTAGTCATGGAACTAACCAATGGACATAATTATCTAGAGCCTTTGCCTGCTAAAAATAATCATACGGATCAAAAACCATCTTTTTATAGAAATCATTTTTCAAATCAAAAAATAAGGATTAGCTTAGAAGCTTTAAAATTTGGCAAAACAAAAGAAAAATATGCATATGATCCTAGAACAAGAACCCGTCCAAAGCTCAAAAAAATGATTAAAGAAAGAGGGAAGCAAGTTGTTCACTGGGAGCAAAAGATTAAAAAGTTGCTTGCTGAACAGGCTATTCGGTACCATTCTGTAGAACAACTTAACGGGGTAGATCCATATACAATGGAAAAATTGCCATTACCTGCCCCACAAGCAACCCAATATGCTGATTTTATATTATTTAGAGACCAACTTATAGCGCATAAAACGCATACAAATATAGCCTCTGATAGGAAACCCTATGACTACTATACCTTGCAAAAGGTTGTTCAAGAGGCCTTGCATAACGTAAAGAAGCTAAACCATAACTTAATGATCCAAGAAGATAATAAAAACTTATTCAATGCTGCATTAAATCAAGCTTTATATGAACAAGAATTTCGATTTGCAGTAGTTATAAAATGTGTGATTATATTTTTGTTAGGTAGCTCCCTAGGCTGCCTCATTAAGCGAGGTGGTTTTGGAATCTCTGTAATGCTTAGCTTCTTTTTTATACTGCTGGAATATATTCTTTCTATAGTTGGAGAAGATTGGGCAACAGCAAATACCTGCTCTATGTTTATCTGTGTTTGGTTGCCTAATTGCGTATTGTTGCTCTTTTCTGGCGTATTTTTAACAAAAGCACAGCATAGTAGAGAATTATCCTCAATCAATTGGCATGCTTTGCATACAAAAATTAAAAGAATATTCAGCACTAAAATCAATAGGGCACCAAGTGCATAACGCATTGAATCCATCACTTTAGCCAACCCTCCACAAGCGTTTGTAAAACAACTATTGTTTAATTTTAACCCAAAGTACTGAATATATTTTCAAGTTGTTTTTTAAACAAAACAACCCTAACTTTCTATAAAATAAGTTTTTTTTCTAAAAGTACAATTAGCAATATTGATACAACATATGCACATTTTATTGTCAGTTGTATCAACACATTTAAGCAAAAATGGTCCTTTTTTGTATCGCTCATCGTTACTTATATTGCGTTTATGGAACAGCTCACAGAAAAGCATAAAGGGGAAATAGTTAAAAAAGCCATTAAAAAATCTGGTTACCAAATGAAAACAGTAGCTAAGAGATTAGGTATTGTCCGCAATACCCTTTATACCAAGTTAAAGCAAGCAGAGTTAGAAGATTCCTTTATTATACGTGTGGGCAATATCATACACTACGATTTTTCTGACATTTTTCCAGAAGTGTATAAAAGAGTAGCTGCTAAATTTACAAATAGCTTTGAGCGCATCTATCCAGATAAGTCTGTAGTGGTTCCTGACGCTGATGAATTGCCACTTTATGACCATCTATATAAAAATCCATATTTCTTTAAATTACACGCTTTAAGAGAAAAATATATAAAACTCATGGAGGATTACGATAAACTTTTTAAAGCTTTAATTCTTTTAGCTAACAACAACGAATCGGTAGAGCTTAAAAAGGAAATTATAAAGCTTATAGAGAAGGAAAGAAAAGAAGATTAAATAAAAGAAAATATCCTACAAGCCATTTCCCATAGCCTGTTCATAGAGGTCTATCTGGATGTATAGCGCATCCTCCTGCAATAGCCATCTTCAATTTTAGCATAAAACAACAAACTTAATTTCGTAAGTTACAGCTTTATTATTTTTGTATATTTATCAATTCTTATACAATATTTGTACATTTAATGAGCAATTTTATGTAAACTTATTGTGTAACTATACTATTTTTTGTTTTATTTTCAGAGATTTATATTCTAGCCATGGAACAACATAAAGGAAAAATAGTAGAAGAGGCTATTAAGAAAAGTGGTTTTCGAATGAAAGCATTGGCTAGTAAGCTAGGTATTGCGCGTAATACGCTTTATACTAAGCTAAAGAAAGCAGATATAAAAGAAGACTTTATTATACAAATCGGTAAAGTAATACACTATGATTTTGCCAATGACTTTCTAAATATAGATGCAAAAAATAAAAAACAAGATAACGGTGAGAGGCGTCATTACGTCCCTGAGGGAGATGGATGTAAGTATAGCGATGAGTCAAGTGGTATGATAAGCGACCCCTATTTTATTCGATTACAAAAGTTGAATAAAAAATATTTGCGACTGATGGAAGATTACCATAAGCTTTTAAAAATTTTAATTGTATTGGCCAATAATAACGAGTTGGTAGACGTTAAGCAAGAGATTATGACATTCATAAACAATGAAGAACGGGAAGATTAAAAATATTCGTCCATGTTTTCTTGATGCCATTCAAAAACAATCAGGCAAATCATAGACGTTTTATATAAATATGCCCAACAAAAGATCTTAAATTAAGATAATTGAAAATGATTGATCAACCAATAAATTTAAAAACAGGGCTTGCTGAAATGCTAAAAGGAGGTGTCATTATGGATGTTACCACTTCAGATCAAGCAAAGATAGCAGAAGAAGCAGGCGCCGTTGCTGTAATGGCTTTGGAGCGGGTTCCCTCCGATATTCGGGTACAAGGTGGAGTGGCTCGTATGAGTGATGTGCAGAAGATAGGAGAAATCATGGAAGCTGTTTCTATTCCAGTTATGGCTAAAGTTCGTATTGGCCACTTTGTCGAAGCGGAAATATTAGAAGCATTAAAGGTTGATTTTATCGATGAAAGTGAGGTTTTGACCCCAGCAGATGGCGCCTTTCATATTAATAAACATCGGTTTAAAATTCCCTTTGTCTGCGGATGTTGTAATTTAGGAGAAGCGCTTCGTCGAATTGGAGAAGGAGCAGCCCTGTTACGCACAAAAGGGGAGGCTGGTACAGGAGATGTGATTCAAGCAGTTAAACACATGCGTACTATTCAGCGTCAAATTCGATCCCTTGCTAATTTGAGCACTGAAGAACTTCAACACACCTCAAAAGAGTGGGGTGCTCCTCTACATTTGGTCGAAGCAGTTGCAAGGGAAGGTAAATTGCCTGTACCTAACTTTGCAGCCGGAGGTATTGCTACTCCAGCAGATGCTGCTTTAATGATGCGTTTAGGGGCAGAAGCCATTTTTGTCGGGTCTGGAATTTTTAAGTCAGAACATCCGAAAAAACGAGCAAGTGCAATTGTACAGGCAACCACCCACTTTCAAGATCCAAATATTCTGGCAAAAGTATCTGAAGCTTTAGGAGCGCCTTTATTAGGAACGCCTACTGATCATCTTTCAGAAAAAGAGATCTTTGCCAACAGGGGATATTAAAATGTTTGGTATACTTGCTTTACAAGGAGGATTCGGCTTGCATCAAAAGGCTTTAGAACGATTTGATATCCAAAGTCAATTGATAAAAAAGCCAGAAGCACTAGCCCAAGTACAGGCTTTAATTATTCCTGGAGGAGAATCAACTGCACTATTGAAGCTTATGAAGCTTTTGAACTGGAAAGAAGCCATCATAGCATTTGCGCAACAAGGGAAACTAATTTTGGCCACTTGTGCGGGTCTCATTATCCTATCTCGTCCCACTTCTGTTGCAAGGGATTATCTAGGGCTTATTGATATCGAAGTAAAGCGCAACGCTTATGGTCGGCAAATCAATAGTTTCGTCGGATTGGGAACGAGTTTATTGGGTATATCGCCTCTCAAAATAGTGTGCATTAGAGCTCCTGAGGTTACTTTTGTAGGTCAAGACGTAGAAGTCCTTGTTTCCTTAGCAGGTAGACCCATGTTGCTGCGTCAAAATAATATTGTGGCAGCTACTTTTCATCCTGAATTAAGCCCAAACCATTCGTTTTACCGTTGGCTTACCCAGCTAATATCCTGAGTAGAGCTAAGAATAGCCAGCGGGTTACAGATCTGTAATAAACAGTATTGAGGTTATTCTAACGGCCTCATAGCCCTATTTTTTAAGCTTAATAGACTTTTTCCATACAACCGTTAAAATAGAAAAGAGGGCTAAAATCGCTATATGGAGACATATATAAGCCCATCCTATCCCTAAAAAAGCTAATTTGGTACGCCACAAAGGAATCTTTCGAAATACTAAAAAGGTAAACAAGAGTATTAAGAATCCCTGTTTAGGATAGGGTATTGGATAACATCTTTGACCCATATAATAACCGAGTAAAGCCATAACCACCGCACCACTGATGGAGGCATATACACAGCCCCAATGGCCGAATCTTGGTATCAGCAGAAAGGCAGTAAGTCCAATCACTAGACTGCCCCATGCACTGATCCAAGTATTGTATTGGGTATGATTACTCAATTTAAAAGCAATACTCAAGTTGTAATAGATGCCTAAAATAATATGCACAAATGCTAAGTAGGGTACAGTGTCAATCGTATCACGATATCTTGCGTTTGGAATGAGGATCTTTGCGATCCAATCTACATTTATACTTAGCAGCAATAGACAAAAGCAGGATACTAGTATAAATACATACATCGTTTGACTATATAATCTTCGTGCTTCTTTTCGATCTGAGTTGGCAAAAAAGAATGGTTCTGCAGCATATTTAAAAGCTTGAATCCCTAGTGTAATACATATCGTCAGCTTACAAGAAGTACCAAAATTACCTAATATTTCCTCTTTTGTATGGGTGGTATAAAAATTATTGGGAACTAATTTTCGAAAACATAAGAGTGGTAATGTTTCATTAACCCTAAAAAATAGAATGCTAAAAAAAGAAGTTGCGGCATAACGACCTATCATTTGTATTGTACGGCCATGCCAAACCCAATAGAATCCTTTAAATTGAGCGAATAAAAGGGCTAAAGCAGTTAGGCTAGACAACAAATTGGCTATAAAAACAGCATCTAATTCATTTAAGGCTACCTGTATATGCAAACCATTACCTATCCAATAAGCTATACTGTTTAAACATATAGGATAGTAAAGTAATACAAAAGAAAAAATAATATGAGCAAAAGCTTGCAAAAATTTTACGAACAAAAATCGAAAAGTCTTTTTTTCTACACGTAGCCTCGCTAAGGGAATCATCAGTAGCGTATCTAGTACAAGTATCCCAGTCATATAATAGAAATAGCGTATATGGACTAAGTGATTGGTTAGCTTTGCAATTTGTGGTATAAATAGAATCAGTAGAATGGAAAAAATAAAACTGGTAATAAGTAATATGGTTATAACTGCATTAAAAGTATAGGATTTTCCTAATCTATGTACAAACCTCAAATAGGTTACATCCATGGCTAAATCGTAGATGACATGACCCAAGGCAATGTAACTACCATAAAACTCTGTAACAATGCTGTAGGCACTTGGGGTTAGTAGATTGGTTTGAAGTAGTAAAACCAGATAAGAACATCCGCGCACTATAATATTGCTTATGCTATATATAATGGTTTCTTTACCTAGTGTTTTTACCGTGTGATGCATCGTAACCGTTAGATATGTTTGCCTAGTGAATAGCCCCCTTTTTTGAGTTGATTGCACTTGCTCTGCGCCACGTCAACAGCAATTTTGATGCCATCAACCCGCGTAACTATGCATAGGGCATCTAAAAATTTGTCGACTATTGTACGATTGATATAGAAAGTTTTTCCCAGATTAGGTCTTTAAGGTCGATGATACCCTCTCCCGTAGCAGCGGAAACAAAACAGCATGTGATTCCCTTAGGCAAGTTTTGCAACAAAACTTTACGTGCCGCTTGGCTTAGTAAGTCTACTTTTGACACAACCAATAACCTTGGTTTATCTAATAACAAAGGATTATGCGCTTCCAGTTCGCTCAGTAACATTCTATAACCACTATTGATAGCATTAGATTCTGCGCTGACCATAAATAGTAAAACTGCATTGCGCTCAATATGGCGTAGAAAACGGCTGCCTAATCCCCTTCCCGCAGCTGCGCCCTCTATAATCCCTGGAATATCTGCCATAACAAAAGATTGCTGGTCTCGGTAAGCCACGACACCAAGATTGGGTACTAAAGTAGTAAAGGGATAGCTATCAATGCGGGGCTTAGCTGCTGATACAACCGAAAGCAACGTAGACTTACCTGCATTTGGTAGACCTACCAGACCCACATCTGCCAATAATTTTAATTCGAATAGCATCCAGCCTTCCATACCTGCTGTTCCTGGATAAGCTATACGGGGTGTTTGATGGGTAGGCGTTTTGAAATGGGTATTGCCCCAACCACCTTTTCCCCCTTCCATTAAGATATATTTTTTTTTGTCCTCTAGCACTTCCAGAAATACCTCTTCATTATCTGCGCTTTTGGCTACTGTTCCTAATGGAACATCTATGATTACATCTTTTCCACTTGCGCCAGTTTTACAGCTATCGCCACCTACTTCCCCATTCGCAGCAATGATATGTTTTCGATATTTAAGATGAAGCAAAGTACCATATTGTTTCGCACCACGTAAAATGATATGCCCGCCTCTACCACCATCTCCTCCATCTGGTCCGCCTTTTGGAACAAATTTAGCACGTATAAAATGGATCAACCCGGCTCCTCCCTTTCCAGCGCGTAGGTAAAGCTTTACATGATCAATAAAATTGGGTGATGACATAGTTGTTATAGCTTTAGCCGATCTATAATCGTTTCAATAGCTTTAGTCACTTCGTCTATAGCTTCCGTTCCATCTACACGATATAATTTGTTTTGGTCTTGATAATAGTTGAGGATAGGTAGGGTCTCTTGTTGGTATATGTGCATACGTGCTTTAATTTTATGATCATCCTGGTCATCAGGCCTTGCTTCAATAGTTGCCCGATGTTTAAGCCTTTTTAGTAAGTGCACGTCGGGTACATCTAAAAAAATTACGCCATCTATTTTAGCATGGTATGATACCAAACAATCATCTAAGAAGATTGCCTGTACAATAGTTCTTGGAAAACCATCAAATAATAAGGATGCATTAGAAGGTTTTGCTTGTACAAGTTCTGTTACAATTTGAAAAGATAGATCATCTGGTACCAATTGACCACTATTAATATACTCCTCAATACGTGCTTTATTGGCTCCATTTTCTGCTATTTGTTGGCGCAACAAAGCGCCTAAAGCGATCGACATAAAGCCATATTTTTGAATCATCCGTTCAGCTTGTGTGCCCTTTCCAGACCCAGGAGGGCCCACTAGAATAATATTTAACATAAATAGGTAACAATGGATTGTAAAATCTGAAATTTAATATAAAATTAAGAATAATGGCACATAGCGCTTAAAAACCTGAACACTGGATTAGATTTTAATTTTTGAGTTTAAAAAAGCTCCTTAAAATTACCTACTTTTTAATAGATACAAGAGAACATTTT
>NZ_JBOZWY010000004.1:0-116078 GCF_050864915.1 Candidatus Cardinium hertigii
AACTAATACAATACGAAACAAAGTATCTAATTTTCTGTCCAGTTTTTTCGGTCCACTATAGTATTTAAAATGTATAATTTTAGTTAAAAAATAACTAAAATTAATAGAATAACTAATTGTTTAAAACAAAATAGACATACTCTTGAATTATCCGCTCTAATAATTATTTTTTCGATTATAATTTGTGTTTTATACAAAAAATCATTAGAATTAGTGAAATTTACTTTTTATACATAACCTGTTTAAGGATTATTATGATAAAAATCCTATCACATCTTGTACTTTTATTGTTTTTAACTGCTTGTAATAGGATGCATAAAATAGGTATGCATTCAGTAAGGTCAGTTACTCAAGCATCTCATGCGTCTTGTAGATCAATAGCTAAGGAGAGACTTTTTCAGGCATCTAATGGGTATTTGGTTTCCTTTTTAGAAAAGGATGGTATTTGGGAAGGTAAAGTATATGCAAAAGCATTCCCCGATTTTTCGCAATCTATTAGATTCCTACCTGTTGCTGTATCCGACGGTTTAAGTATAGAGTCTATGTTAAATGGCGATGCTAAAGATGCATCACATATGATTCATATTGAAAAAACATCTGATGGTAAAGAAATAGTATATATAGGTAATAGAGGATTACTAGGAGGTGGTAGATGGGATTATGATCGATGTTATTCTAGTGGTTGTAAGAACTTTTACCTGCGTTGTAAGTGTGGTTGGAGATGTGATGAAGGGAAAGATTTAGGTACCTATCCTTTAGGTGTGATTCCTATTTTGGGTCCACTTATATTGATAGGTAGAGATATAGCGAATCGTGGTGAGGAGACTAAAGCCGATGATATTACATATTGTGAGCGCCATTGTACCTGTGCTTGTAAAACGCATATTGTGTTGTGTCCAAAATGTTATGCTTGCCCCCATTGTAAATATCGCTGTAGAGAATGCTGCGGTTGTGTTGAGCGCATTGCATTAAAGAAACGTAAAGAGGAGAAGGAAGAAGAGGAGCGTTTACAAAGAGAAAAAGAGTTAATGGAACAAGCATCATATTCTTATTCTTATATGTCGAGTACCTCCTCTGGCTCCTCATATTCTCCAAGCGCAAGTACATCTTCCTGTGCTTCTGGTAGTTCAAGTTCAGCTTTAGACTTTAGAAAAAAAGCTGAAGCTGCCAGATTAGCTGCATCCCAAGCCTCAAGTAGTCCTTTAGTGCGTGCCGCTGGCTATGTTCCTAGTAACGCAAGTAGTACTAGTACCAGTGAGTCTAAACGTTAGTCCTTCCCTCTGATGTAAGGAATATTATATCAGAGTTGGTCTACGATTTATCTACCTGTTAACGTACGTCTTACGTTATGAATTAGTCCATTGTTTCTCTGTTTAATGCTCTATTTTCATGGAAAAAAAATTATACGAATCCTCTTCTTTACCGGACCTATCTGTTATTCGCTCATTAGAAGATTCGTTTAAGGCTTTCGGTTTAGATGCATATCCCTCTTTTGATAGTGACTATGGTTCTGCCTCTTCCTCTTGTTTTGGTTCCGAAGGATCCTATCCTTCTACGCCCCTATTTAAATCAAGTATTTCAGAAGAATCTACTTCTAAGAATTCTGGTTTGTCTAAATCATGGCTATCAGATGAGACGTTATACAATGTGATTCGTGTCATATATCCTCATTTATATTCCGATAAAATCGTAAGGCTCGATGTAGTGAATGATTCTGATAGTTCAGTAGATACTTTACGTGGCTCCCTATCGTCCCATATTTCTAGTAATCAATCTCTTCCGTTTATCTCTTTAATTCAGGTAAAGGGTAACCACTGGGTTACGGTGTTCGTTAAGGAAGAAAGTCCTTCCCGCTACCATGCTTTTTACGCAAATTCGATAGCCTCTACCGATCAAGACGATATAATTTTTTCAGCATTGCGCGATTCAGGTGTTGCTCAGATCCATAAACTATCTGTTTCGCTGCAAGAAAATGGAAATAATTGTGGGATATATGCTATATCTCATGCCAATGAGATGGTACGTGCGTTTAAATCAGACCGTATGCCCGACCTGATCCGTGATGGTATCCACCTATCTGCTGAAAAGATTAATCAATTAGGAAGCAGATGGTCTGATCTGTTAGCTTTTAACCAAACTAATTATTTTAGAGTTCCTGAAGAAGGTCACTATATCAACCATCCTATTTCGCTATCCTCTACCCCTCCTCTATTTCGCCCTAATGTAGATGCCTTGTGTGCCGCAATGGCTTCTTTTACCAGTCGATCATCTAGTAATTATCAATATAGTCATTCAGGTACTTGGTCTAGAGTAGATGATTTTATAGACCATGTGTGCAGTAAGCTCAAGGGAGACAACCTTACAAATTTTAAGGAAAAATTTATACCAATCTTCAAAGAAAAACTTATAAAAGCAGAGTCGGATTTGCAAAAATCTATTATTTCCTGCTTTATGCAAGGCGTAAGCTTTTCCTACCCTATTCTTTCTACGCGTCCATTGGATGTTTGGGTAAAAGAATCTCTAGTTGCCGATTTAAAAAATTCTTATGCTGCAGATTCGAATAAGCTTCTTTACCCATATCTCGTCTCTAGATTAGATGAGCTAGTTTCGGGTTATAAAGATAAAGATAAAAGAGGTTCTATCGAGGCATTGTTATATGCCATACGTAATAAGACTAAGGGTGCTTCTTCCAAGGAATCCTTGATGGCTTTAATAGACTTATTAGATCTCTTAAAGTTTTTATCTCCTATTGCTGATTATACCCATGTACCTACTTTGATCAGTCATTATAAAGAATGGTCTACTTGGTTACCCGGTAGGTATATCGATCATTTATTATCCTCCAGTCAGGTTAGCCTAGATAAGATTTAACGTAATCGTTTAACAGCCTTTGTATCTAAGTACACTTGTCCTCCTTTGATGATTGAGAAGGTAGTAGAGGTTACCAAGCTATTGAAGGATTTTAAACCTTTATCAGATTTTATAAAATTTATATCTGATCATAAGTTTTCTATTTCCGATATATCATCCACACTTTGTTCTGAAGAAATTTTAGATGGAGCTTCTTGCTTAAATAATTGTAGGGTTGTATTATCCACTCGTTTAATAAACGCTCGGTTTAAAAGTTTATTTCCCGATCATGTTGGCCTACTGGATAACCAATTGCCTACTTTTTTCCGTTATGCCTGCCCTGTAGATACCTTAGGTCCCTTTAAAAAACTGTTATCATCCTTGCATACTGCTTTAAGTAGCCCCCCTTCTTCCTCAAATGGATTTCCCTCATCTCTACAGTCTATCCAGGTAGATACAGACATAAATGAATCTATAGTAAAATATTTTATTAAGTGCTTCAACTTATTATATGAATATAAAGTTGATTCCCCTACAGCTATAGAGGCATTTTCGTTTATGGATTCGCATCTATATGAGCCTTCTATTTGGGAATCTACTATCCATTCGAGCGTTATTTCCTCATCCTTTAAGGGCGTTAAACAGTACACGCGTAGAGAACTGATCGATCAAATTAAGTCGATGTCTCCCAATGTTGATTTTGTAAGCGATATAGATTCATTAGATTCCAGTGTGCAAGAAGTAATGGATACCTACAATGGTCTATCTTCTATTCTACCTGGTTCTCCCATTTGTAAATGGTCTTCGGGTCGTATTCACGAATGGAGTAGCCGTATGAAGGGTAGTGCATCGGTTCCAGATAAAGAAATTATAGCCGTAATTTTTCATGCTGTTCATCTAGAACATAAATATTTTCCTAGGGAGACACAACTCTTATCGCTATTGATCTTAGCTAATCCATTAAAAGGCTTTGGTCGTTTGCTCCAAGTTAATACCGGAGAGGGTAAATCTGTTATTATAGCAATGCTTGCTGCTTTTTACGCCTTAAAGGGAAGATCGGTAGATGTAGTGACCACCTCTACGGAATTAACAATTACCGAAGTAAATCGTCAAAAAGGTTTCTTTTCGATGTTAAACGTAAGTGTAGGTGAGAACAGTCGAGAGAATGCCAAGTCCCAAGAGTTGATTAAGCAAGTATATAAAAAAGATGTAGTCTATGGTACTCCTATAGACTTTCAAGGGGATATTTTACGTACCGAGTTCTCCGGTATGGATATCCGTTCAAATCGTACATGTGACCTATGTATTGTAGATGAAGTAGATAGCCTTTTGTATGATGAGCGAAAAAATTCTACTCGTCTTACCTCTCCCTTGCCAGGTATGAACCATTTATCGATCGTATTGAGCTATATATGGTTTGAAATGGATCGTATATACAATAGGACAATCCATGAAGATGGTAAAGATTATTATATTAAATTTAAAAAAACACTGCTTCAGATTACGATTCGAAGAAAAATATTTCAGATTCCAACGATTCTTCTAGCACAGATGGTTTAATTTCAGATTCAGATCTTCAGGGAGAATATGATTATGAAGAAATAGAAGATATGTATAAATTTATACATTCTTCTGTTACTAAATCAGTTAAAAATGGCTTTAGATCGTTAACACCGGAAGAGCAATCTGATTTTAAGCAGTATAAAGCATGGAAGAAAAAACGTTCAAACTTATGCTTACGCAAGAAAATTACGGATCGTAAAATTTATGAATACAAAGCTAAAATATCTCAAGGCTATAAAACATGGTGGGGGAAAATAGGTAAAGTTATAGAGCATTTTTCCGATTCAGAAGTTGTTTGTAACGAAACTAAAGAAAAATTAGCTGGCTGCCAGTCAGAACTACCTGGTATAGAATCAGACCTTGAAACATGTAGTAGTTGAGATTTAATCTGACAGGAAGTAAAAATTTAGAATGTATTCATGTCAGTTAAGTTTAGTTTGTCAGGTATTCTTTTAAGATACGAGATTTGATTATTTTTTTCAAAGACTAGTTTTTTGCTATCTTGCCAAGTTTGTATAGGTGTTTTTCCGTAACAGTACTTTCCAGAATGGGGTCGCTCATGATTATAGTAGTGTAACCAGTTATCTAAATCCTCTTGCAAATCATCCAGGTCTGTATAGATTTTTTTACGCATAGCTGTATCAAAGAATTCCTGTTTCATTGTTTTGTTAAACCGTTCACAGAACCCGTTGGTTTGCGGTGAATAGGCTTTAGTAACAGTAGTTCTATGCCTTCTATGCTTAAAAACAACTCAAAGGCATGATGCTCTATTTTGCCTTTATACTCAGTGCCTCTATCTGTTAGAATGCGCAAGAGGGGTATGCTTTGTTCTTGATACCAAGGCAGTACTCTATCATTTAACATATCAGCAGCTGTCAAAGCTGTTTTATCAGTATAGAGTTTTGGCATTAGCTACTCGAGAATAGCTATCTATAAATACCTGGGTATAAACCTTACCTATTCCCTTTAAAGTTACCAACATAATAAAGTATCTTGACAGCCTAAATAACCAGGGTGTTCTGTATCTATTTCTCCAAATGCTTCTTGTTCATTCTTACGTTTTTCTAATGCGGCTAGCTGGGATTCAGTTAAAACAAGACCATCTTGAGCCATTTTGGCTTCTAATGCTTTAAGACGTTTTTTTATATTATTTAAATCATTACGTAACCAGATAGACTTGACACCGCCTGGAAGAGACCAGTATACCTTGCTGATTTAACTCATTGGATACCTAAGTTGACCATAGGCTGGATAATCTATCGCCATATCTACTACTGCTTTTCTATACTAGGATCTACTCTATTAGCCATGATCGGCTTCCTGCGGCTTATCTCATGTAACGCCTCTTGACCGCCTGTTTCATACAAGGATTTAAAGCGGTAATAGCTATCTCTACTATAACCCATGCTTTTACACGCTGATGAGATATTACCCAACGTTTTGGCTAGATCTAATAAACCTAGTTTAGGTTTAATTATTTTTTGATGTAAGTTCATAATAATAGTCGCTATTTATATCAACACAATTTAACAATTGTCAGATTAAATCTCAACTACTACAAGTAAATATGATCCAGCAAGTGGAAAAAATATACATTTTTTAAAACAAAGTCCCTTATTAGTTCATAAAACTATATTAGATAAGTTTAATAGTCTATGTCCTGAACAATTTGAATCCTTTCCGGTGATTGTTACTAATAAGGATGGTAAAAAACCAGAGTTTGTGAATAGGAATTTTTATCTTATGAACCTGTTCAACTTAATTGATGCAGTCGATTTAGAAGAATCTATACCCAGCGAAGGATATGAAGACAAGGATCCTATAAATGATATTGTTTATTGGGATAAGCTAGTTTTTAAAGAAAATCCATGGCCAGAGGGCGTATTAATAGGTAGAAATTTATATTCTAGTGCATCTGTCCTATTTCATCCTAGTTTAGCTAAACATTTTATTAAAGATAAAATAACTTTTTTTACAGATGAACTATTAACTAAATATGGGTTTTGTTAGGTTATACGGGGATCTGTCCATTTTATAGTGGCCCGAAAAAACTGGACAATAAATGAGATAAAATGTTTCTTATTGTATTAGTTTTATTGTTTCACAATCGAGTTTATCAAATGAGAAGAAAAAAGGTTAGAAAGTTTAGTTCAGTAGAGAAAACTAAAATAGTCTTAGACTTATTAAAAGAAGAATTGACGTTAGTAGGGGTCACGTCAGGAAACGGAAAATAAAGCACGTTAATGATATTTTCTATTTTCTGTACTGCAGATTAGTGAGTCTTACAGCCGAGTTATTTGATAAAGTTTGTTTGAAAATCAGATTTTTTACTTAAAACGAATTAACTGGTAAACAAACTATATTTTACCTTATATACAAAAATATTTCTATAGCACTTTTCAGAATTTCATACAAGATAGTAAAAATAATTACAATTATTTTTTTAATTTATTTACAGGCAAATATAATTTTTAACATAGAAAATAAACAGGGCTAACGTGCTTTATTTTCCGTTTCCTGACGTGACCCCATATATGAGTAATCTATAGATTATTACATAATAGACTGAATATCAGACTTAGATAAACCAGTAAGAATCGTAATCTCTTCCGTAGAGTAACCCTTGAGAAGCATAGCCTTAGCTATAGAAAGAGCTTTGCATTTTTTGCCCTCTAGCTTACCCTCTAGCTTACCCTTTTCTTCCCCTATTTGGATACCCTCTTGTATTAATTTTTCAGCTACAGACATGGCTACATTCTTTAATTTTGGGTTAGCGTTTTTTATTGTTTCCAGTAAATTTGGGTTGTCATCTACTTTCAACGTATATAAAAATGCTGCATCAGCGTAACTAGTGTAATCTTTTTCTATAAATTCTACAATTAAACCGATACGATCAGAAAACCATTGCGTAAAATCTCTATAGATACCTTGCTTTAGAACCATTGCTGCAAAAGCAGCTTTTTTATATCTAAGTAGTTCATCTTCAGACGTACTAGGGGTCAACTTGGATATGGGGAATTATTGTACGTTAAGGCTCTATATATATTATTAAATAGA
Organism: Candidatus Cardinium hertigii; assembly: GCF_050864915.1. GTDB lineage: Bacteria > Bacteroidota > Bacteroidia > Cytophagales > Amoebophilaceae > Cardinium > Cardinium hertigii_D. The sequence continues at coordinate 7,471 of NZ_JBOZWY010000004.1, forward strand.
TTGATTTAGAAAGATTTTAGGATATTAATTTTTATTAAAAAGTTAAAAGTTTTTTTGCTCATCTGTTAAATTATTTAGTATATTCAACCGTTGAATACGACATATCTGTGCCTTGCTGTACCCGGTAGCATATGCAGTTTCCTGTATACTTAGTTTTTTGACATGTCTATAGTATATAACTTTCTTGTGTCTCTCATGATCGCCTTCTCCTTATATTACCCTGTTCATGTCTTTTTTTATTGCCTTGTTTTCCTATTTAGACCGGGCTTAATCCAATCTTTAAAGACGATTGTGGCCATTAGTATCCAATAATCATCATTATTGATAGAGGAAATTACGGCTGTTGTTACTGGATTTCATTTTAATCTGGTTGTTGTTTATCTAACGGGCTTGCAAAGAGGTAGGTATATGCCAGACTAACAATTCTGAGTTGAGGTGTGTTGAATCTTTTTTTTAGTGTTTCCAGTCACTGTTTGTTAAACCTAGTTAATCGGTCCATTTCTTCTAGATAAGATATCATTTGGATGACTATCGGTCAAATATCGTTGCTAATTCTGTCTTTCCGAGTTTTGTTCCACTAATATTTTCACGATAGTAACTGGCAATTTATTATCCTCTTTCGTGCACAACTGATCCATATATCTTTTGCTTCGATCAGCATATGATCTTTTGTTGATGCCTCTCAAATAAGCCCTTATGAACATGTTTTGATTAGTTAAATTATCTCATATAATTTTATATCATTGAATCTATCGCATATAGTTATCTCATTAATGCGATAATGTTGACTTTGGGATATTATCTTCATATGAGGTGTACCCTTAGGAGATAATGGATTTACATAATAAATTTAATTCTATAATTAATTATCAATGAACAACTATTATTTGCCCAGGACAAATTTTTTCCCAGTCGCCGAAAGATATTCCGATTCATTAGCTTTACCTTGAAGTGAACTTACCCTAACCCGAATGGTTTATTTTCAGGTGCACAGAATTTGGAATTATTAATATGCACCCGTTAAGGCCATGCGATAGGGCTGGATTTCTGTTTTGCTTTGTTACTTGAGAAAATAGGTATTACTCCAGGATAAAAAATCATTTACCTTCCAGTGTTTTTACTCCAAGTACATTTAGCTAGAAGACTTAACCTTTATCAGGATGACTTTTTTGGCAGGGATTATTACATCAGGCCAGACACGACTCGCATGAGAACATTTTAGTAGAAGCTGTACCGATACTTAGGATTGAAAAATTTACACAACATATTCAAAATGATTAATTTCGTATCTTAATTCCACTTGCAAATGCGCACTGATAAAGGAGTATTATAGCGCAAGGAACTTATCAAGTATATGCTCGGGAATAGAGCGGGCTGTATTTATTCCAACTATAGATGTACTGGAGCGAACCTTGTTCAAAAGCCATTCCGTGGCTTGCTTGGTGATAAAATCTGAAATAGAAACTAAGTCGGGGCAAGACAAAATCCTTTAAAATACCGAAAATAATTTTTGGTGTAATTAGTAAACAGTTTTTAGTCAATTTTTAACTAAAATGTAATAAAATTAAACCGTCCCTTAAAACAGTTGCGACAGAACCTGTAAATACTACTACTATGTTCACGTATGACCTAAAGATTCGGTTGATTAGTTGTGGAAATACTAACATACGTCATCAGAAGATAATAATGTTTATATATTGTGATAATAAAGGAAATAATTCTTATGTAGTGATACGCAAGATCATTTGACATTATAATCTGGCTATACAGGTTCTTATTATACTGAACAAATAGACTTACTGTTAGTTTTGAAACCTGTTTTCCTTACTAGTCGTAGATCCTTAGGGAAAAAAATAATATTTCATTATTGTGACTTATTAAGTCATGCTATTGATTGGGATGTCGCTATTTATATGGAATTGAAGAAATAATTCAAATGATGATAATGCAAGATTAGGTTTGCATCAGTTGTAAAACTTAACAAAGATAAATTTCGAAAATAGTTCTATTTTATACGTATGTATCAATGTTTCGGAATAAAGTTAATTACCACCTTTTAGATCGCTTTAGATATAGGTGTAATAACATTTGATAATTAAGTATAATTGGTATAGGATATCCAAGGAAATATACAATCTACTATTGCTAGTTTATTCCAAGAGCCTAATAATAAAACCAACCACAGCCAGTAATTTTTTCTTTTTGATCAGAGAAATTTTTAAATTTTTTTTTCGGAACATATAATAGAGGGGATCAAGGCTGCGCTTTTTGGTTTTGAATACCCCCTGATTTCTGCTATAGCATTAGATTAATACAATTATAACACAAATATTAGAAATATATTCTAATTTGGTTAAATGTACTATGTACAAATATCCAGGAAACCTATAGAAGAAATAAAAAATAATATTTCTTTCTATAGAAAACCTACTTCAAATAATTTCCAAGAGATAATTAATCGAATTGGGAAAAAGGAATCAATTCTTGTTAAGATTAAATCAGAACTCGATTCTTCTTCTGTTAGAACTAAGTTTTCCTAAACAAATTGTTACTAAATTTTAATGGACATTCTAATGAAAGTTTATCACTATTTTACACCATAGCGATGAAATATAGATGAGATTTAATGGATATTCAAATCTTATCTTGTTAATAATGAGGAATATATCAGATAAAAATACGTGTAAAATTATCAGAATGTAACTTTTTGAAAGGATTAGAAGATGTTATTAATGATCTTTAATATTGCTAAAAAATTTTGCGTATATTTTGTTAAATGAACTAATACTTGGTTATCAGAATTTATGTACAGAAAGATTACTCATCGATATAAAGATGTATTAAATCATGTTCAGGCTGAAATTGAAATATTTCTTAACGCTAATCAACGGTAACATCATTAATGTTTATACATTCAATTTTGCCATTAATTTCGCTTCCAATTCTGGAATAGGTGAAGAAAACTGGTTTATGACACCGTTCGGTTAAATCCAAGAAGGACTTACTTTTTTTAAATAAAACATTAGGATTGGACATTAAAAAATACAACTATAAATTCTTATGTGATAATGAGAGTTTAGTTGTAAAAGGAAAATATATTAGGATAAGGAATTAGGATATAAAAATATAACTGTAGTGAAAAAATTCGAAAAATATCAATCTTGCATTAGATAAACATTTATTGACACTAGTTTAAAGTGAAACAGGTATAAACTTAGGTATTATATGCACCCAAACTAGGGTTATAGGTAATCATCAAATAATATAGATCGGTGGAGCCTGGAGTAGATCATTCTAATAAATAGCACGTAGCCGATTGGTCCAGGATCTCGCGGGAAGATTGGTTTGGCCTGGATTAGCCAGGTGGCTCTGCTGGAAATATTTTGTTATAGGAAAAACATCTTTTATTACATTCCTAGTAATCCTCATACCATTAGTGCTAATTTGGTGGTTAAAGGTGGTAAAGGACAAGATGGAGTAATGGAATGATGGAAGATATGGTTTGTCATGAGGATTGTAAAAAATTATATAGCATCCAGGTAAGAACGTCCATCCATGTTCTATTCGTGAGTTGTATAGAAAAATGGAGATTAATTTCTAAGTTGGAAACGATGAAAAGCTATTATTTAAGTATTACGATACTTATAAGCTATTCGAAATGTGATTAATTACTGATAGCAAGTGCATTAGCATCTAGTAACTTAGATATCAAGTGTAAATACATACTCCTGAAAACGAAAAAAACAATGCATTGAATAATAATCCTGAGTGTTATGTCACTTTACGTAGAAATAAAAAAAAAACATAGGTGTAAAAATGTAAAGTTTGTTAAGTATTCATAATTTATCGGAAAATAAGGGCTCAAAAGGTGGTATGAGGTAATGTGCGGATTCCGGTTTGCGAGAAGGAAGTAATTCAGGGAATTATTAAGATTATTGGATTAGATAGCGAATAGATACCCAAAATTTTTAGTTAATAATTCCTCAGACCAAAAGGGAAAAGTATCGGTAGCTGGAGGTAATAGTGTAATGGAGTAAAGATGGGGAAAACAGTTTTGAAGTAATTTATAAAGGGTTCATTACAATCATACAGATGATAATTTATGTTATTCAGAATGGGAAGAAAGAAAAAAAAATCTTTCAAAAACTTTTGCTTTACCAGGTAATCCCGGTATTGATGGTAATAATACTAAAGAAATAATAGAACTCACAAAAGTAATTGGATATCCTTCTTATGCAATCAATGAATACAAAAGTTATGCAAGAGAAAATTTAATTTCTTCAAATTTTCAGTCAAATTTAAATAATTTTCTTAATGATTTAGAGACTAATAAAGATATTAAAAATTTATACGATGTACTATCCTTAGTTAATGACTTTCAAATTTTAGAAGAAAATTACAATAAATTACATAAGAATATTTCTTTTTTACCTTTTTATCAATCTTTATTAAATCGAGTATATGAACTTGCGGATAATGCTCCACGTGATGACCATTGGTTAGATGAAAAACAAGTATTGAGATACTTATCTATAGCTCTTTTAAGTAAAATAAATAAATATAATGAAAGTTCATTAATTTTAAATATAAATAATTATATAGATAGTATATTAAATAATATTAATAAATTTGAAGATATAAAAAGTATATATTTAGTATCTAAAGTTGTTGAAAATTACAATAAAAAAATAGAATTTAAAATAAATAAATATAAAACTTTACTTAATGAAAAAATTAAACCATTAATAAATGAAAATATTGATAGTATGCAAAATGCTACTCATATTTATATTAATGAAATATCAGAATTGAAAAAAGAATATAAAGATAAATTAAGTGAAATAATAAAATTACAAAGTAAAATAAAAAAATCATTAAAGAGGAAAGAAATTTTTACTCTTGTAGAGATAGGGTGTATATTTTTTGCTTGTACTAGTGGAATGGGAATGTTGGCTATTGAATCGATACAGCTTGGGTTTGCTGTAACTGAAAGCCTAATGTCTGGAAAATTAGATTCGGATGGTATAACGAAAGGGTTATTATCTGTAGTATCTACAACGAAGGATAATGTTAAACTAATGAAAGATAAATACACAGATATATATCAAGTTTTTAGCAAACAATTAGATAGTGTAGAAAAAGATCTTGCATCTATAGACACCCTTTCTACTAATATGAATGAACTGAAAGTCAACGTATCAAGATTTAAAACTGAACTTGATAGTACGATGCAGGAGATAGAAAACACATCTTTTTTTAATATTAAAAGTAGAGATAATATATCTAAAATAGATAAACTAAGAGAAGAGTTTTATCATCTATTTGAAAGTAAAATAAGTGAATTAGAAAAAGAAAATAAAGATTCAAATTCAAAATCTTCTGTACATATACCTTCTTCTATATACATTGAAGCAGACTTAGCTAGAATAAAAAATATATACGGTGGTGTAATTGCTATTAACTCAATAGGTCATTATTATGATTCAATAAAAGATAATACTGCTAAAGTTGATGCATATGCTGATGCTATCCTATCAATAGATTTAAAAATGGATCTATTAGATAAACTTGAAAATGATATGTATGATATCATATTGCCCTTTATGGAAAATATGGATAATTATATTTTGGACCTAAAAAGTGATTTGGAAAAAAACTCTGATTTTTCTATTCCTGTTATATCAAAATGGGAAATAAAACGCATTATAGACTCTATAAAATATAAAATCAGTATAATAACCAAAGACCTAGAACTTGATCAAGAAGATCCATTATTGTATTGTATTACTGAATTACAAAATAGCATGGATAGTATGATTGAAATGTATGCTGCTATAGAATCTTATCGAGATCAGCAAGCATTAGCCTCCTTGATTGAAGAAGTAAACAATAGTAAAAATATAGGAATTAGCATAAAAGATAAGGAACTGGAAAACACTGTTAATAGCTTAGAATTAACCATACGCGGCAACCTCATATTAGACATGTATGATAATTTATACAAATCAATTTTACACCATACATTTCCATTTCCCCAATTATTTTTTGACTTTGAATTACCATCTGTTTTGCAGCCAAACCATAACGATAGTTTAATTTCAAATGTTACATATATAGCACAAAATATAAAAAGTATAAAGAATAAATTTTATGAACTTAATATAAATTTTAATAAAAATTATAATACTAGACACAGTAATGCTATATTTAACAGTAAAGAAGGATCTTTAGGACCATTTTATTATTGGAAAAGTGATAAATATCATTTAAACATATCATCTTTATTTTCCGGAGAAAAGATAGTACTAATAGCTGATATAATAGAAGGTCTACCGCAAAATGCAATTAAGTTTAAAACTATATGTGCTGATTTTATTTTAAAAAATGGATCTGCATCAGATCAAAGGGAATTATATACATTATTATCATATTTTCATATAGTGCTAGAACATCAAGGTGATAATCATTATAGATGTAATGATAATATATATACAATGAAAAGTACTGATGCTACGATAAGTTATTCTTTTGATCAACGAGGGGATGGAGTATGTGAAGATCTAAATGATATGCTTATTGTGCTTGAAAATAATAATCCTTTTCTTAGTCCATATACTGAGTGGCACCTATCCTTTAATCCCAAAGATGGTAATCATAGTAGATTTGATACATTAGAAAAGTATAAAAATGATACTGTACGTATAGAATTACAAGGTATGGGTCAATATATAGAAACAGGAAGCAACGTATGTAATAATTTGAGTATATACTATTCTTCAGATTATACTATGATACAAGATATATCATTTACTACAAGATCTGATGAAAATAAAAGAAAACGTCGTAGTGTAGATTCATATCAAAGTATTGAAAATATAAGACCTGTAAGTAGTGGATCTAGTAGTAATATGCATTCTTCACTGATAAAAAGTATATCTGATTTATTCCATAAGAGTTTTGTGAGATTAAACCCAATCAGTCGAATATCCAATTGGTTTAGTAAGGATAGAAATAATGTTTATCAAGAAAGTCTAAATATGTTAGATAACAATCTAGTTTATGGAAAAATGATAAATATTGAATATTCTTCTATAGAATTACCACCATCGTTACCAAGAATTTCAGATAATAAATCATCTACTAATATAAATAGTATAGAAAATAATTTAGTAAGCAATAGTACTTTATTATTAAGTGACTACCTTATTCGATTGAAAACAGGTGTTAAATACAGAAATCGTACTATTTCAGAAGAAAATAATACGCATATTGAGTCTGCTCAAGCATTAGCCTATAGAGGATATCTACCAAAAGATCTAAAAGAATCTACTCAAGATCATAATTTACAAAGAAAAGAATTTCAGAAATCTGATGGTCAAAAATGTAGTGCAAACGCTTCAGTTTGTCAGAATCTGGTCCATTCTATGTCATCTTTACCTATAAATAATAATATAGGATATGGTGGGACAACAGGTTTACATTATGGAATCGAACTCCTTAATAATAACATAAGTGATGGATCTGAGGAATCCTTTAACTCATCTTGCGAACAATTTAAGTATAAGGTAGCATAAGTGGTTCTGTCGCGTTTTATTTTATAAATAATAGGTTATCTATTGAAGCCCTACATTTTGTAGTGGTTTTATACCGTATATAATATACCCAAAATGTTTATCATTTAACGTCCGTTTTAACTTATACAAAGTATGGCCGGAATAGCGATATTAGATTCTTTTTTAGAAGTATAGACATACTATAATCCTAAAAGTTATTATATTGAAGGACATGATTGATAGCTCTTCTATATCCCTATGGTAACTTCAAAGTTTTTAAGTCCCAAGAACGACGTAGCCTTTCGTAAGATATTTGGTAGCGAAAAACATAAAGATATTCTTATCCACTTATCAATGATGTGCTAAATTTAAAGGCCTCAGATAAGGTAGAAAAAGTTACATTCTTATCCACGATTCAGGATCCAGATATTGCATATAAGAAAGAAAGTGTAGTAGATGTCTTATGCACAGACCAGTATGGGAAGCAAATAATTGTAGAGATGCAGGTTTCCCCCCAACAAGGTTTTGAAAAAAGAGCGCAGTATTATGCCTCTAAGGCCTATTCCAGGCAACTCAACTCAGGCCAAGAATTAGGAGCTAGATACCAAGATCTTAAAGCAGTTATCTTTATAGCTATTACGGATTATGTTATATTTCCTGATAAAAAAGATTACTTATCTAATCATGTTATTCTAGACGCAAAAAACGTATGAAAGAGATTTAAAAGACTTTTCATTCACTTTTATAGAGTTACCCAAATTTAATATTAGCTGTATAGAAGGACTCTCTACTATTATAGAAAAGTGGTGTTACTTTTTTAAGCATGCTCCTTCTACTAGCGAAGAAGACCTAAAAAAACTAATAGGTTCTGATTTAGTTATCCAACGCGCCTATGAAGCGTTAAATAGATTCAACTGGTCAGAAAAGGAATTGTTTACCTATGAACAAGAGATCAAGCGCATCATGGATAATCAGGCTGTAGAAGATTACATGAAACAAAAATCTAGAGAAGAGGGTAGAGAAGAAGGGAGACAAGAGGGTAGAGAAGAGGGTAGAGAAGAGGGTATCCGAATAGGGGAAGAAAAAGGTAAGCTAAAGGGCGAAAAAGAAAAAGCTCTTTCTATAGCCAAGGCTATGCTTAAAGATGGATTTCAATTAGATAAGGTAATGTTATTTACCGGACTATCTAAGTCTGATATTCAGTATATTATATAGATTTTTATTCTGTCTCATCAAACGGTCCTTTTACGAGACAACTAAATTACCTACCTAAAGTAGCCCATAAACTGTCTCATAAGGGTATTAGGCAAAATCGTCCGTAAATACACTGTAAGACTTGGTATTTCACATTACTAATAATTTTTTATTTTGATTATGATAGTAATATAAAATTTTCTTAATTTAAGTTAAATATTGTCTCAACTTTTTATCACGACTCAAAATAAGAAATTATATAAGTTTTTTAAAACTCATAACTCTTATAAAACATTATAAATCAATAAAAAATTTATAAAATATATTTTCTAGTTCGGAATATCGGCTTACAGTGTATTTACGGACGATTTTGCCTAATACCCTAGTACAAAAAAAGCTTAACGAACTATGTTAAAAAAAAATTTTTTATTTCTAATTTGATTTTATTGAGTCAAACGTGTAGTTGTATCTAGCTAATCGAATTCTAATGGATTGTCTTGAGTTTAGATAGATGTCCATCTACATAAAAACTATTGTCTCTAATTATAGCAAATACTTGTCTAATCAGTTTATTAGCTACAGCAATAAGAGCCACTTTACCAGGTTTCCCTCTTTCTTTTAACCTTTCATAAAAGTATTTACAGGACTTATTAAAGCGTATAGCTGACCAAGAAGCTATATAGAGCAAAGAACGCAATTGTGGGTTCCCATGACGATTAATATGACATTTTTTTCTTACCGATGAGCCTGAATGCTCATAAATAGGTGCCAAACCGACATGTTTAGAGAACTGTTTAGCGCTTTCAAAATGATTACCTCCACCAGTGGAAACGATAAGTTCCATAGTGGTTCTATTGCCAATCCCTTTAATAGAGCTAATGCGTTTATAGAGATCCTGATAAGTTTCCTGTGTAATAGAAAGCATTTGTTGCTCTAATATAACTATTTGTTCTTCCAAATAGGATATAGTTTGTTTGACCATAGTCAAAGATACAGTGTCTGGTTTAGGTAACACACTAAAAGACTCTAGCAAGTTATAACACATTGTCAATTGTTTCTTCAACTGAGCAAAAAGTGTTTTTTGTTGCTTTAAGGCTTGTATACTGGCTAAAGGCATTTTGTAGGGTTTAGGCTCCATCTTTGATCCATACAGAGAAATAAGTTCCGCATCTACCTTGTCAGTTTTCGTTATATGGTTCACTACCTTAGTAAAGTGTTTGATCTGCTTAGGGTTAATAACTGAAACAGATAGGTCAGCTTCTAAAAGCATCTTTACTAATAAACAACCATAGTTGCCAGTCGCCTCTAAAACACAGTGATCTAAGCATTTATCAAGTTTAGACAAAAAGATTGCAATGCCATTTGGATCGTTCTTATACGTAGTCGTAGTATAGCCTTTACCTTTAGGGAAAGCAGCTACAAAACTACTTTTTGCTATATCGATGCCTATGTATTTTATATCATTAGATGTTTTATTAAATTGATTCATCTTGTTAACTAGCGTCGCTTACACGGGCTTTAATGGCCGGCGAACTATTCAGTTTTAAGATGAAAATAGCTGGGGGCTGAACGTTTCGGACGGTATCTAGTACTAATCACGTTGCGGCCTTTTTCCAGCTCTTTAAGTAACATAATCCTATAATACAAACGTACGACTGACGTTAAAAATAAAAAAATGTATACTTATGAAGATGAATTTATTATCAAAGAGATGAATCTCCCTGATAATAAAACAATATCCAGAGAAATGGATTATTACTATCGTGTAATCATTCCCCCTTCTTGTTGTTTGAAAAATTTAAATATAAATGACATTTATAGCAGAAAAGTCCAAAGGCATTTTGAAGGTTTTTCTGAGTACCCACAAAATCTCTTCTTCTTTACTAAAGAAAATCTCTATTTCTTTGGAAGAAAAACCATATCTACACAGCATATGCAAGGCCAGATTAAAGAATTACATTGCACTCAAATTCAGTCACATATGATTGTAGGTGTAGTTTGTGAAGAGCAATTATCTGAGGAGGGGATTCTTATATTTTATCGTCCTATTAGATCAGGAGAAAAACTATATCTATTTGATCAGCTTTTGCATGACCGTAAATGTAATATCGTATATAAATACGTATACCTTTCTTCTACAGAAAAAAAAGAAAGACATTCTTCTAAAGCAGGCTGGAATCTTAATCCATTAAGGGCCAAAAATTTGAGTGCTGGAGAGAAGGTACTTCGAAACTATACCATTCAATTTCTTAGTCAGTTTTCATTGAAAGGAAAGACCATTTATGATCCAGCTTGTTCAACTGGTACATTTTTAGATACGATACAAAAAGCTTATCCAGCATGTTGTGTAATTGGGCAGGACCTCAGCAAACCGATGGTAGAATTTGCTAAAAAATGTATTGATCCGGTCTACCATCTAGATTCCCTTTATGCACCTATTCCAGGTAGATTTTCAGACTTTGTTTTTATTAGATTTCTTAACTCTGAGGTAGTTACCAGAGCAGAAGCAAAAGAATTGTACCTCAGAATTTTACCAAGGTGTAAGATAGGTGGCTATATAATTGTTTTTGGCCATACACCTGTATTATTATCTATTTATGATTTAGAGAATGATGCTGTGAACTTGTTACAAACAACAGCTGTTGACCTAGCCAGTCAATCTATTTTTCAATATTATGTGTTGCAGGTGCAATCTGATTTAGACACTTAGGAACTATAGTACTATAGGTAGCATGGATACTTTTTAGCAAGGACATATAATCGTTTCCTATATTCCTTAACAAGTTTATAGATAATAATTAGCATTTTAAACATTTTACGCATTAAATATTCTAGTGATGTGTGGTATAGTAGGCATCGTGAATCTCAATAGGCATCAACCTGTTCTAGACAGTGTATTAACATCTATGTTAGAAAAAATTATTTTTCGGGGTCCTGATGAACAAAAGGTATTTATTTCTGATGATCAGCAGGTAGGTATAGGTGTTGCAAGGTTATCTTTTCTAGATCTTGAACAAGGTAGTCAGCCTATGGAATCTTTAGATAAAAATGGAGTGATTGCTTACAATGGAGAGGTTTATGATTTTAAAGATCAAAAGCACCATTTAGAAACACTTGGATATAGATTTAGAACTCAAACAGATACTGAATATGGACTCAATGCTTAATTAAAAGACCGAGTGGATAGTTTTAAAACATTTAATGGAGAATTCGCTTTTTCCATTTATGATAAAAGTAATAGATCTGTTGTGTTAGCAAGGGATCGTTTTGGAATTAAACCGCTATATTACACTATTTTCTATGGTAAGCTTATTTTTGCTTCAGAAATGAAAGCCATTTTAGCTTATCCAGGAATAAAAATCCAGCTTAACTTTAGGACTATAGTCGAGCAGCTTATGCGGGCTGATTCCTTAGCTAGAACACTATTTGAAGGAATTCATATAGTACCTCCTGGCCACTTTATCTACATAATCGATGGGAAATATAGCATACAAAAATATTGGGACCTATTGTTACCAACCCTTGAAGAAGAAGACCAGAATATAACCTCCTTCGCCTCCTATAAGCGACGTTTAGATAGTGCATTAACAAATGCTGTAAAAATACGTATAGTATCTGACCAAACAATAGGTTGTTTTTTATCTCAGGCGGGCTTGATTCAAGGCATTATCGCATATGTTAATGCAAAATAATTCCGTCGGACTGTACATACTTTTTCTATACAATTTCAAAAATGCAGTTCTATGATGACGAGTACCATTTATGCCTATTGTAGCCAAGCATATACACATCAGACACCATATACTTCTCTATCTGATAGAGATTTAGTAAGAGGCATTCCCTAAGCATTATACCACTGTGAACTTTAACGACCATTGATGGGGTGGAAATATTTATTGGCTCAGATGGCTTCTAAGTATGTAAAAGGGATCATTGTTGGGAAGGCGCAGATGAAGCTATTCTTGGCTATCCTTGGGTTTAAGCTTATTAAATACTTACAGGGAAATCGCGCATATACAGGTCTATTATAGCGCAAGAAGCTACCAGACAAGGATTGGATCTAACAATAGATGGGCATGATCACATAGAGAATATACAAGCATTTGGGTACTTATCCTATATCGTTGTAGGGAATATAACGCAAATGGAAATTTTGCTTATACAGCTTATTTAAGTAAGGGAATCGATATGCTGATCAAATAAACCCTAGGAAAATTTAATTATGAAGAACCTTGATGCCATCAATGTATGGAGAAGTTTATCAGGCAAACATCAAATATGAATTTATAAAAAAAGAACCTTACCTGTATTACATTTTTCAATTTTTAGGTGGTAAGGTAGAGATGGGCAATTCTTGGAGTCTAGACTTCCTTTTTTGATTCAAGCCATATTGATTTGGTAACTGAAAATCCCTGATAAAGTCACTTACTATGTGGCTTAAATTGAAAAATATATTTTAGAAGGAAGATTCTACAATAAAAAAACTTCCTAAAAGAGGTGATTTGTCGTGTGAAGCAAGGTTATAGTTCAATCTATTTTACAAGGAATTTTATTAGGTAACAAAGCCACCTGTGATTTTTAAAGATTTGCTGAGTAAGAAGGTTATCCGAGTATTAATATATTCTGCCCTACACGCTGTACAACTCATATATTAAGAAGTCTGCTCAACCGTATGGTCTCCATGGATCAATGCTACCTCTATATTGAAAGAGCCATTATTTTTATTTATCTGTACATTTGGATGGCATAAAATATATGTAAGAAAAACAGTGTCACCCTTTTTATGTAATGCCTTGCTTTATAACCTTTAGTAGAGGTAACTAGTCTGGCATATTCCTTTTGGAATATATGATTCTAATTCAATAGGGTTCCAGAAAATGATTTTAAATTACTGAATTATGTTTGATTATAAGCATTTTTAATAAAACTAGAAACTATGTTTGTTTTATTCTATTTATTTTGTTGCGTAGTAATACATTAACTAGTGTAAAAAGAACTCAAAATTTGATGAATCTATGGAATACTTTTTGTCCATCAGAGAATTGTCCATTAAAAATAATTTTGATTTGTTCCTCGTAAAAAATCGCTTAGGTTCTGATAGCTAAGTTATTAATATGAATTTGACAGATTAACAAAAAAAACGGTTTTGACGAAATCATTTTTTATAGAAAATTTTGGATGTTGAACATATCGTTAAAAGCAGTTAAGTCGTGTAAATGTAATAGAAAATGCTAGGGTTAATTGCAAACGATGAATACGCATCTCCAGATTGTTACATTTTCGGTTAGAGACAGTTGGGAATTCCTGGTCCTGGATTAAATGAATTATTGCCAATTTTGTTGTAAATGATACATCGAAACAACGATTGCAGGAAGTAGCGTAGATTATCCTAATTTTTTATTATTTGATTATCAGTGCTATATAAAAAATCCTGCTCACTATGTAAATATGGTTAGAAATAAACTAGGCTTCCCAATTATTGTTAAGCCTACAAATTTAGCAGCATCATTAGAAACAAAAAAAATAAATAATTTAGAAGAGCTATCCACATGGTGTTGTAAGCATGATCCTAAAAAGCTTTTAAAATATTATGGTCGAGCTATTCCTTTTATTTTTGAGACATTCATATCTACCGAAAAATTTGATTTATTTCATTGTGATGCCATCATTAATAACGGACAAGTCATTTTTACCCAAGTTAGTCGTTATGGATATCCTTGTATGGATGTTAGTGCAAATGGTAAAAGTCTTGGCAGTATTTTTATTCCTACTACAATTAGAAAATATAAAACGCTTTATGAACTACCAGAATTAGTAATTACTGCTTTTAATAGATTTGCTCCCATACCCAATGGGGTTATGCATTTAGAAGCCTTCAGAGATCGTTATAATGGACAAATCGTCTTTCTTGAAACACAATTAAGAGCACCTGGAGGGCATATTTGTTCTGCTTATAAATATGCACTAGATATAGACTTAGTGGAAGTTGACTATAGATTGCAAATGAACTTACCCATTTCACTAAATAAGAAAGAGTATTTTTATACTGCATGGATGCATATTCCTACTCAAACAGGTATTATAGACCGACTAATTCTACCAAAGATTAGGAGTAATATACTAAAAATGGATTATAGGATAGTATCCCATCAAAAGACGGAACATCCTTCATCTTTATTCTCTTTATTAATGCATGATCATACTGCATTATTGATTATAATAGGTAGTAAAAAATATGCTGATTTAGTAAAAGATTTTAATTATCTAAAAGAATTCAAACCATTTATATATACAGATAATACTCTTAATTTAAAGCAATAAAGCTTTTCATATGATCCATTTTTTGAAACTATCTATTCCTATCATACTAAGTATAGTGGTTCACTATCTAATGCCCATTACGGACTTACTTATGATTGCTCATTTAGGTATGATTTCCGTAGCTGCTGTTTCTATAAGTATAGATTTATCTATTGTCTTCTCTGTTTTTCCTGCTGGTATTGCTTATGGAATTCAGCCTTCTATAGAAAAATTCAATCACCAAACCATACATGAAAATACGAAATGGTTTTTTAATAGCTTATTTATTAATGTACTTGGATCAATAATTTTTTCTGGCCTTTTATTATATATAATTCATTGGTTACCTTATCTTAAACAAGATACACAAGCAGTAGAGATGGTTCCATACTACATGCCATGGCTGGCTTGCTCTATCTTTCCTACGATGGTCTACAATACTTTTTGTCGCTATTTAGAAGGCATTGGGCATACAAAGCCTATTTTTATAGTAACTATGATCGGATTGATTTCCAATATCATACTGAATTATTTGTTTATATATGTTAACATAGGAAATTTTACAAATAGTCTTATTGGAGCAGGTATAGCGACTTTATGTAGTAAGTTTATTATGGCGATAGGACTTATGCCATATGTATGGAAAAAATTGGAAACTAATTCTAAACATCTATTGATCCTATCCTACTTTGATAGGGAATATATTAAAAAGCTATTAACTTTAGGTATTCCTATTGGAACCCAACTATTTTTAGAATTTTTTTTCTTTTCTTTTACAGGGATTATGGTAGGAAGTATTGGGGTGTTACATAAAGGAGCCAATTCTATATTAGACAATATAATTAGTTTACCTATTGGAATTAGTTGGGGATTTTCTTTATCAGCTTCCACTTTAGTCAAGCAAACGCGTTGTTCTAATCACAAGGGGGAAAAAAAATCTATTTGGATATATTATGGAACTACTGGCATCGTTATGTTGATATTGGCTTTTTTTATAGCCAATTATTCATTTTTCATTTTCACTGTATGTTATAAGGGGAGTGCAACAGACTACAGTATGATTTGCTCCTCTATTCCTTTAGCTATATTGCTTATTTTTGTAGATGGGTTTTATACGATCAGTTTAGGACTTTTAAGGGGATTAAAAGATACTTTTTTTCCATTTTTAATTACTACAATAAGTAATTGGTTAATAGGTATTCCATTGTGTTATTTACTTATCAACGTAATAAACTTTGGTATTCCATCTGTTTGGATAAGCAAGATTTCTGCTTTTTTAATATCAGGCAGTATCCTTTTTGCTCAATTTTTAAAAAAATATTATAGTGGCCCGAAAAAACTGGAGAGCAATTGAGGTAACTTGTTTCTTATTGTACTAGTTTTATTGTTTCATAATCGAGTTTATCAAATGGGAAGAAAAAAGATCAGAGAATTTAGTTCAGTAGAGAAGACTAAAATAGTCTTAGACTTATTGAAAGAAGAATCAACGTTAGTAGAGTTGTCGTCCAAGTAGTGTGTATCTTACACATTTAAAAAATCAATACGCTAAAAGCGGAACAAAACGGAAATAAAGTATATAAGTTTCTGTCCAGTTTTTTCGGGCCACTATACATGCAAAAGAAGATGGTAAAACTAGTCTACTTAAACGGACACAGCGTTAGTATTAATGATATTTATCACATAGCTAGAGGATATAGTAATGCAGTTATAGATGATTCTACTAGACAACGCATCAGGGCATCTAGGGTAATGTTGGATCAAATTGTAGATCGTGAAGCTATATATGGTGTCACTACTGGATATGGTGAAATGGTTTATATGTTAGTAGATAGTTCAAAAGAAACTGAATTACAAACGAATTTGATTAGAAGTCATGCTGCTTGTGTAGGAAATTATTTTTCAAAAGAAGAATCAAAAGCTATATTAGCAGCAAGAATAAATACATTTTGCAGGGGATATTCAGCTGTTCGAGAAGTATTAGTAGATAGAATGATTTTATTTCTAAATGAGGGAATTATACCAGCAATTCCTGAAATCGGCTCTTTAGGGGCTAGTGGGGATTTAGGTCCTCTAGCTCACCTTTCCATAACTCTAATAGGAGAAGGATATGTGTTTGGAGAGAATAATAAAATAATACCAACAAGAGAAATACTCTCTAAACACAAATTAGATCCATTACAACTAAAGTACAAGGAGGGATTAGCTCTAATAAATGGCACCTCTGCTATGACAGGAATTGGAACTCTAATATTGCATGATGCTCAAATTCAGGTAAAGCAAGCAGAAGTGATAACAGCACTTGTTTTAGAGAATCAAAGAGCGTCTGAAGGAGCTTTTCAACCAGAAGGTCATACATTAGGTAGGCCACATCAAGGTCAAATAGATAGTGCATTTAACATATTGAATTTAGTTAAAGGAAGCAAATTGATTGCTCCTCATCACAAATTAAAATCTGATTTACTAAAACTAAAAAACGAAGGTAAATGTAAAACTAAAGTATACCTGCAAAAAGCATATACCTTAAGGTGCGTGCCACAAATGGTTGGATCCATTAAGGATACATTAAATTATACTAGTAATGTCTTAACAATAGAACTTAATTCTTCCAATGACAATCCTCTTTTTTTTGAAGGAAAAGAAGTATTTCATGGTGGTAACTTTCATGGTCAGCCAGTAGCATTTGTTATGGACTTTTTGTCAATTGCACTAACACAACTTGGTGTAATATCAGAAAGAAGAACGAATAGATTGCTGAATATAAATCTAAATAACGGATTACCAGAGTTTCTCACAAAGTTAACTCCAGGTCTAAACTGTGGGTTTGAGGGAGCTCAGTATCCAGCAACTGCATTGGTCGCAGAAAATAGAATTATATGCACGCCATCTAGCATTCAAAGCATTCCTTCTAACGCTGATAATCAGGATGTAGTAAGTATGGGATTAATAGCAGCAAGGAATTGTAGACGTATTATGAAAAACAACAATTATATTCTAGCTATTGAACTTTTATGTGCAGCACAAGCTATTGACATTGCTGGTCACTATGATCAGTTGAGTCCAGTTGGGCAATTAACTTATAAATCTGTTCGGTCACAAGTTCCTACGTTAAATGAAGACAGATATATGAGTGATGATATTAATCGTATATCAAAATTTCTTGAAAAAGGAGAACTATTAAACAACATCTTAGGTACAGGAATTGAGATCAGATAAGAGTACTAGGCAAAATCATGCGTAAATACACGCTAGGCTCATATTCCGAAGCAAAGAATATTTTTATAAAGTTGTTTTTTTCTGATTTCTAGTATTTTATTTCTTTTATAACTTTTACAAAAAATTATATATTTTCTTACTTTAAGTGGTAATAAAAAACTATGAAAACAATTAATGTAACCCAATAAAGTTTTATATTATTATCATAATCAATATAAAATATTATTATTAATGTGAAATAATAGATCTTACAGTGTATTTACGGACCATTTTGCCTAGTACCCTTATTTTGTTTTTTGAGATCGGAATATGATATAGTTTATGGAGTATTTTAGGTGGGTATTTAGGTTGTCTTAAAAAAGGACCATTTTATGATACAAAACGAAAATCTATATAATATACTGAATATCAGAATAATGTAGTCCAGTAATAAGCATTATGTCGTCCATAGAGTAGCCTTTGAACAGCATAGTTTTAGCGATTTCTAGCTTACCTTCTTGTCTCCCTTCTTCTTTAGCTGCTTGTTTCATATAATCTTCTACCGCTTGATTATCCATGATGCGCTTGATCTCTTGTTAGCAAAGTCACTAAGGGAAATTGGTAGAATAGAAAGAACGCTATTCATGCTCGACTGGTTTCGAGATCCAGAATTGCGTAGACGTGTGCAAAAAGGACTCAATAAAGGAGAAGCACGAAACGCCCTTGCTCGTGCAGTCTTTATGCACCGGTTGGGTGAAATCAGAGATAGAAGGATCGAAAATCAGAGTTACCGTGCCAGTGGACTGACCATACTTACAGCTGCAATCACACTATGGAAGACTGTTTATATACAAAAGAGCTGTAGATACTATCAAAAAAACAGGGTATAAAAATCAATGATCAATTTTTATCTCACTTATCTCCATTAGGATGGGAGCATATCAATCTGACAGGAAATTATATTTGGCCAAGAAAAAGCAAAATAATCTCAGGTAAATTCAAAAAACTAAGACCGAATAAAATAGAAGAGTAAGGGTACTAGGCAAAATGGTCCGTAAATACACTGTAAGATCTATTATTTCACATTAATAATAATATTTTATATTGATTATGATAATAATATAAAACTTTATTGGGTTACATTAATTGTTTTCATAGTTTTTTATTACCACTTAAAGTAAGAAAATATATAATTTTTTGTAAAAGTTATAAAAAAAATAAAATACTAGAAATCAGAAAAAAACAATTTTATAAAAATATTCTTTGCTTCAGAATATTAGCCTAGCGTGTATTTGCGCATGATTTTGCCTAGTACCCTGATTCACCAAAATCGTTTACTAAAGATTTCCCGTGAAGGTGGTCAAATGACATCAGCTGACTTAGCAAGGTTCGAGGTTAAGCGACGTTATGCCACTTTAGTTGCGTTAGCCATTGAAGGAACGGCCACGATAACAGATGAAATTATTGACCTGAACGACCGAATCATTAGTAAGTTATTCAATTTAGCCAAGAATAGACATCAACAGCAATTTCAGGATTCCGGAAAATCTATTAATGACAAACTAAGAATATATGCCAAGATTGGACAGGCCCTTATGGAAGCTAAACAGAACGGAGGGGATCCGTTCGCCGCAATAGAAGCTGTCATACCATGGGAAAGATTTATTGTTAGCGTTACGGAAGCACAAAAACTTTCACAACCTGCTGATTTCGATTTCTTGCATCGTATCGGCCAAAATTATGCCACGATTCGACGTTACGCACCAGAATTTTTGTCCGTTCTCAAGCTGCGAGCCACTCCATCAGCTAAAGGTGTGATTGATGCTATAGACCTACTACGTATAATGAACAATAATAATGTCCGTAAGATTCCTATAGATGCTCCCATTGAATTCGTGAAACCTCGCTGGTTTAAACTCGTTTTTAATAAAAATGGAATAGATCGACGTTATTACGAATTATGTGCTTTTTCAGAGCTTAAGAATGCGCTACGTTCTGGTGATATTTGGGTGCAAGGTTCCAGACAGTTCAAGGATTTTGATGCATATCTGGTACCCATGAATCAATTTATGACTCTGAAACTGTCAAATGAACTATCACTGGCTGTAGTAACAGATTGTGAAAAATATCTAAATGACAGACTGTTATTGCTGGAAAAGCAACTTACTAAGTCCAATATTCTAGCCGCATCCAATAATTTACCTGATGCTATTATTACTGATTCAGGTTTAAAGATCACACCTCTTGATTCGACTGTACCCGATAACGCACAGGAACTGATAGACCAAGTATCAGCTCTACTCCCACATGTTAAAATTACAGAATTGTTGATGGAGGTGGATGATTGGACTGGATTTACTAAGCATTTCACTCACCTGAAAAACGGAGATATTGCCAAGGATAAAATCTTGTTGCTGACAGCAATTTTATCAGATGGAATCAATCTTGGATTAACCAAAATGGCCGAATCTTGCCCTGGTACCACCTATTCCAGGTTATCCTGGTTACAGGCTTGGTATATTAGAGATGAAACCTACTCAGCCGCATTGGCCGAGTTAGTTAATGCCCAATTTAACAACAAGTTTGCTGCAAATTGGGGAGATGGAACCACCGCATCATCTGATGGTCAACGATTCAAAGCAGGAGGTAAGGCAGAAAGTACTGGACATATTAATCCCAAATATGGCGTTGAACCAGGTCGTCTGTTCTACACACATATCTCCGACCAATACGCACCTTTTAGTACTAAATTGGTCAATATAGGTGTACGAGATTCTACCTACGTACTTGATGGTTTGCTATATCATGAGTCGGATTTACGTATTCAAGAACATCATACTGACACAGCTGGTTTTACTGATCATGTTTTTGCTTTAATGCACTTGCTTGGATTTCGTTTCGCACCGCGTATACGTGACTTAGGAGATACCAAATTATACATACCAAAAAGTGAAATTAACTATGATGCACTCAGGCCTATGATCGGAGGAACCATCAAAATCAAAAATATCCGAGAAAACTGGGATCAAATCTTACGACTAGCTACTTCTATCAAGAAAGGAACAGTCACAGCATCACTCATGCTTAGAAAACTAGGAAAATACCCACGTCAAAACGGATTGGCTTTAGCATTGAGAGAACTGGGACGCATTGAACGTACGTTGTTCATTCTGGACTGGCTGCAAAACGTATAGTTGAGAAGGAAGGTACAGGTAGCTTTGAATAAAGGAGAGGCGAGAAATTCGTTAGCTAGAACAGTTTTTTTCTATCGACTTGGTGAAATAAGGGATAGAAAATTTGATAATCAACGCTATCGATCAAGTGGACTCAACCTAATCACTGCGGCAATTGTACTTTGGAACACTGTCTATTTGGAAAGGGCTATAGAGAAACTACGTTATAAAGAAAATGAGATAGATGATACACTATATCAATATTTATCTCCACTAGGATGGGAGCATATTAATCTAACAGGTGATTATATTTGGCGTAGCACTGTAAAGGTCGGAAAAGGAAAATTTAGACCAATGAGAACAATACAAAATCCTTAACGTGCTTTATTTTCCGTTTCCTGACGTCACCCCAATAAGGGTATATAAATAGGTTCTATCTAACCAATTCTTGATTTCACCTATATTTTTGGTTTTTCTCAATTATTACAAAAACCATGAATTTATGATATTTTGTTTTTTGAGATCGGAATATGAGATAGTTTATATGCTACTTTAGGTAGGTAATTTAGTTGTCTTAAAAAAGGACCGTTTGATGAGACAAAACAATTGATCAAATATTAAAGCTTATTCATAAACCATATTGTACTAAAAAAGTAAGAGAAAAAAAATCTGTATATTGTAGGGTACAAATAGCTTATATAGCTCTGATTTACGACAAATGGATAAAATATTTTATGGAAAAAATTACTCCTAAGGTAGATTTAGCCTTCAAGAAAATATTTGGGGTAGAAGAAAATAAAGATTTGCTTATTGAGTTGATAAACGCTACGGTCTCTCCAGCAGATCAGGTAGTAGATGTTACGTTATTAAATCCTTATAACCCTAAAAATTTTAGAAGCGACAAACTATCTATTTTAGATATTAAAGCCATAAGTGAAACTGGAAAGAGGTTTAATATAGAGATCCAAATCACAGATGAAGCAGATTATGATAAACGCGCTTTATATTATTGGGCTAAGTTATATACAGATCAATTAAAGGTTTCTCAAGGTTATTCTAAACTGAATAAAGCAATAGGTATTCATATCCTTAACTTTATCTCTATAGCAGATAATAAAAAGTATCATAATGTCTTTCGTATTACAGAACAAGAGAGCGGTATAGCTTATTTTCATGATTTAGAATTGCATACAATAGAGTTAACCAAGTTCAGTAAAGATCCAGATGAGAATCTGACCAGTTTATTGGAAAAAATCAAAACATCATTAGATGTAGTAGTTGAGATTTAATCTGACAATTGTTAAATTGTGTTGATATAAATAGCGACTATTATTATGAACTTACATCAAAAAATAATTAAACCTAAACTAGGTTTATTAGATCTAGCCAAAACGTTGGGTAATATCTCATCAGCGTGTAAAAGCATGGGTTATAGTAGAGATAGCTATTACCGCTTTAAATCCTTGTATGAAACAGGCGGTCAAGAGGCGTTACATGAGATAAGCCGCAGGAAGCCGATCATGGCTAATAGAGTAGATCCTAGTATAGAAAAAGCAGTAGTAGATATGGCGATAGATTATCCAGCCTATGGTCAACTTAGGGTATCCAATGAGTTAAATCAGCAAGGTATACTGGTCTCTCCAGGCGGTGTCAGGTCTATCTGGTTACGTAATGATTTAAATAATATAAAAAAACGTCTTAAAGCATTAGAAGCCAAAATGGCTCAAGATGGTCTTGTTTTAACTGAATCCCAGCTAGCCGCATTAGAAAAACGTAAGAATGAACAAGAAGCATTTGGAGAAATAGATACAGAACACCCTGGTTATTTAGGCTGTCAAGATACTTATTATGTTGGTAACTTTAAAGGGATAGGTAAGGTTTATACCCAGGTATTTATAGATAGCTATTCTCGAGTAGCTAATGCAAAACTCTATACTGATAAAACAGCTTTGACAGCTGCTGATATGTTAAATGATAGAGTACTGCCTTGGTATCAAGAACAAAGCATACCCCTCTTGCGCATTCTAACAGATAGAGGCACTGAGTATAAAGGCAAAATAGAGCATCATGCCTTTGAGTTGTTTTTAAGCATAGAAGGCATAGAACATACTGTTACTAAAGCCTATTCACCGCAAACCAACGGGTTCTGTGAACGGTTTAACAAAACAATGAAACAGGAATTCTTTGATACAGCTATGCGTAAAAAAATCTATACAGACCTGGATGATTTGCAAGAGGATTTAGATAACTGGTTACACTACTATAATCATGAGCGACCCCATTCTGGAAAGTACTGTTACGGAAAAACACCTATACAAACTTGGCAAGATAGCAAAAAACTAGTCTTTGAAAAAAATAATCAAATCTCGTATCTTAAAAGAATACCTGACAAACTAAACTTAACTGACATGAATACATTCTAAATTTTTACTTCCTGTCAGATTAAATCTCAACTACTACATATTGGGCAGTTTAAGACTTAAATCCCTGCGGCCTTTTTTCTCTTCAAAGCGAACGAGGATACCTGATTGCTCTACTTTATGTGTCACAACAAAAATCATAGGTAGCATTTGACCAGGCTCTACTACCACTCTTTTAGGTTTTAGTCTAACTGGAATAGGTGTTTTGTCTTTATGATTTACTAAAAAATATACTTTCCCTAATTTATAAGTGTAAGGAGAATGATTCTGAACCATAAACTTTAAAATAATAGAATCTCCTGTGCTAATAGCATTGACCAAAGTACAACGTACTTTTTGTTTAGACTGATAAAAGCGTTTGATATTGGCAGATAATTCATTTATATAGGCTAGGGCTTCGCTTAAAGTATCGGTTAAAGGTTCGTCTATATCCCATTTTTCGGATGATTCAATTTCTTTAGCCTTATGGGTGGTCAAGTCATACATGGGTTGGATACCTGCATCATAACCAACCGTTCCATAGAATACATCGATCTTTTCATTCTTTTTACCTTCATTCGATAGATAAAATACGGTAATCGTAGTCGTACTGGTTTTAGAATGTTTGGCTTTTACTTCTAAAAATCTACCTTCTTCTTTGGCTACATATTCTTGATGGCCATTCCCAAAAGAAATCTTTTCAATCCTACCGCTTAAGGCTAGTAAGGTAGGATATTGATCGGATACTTTTATATGCACTGCTAAAGCAGGAACATAGATCGTTAACCACAGAAAAAAGACTAAAAATCTATTTCTCTTCATTCTTTAAAAAGGTTAAATCAGTTATCATTAAACCATAGGGATTTTTACGGCATCTAGCCGTTGTTTCCATGGTTAAGGAAATGCCTTGATGGTAACTATGGTTTTTAATTTTTCCTTGGCTAGTAAGAAATTTTAAATCGGTTTTAAAATATACATGGGTTATATATGGATAAGAGGTAGTATCGCTAAATATTTTATCTATATGCACCGTAGTAACACCATTAGACTCTTTGTATACTTGAAACAAACTATCATCAGAAAATATTTTTTTTAAGGTGACTCTAGATGAATTATTCATCACCGTTAAGGCTCTTTCAATATTTTCTTGGTAGTTGTTTTCACTATGGGCAAAGCCATCTTGGATAAACCGAATGGCGAAGTTTTCTAGTTCAAAGGATTCTCTAGATACATTGTTAGGATTTTCTGTTTTTATACCAGAATGGGTCCCTGTATTGGTAACAAAATAGACTAAATCAGTTCTGTTTTGTTTAAATACCAAGTAGCCTAAAAAACAAGACAAACCTCCTAAGGATATCGCAAGAAATATGACTAAAAACCGCAATAGGCTAATGTTCTTTCCATAATGGTAGCTGTTTAACTGCCGAATAGACGAAGGGTTTGATGACTGATTACAGCTATTATCTGACATGGTTTTATTTGTTGGTTTTATTTGTTGGTTTTATTTGTTGGTTTTATTTATCGGTTTTATGGCCACTAATAGCACGATATTTTAGTAAAAATTCAAACACTGCTTCATGATTATTTTTTGATGCTAAATCAAGAGGAGTTTGATTATAAATATTTTTTTTATTGATACTAATGTCTGGATGTTTAAGTAAAGCTCTTACCACTTCTACATGACCACGTGATGCTGCAAAATGAAGTAAAGTTTCTCCATATCTATTTTTTTCATTAACATCAATGCATCCATATTTAAATAACTTTTTTAAAATTTCTACATGGCCTTTATATATTGCATAATGAAAAGGCGTCCGTCCATTTCTATCTTTTTTGTTGAACTGTATTCCTCTAAATTTCTTTAATGCTTTAACAACTTTTATGTGCCCTTTCTGTACTGCGTAATGAAGAGGGGTAAAACCATTTATATTTTTTTGATTCACATAAATATCTGGGTATGAACGTAACAATCTAATAACCTGTTCATGACCATAACATGCTGCAATATGGAGGGGAGTATCACCATAATAATTTGTTTCATTGACATTAATATTTGGGTGTGAACATAGCACTTTAATAATCTCTATATAACCATAACATGCTGCAATATGGAGGGGAGTATCACCATTTCTATTTTTTGTATTGATATCAACGCGTGGATCTGAACCTAGTTTTTTAACTACATGTAGATTACAATATTCTGCTGCAAAATGAAGAGAGGTATTTCCATATAAATCTTCTATAGTAGATATAGAATCAAATTTTATTTTATTTTTATCTGATACTTCTTCACGTTTATTACATTCTATTACATATCTATTTAACTGATCACAAGCAGAATTAAATAGAAAACAAACAGCTATTACTGATACTACACATAAAGATTTCAAATCTGATGTATATTTTTTACCCATAATGAACAGTTATTTATTTTCTTGTTCTATTCGAACCAATACCACCAAGTTCTCGTAACAATTCAACTACTTCTTCATGACCACTTTGGGATGCTATATCAAGCGCGGTTTTTCCAAATGCATTTTTCTTATTAACATTAAGATCTTGATGACAAAGTAGCGCTCTTACTATTTGTAGACTACCTTTTTCTGCTGCCAAATGAAGGGGGCAAGTTCCATATTTATTGCTTGCATTGACATTAACACCTGGATCTAAGAATAACTGGTTAACCGTTACTAAATCACCATTTTGTACAGCAATATGCAAGGGGGTATCACCAAAAGAATTATTTATATTATGAATATTATGTTGATCCTGATATTCAGTTTCCTTCATACAAGTAGAAGCAATCAATAAAATACATACACCTATTCTTGATATTGAATGAATATATTTCATATATAATCTACTTTTCATATTCATAATAGTTACTTATTAAACAAGTTGGTGATTCCTTTTGGTACAACCTTAGCACCAACCATAGCCCCAATCCTAGTACCATAAGACATAAATTGTTTCGTTTGGGATGTGCCCAAAGCAAAAATACTATTCCCTACTGTATTTCCTATATAAAGAGAGGTCAGTGGACCTATCATTCCATAGAGCAAACAAGTGCTGATGGCAGCACCTATACTATTTATTTCCTCAAATTTTAAAGTAACAAGAGAATAATCTAATAAATCAACGGTTACGCCCCACATCAAAAAAGATATCAGCATGTTGAACCAGTAACTTACTACCATGCTAAAATTACCGGGCAATAAGCTAGCAGCAATAGCTAATGGACCTACTTGTAAAGTGAACATAATCGCTTGATGACGGAATATGGTAGTGGTCATACTCATTACTTTAGCGATGTATTTGAACGCATTAGTGGCACATTTTGAAAAACTGTTTTTTATCAACTCACATATATTCAGATTTATGTCTTCTGCAGGAGGATTCGATTGGTTGGAATACTGAACTAATTCTTCCCAATTGAATTGTTTCATGATGCCATGGGTTAACTTGTCTAGGAGATAAAATATATCCAAATAGTATTCCAGCAATAAAAAGGTTACCACTAGGGTTAATAGACTAGTGTAACAGGATTTTGATACCTGTGCACTGTTTAAATGGTTTTGAAAGTAATAAACCATTAAACGTATCAACAAGAAAATTGGCAATAAAGCTTTAGCCAATACAATCATCTTTACAATGGTACTGTTTACCACGGCATTTTGTTCATTTAGGGTAATGGATGAAGAAATAATTCCTATGAAATTAGCCATGACGTTCCTTTTTAGTTTGATAGACCCATTCTACGATACCATCTTTAATGGATCCATGTTGTTTGGTTAAGGCAGCAATCTTATTTCTTTCTGATGGATTAGAGGTAAATAGAGCCTGTTCCCAAATAGAAGGTTCTAATAGCCATACATGGCTATGACTCATTTCTTTAATGAATATTTCTCTAAAGCCTCCTGGTCCATTCTGACGACGTAGACTGGAATATTTTTCCATATCTAATTCATTCATACCTAAAAATTCACCTATTTCTTCTCTACTAGACGCTTTTTCATTGTATAGTAGAATAAAGGTAGCGGCATTATTTTTAATAGCGCTAGCTATTTTAGATGATTTTATTTCCCCAATGTCTTGCGTGATAATACGAATGGAAGTTTTTGTTTTTCTTCCTTTGCGATAGAATGCTTCTATATGTTGGCTAGAGGAGTCATCTAAAGTAGTCCAGCCTTCTTCAATATCTATGAATTTAGTTTTATCTGGATATTTGGCTACCATTTCAAAAGCAAAGTCAAATAAAATCTGTACCACCAATGGATAGAGTTTGCTATTGCCTTTAATGGCCTCTAACTCAAAACAGACCAATCTATGGCCTGATAAATAGTCACACGATAAAGCATTAAAATGCTCTTTATAGATGCCATGGGAAAAAGGCTTTAAAACAATAAAAAATTCTTGAAAAGGGAATAACTGTTCGTTTTTGATATCTGATATATCTTTCCCATTGGTTTTTACCAATTCTTTTAAATAGTCGTAAAATCCTGTTAGCGTAGGGATTACTTTTTGGGGTAAGTCTACATAATAGCTACTAATCCATTCAGATAGTAAGGATTTCTCTACTTCACTCATAGGGTTTTCGTTTAGATTTCCCTTCCACATCTTCCCAATGAGTTGGACTAAAAAGATAATCTTACTGGTATCAGGTAGGTAGTTACCTTCCGTATTGGGTGGAAACAAAAATGGATTTAAGCTTAAAGATTTTTCTGCACTGAGTTCAATATATTTTCCGTCTAAAGCTTGAAATAAATGGCGATAGGTTCCGCCACTGTCTATAACAATAACGATATGTCCTGCCTCAAACCGCTCTTTGATCATCTTCCCATTAAAAAAAGATTTACCAGATCCAGAAGGGCCGAATATAAAGGCATTCTGGTTGTCTAGTGCTGTATTAAATGGATTAAAATAAATGGGTTCTTTGTATCTATTGGCGAGCAAAACGCCTTCTTTATAGCCTGTGAAAGGAGTAGTGCTGTTCATATGGGCAGTGGCTGTAAACAGAGGAATAGGGATACGCCTGTAGGTTTGATTGCCATTTCCTGGCAAAGCGGTACAAAATAAATTAGCGGTATCAATGGTTTCTAAATAACCAGTCATCCCTATTTGCGAAAGGGCTGCTAATACTTGGGAACTATATCCTCTTAGGGTATCTATATCGGTCATACCAAAAGGAATGACCAACATAGATAAATATACTATAGGCTCTTCTCTATCACGGAGGGTTTGTTCAAAGTCAGCCATTTCACTACGGATATGTCTGATGTTTTGTAGGCCACGTTCATCTATTTTAGTAGCCTCACTCCAAGCAAATGCATTAAAGTGTTTTTTTAAGAAGGCTTCAGAGTCAATCATTCGAATGACTCTAGAAATCACATGGGGAAAGTTTAAACTTCTGCCTAGGCCTTCTGTTAAAGGTGCACAAACGCCTCCATCTTGGCCAAACTTATCCAGTACGGTATGGCTTGGTGTAGGGGAACTTTCTTTTAAAGAGATTACTTGGGCTTTTCTAGGGGCCAATAGTACATATTCTTTGTCTTTGACCAAACCACTATACAACGTACCTTCTGGATCTGAAAAGTTTAAGGATAAGCATCTATGAACCAATCGGGAAAAATCTTCAGAAGAAAGCGGGGTTAAAGTTAGATGATTAGAAACGCTTTGGCGAAACTGACCAGCATCTTTTTTAGCTAATTGTAGTCTCTTTTCTAAATGAGAAAATGGATTTTTGCTAAAACTTTTGGTTTCATCTCTAGAATAAAAGGTAGACAATGGACTGTAGTCTTTATACAATCTAGGAAAAGAAAGTATAATATAGGATTCATGACGTAAGATAGCTCTACCTTCTGTATGGGTTAATTGTTTTTGTACAAAAAAGTCAATCTTATCATGTTCTATCTTTGGGTTATTCCATTGGTCTGGATAATAGATATCTACTTGTTGGATGAGGCTATCACAAGGCAATGCTTTCATACTACTGGCTACTATAGTAGTCCAGTCTATATAGTTTTGGGTGGTATACTGTTCTTGAAAGGATAAGTCTGCTTTAAAAGGAACCGATAGGGTACCATCTGCCGAAATGGCTATATCTTCATGAAAATCTACAAAAGGAAGGACTCTATCTAATCCTTCTTTCTTGGCTTTCTTTGAGAAAAGCATTGAGGTTACATTTAATGCTAAAATGGTCTATCTCTGAATAGAGAAAATAATAAGCAAAAATACTTGACAACCAAGTAGGATTACTATGTTTTAACCATGTTTTTACAAATATAGATAGGATTGGGACCGTGCATGCTAATCCAATGGTCCAGAGTCTGTTGTAGTGCAACCAATCTTCACAGTAACAGGAAATAATATAGGTCAGGCAACATAGACCTATGACTACTAAGGCTTCTGTTAAAGAGAAAGGTCCTAAAAATCCTTTTTCTTTTAAATAGGGACTATTGACTAATTTTTGCATAAATACCCATTGAAGCTATCCGATTCTAAAAAAATTGGCAATCATATCGTATAAAGGTCCAACAGATGAAAAGAATACAATGGCGCCTAGCCAATGGAGTAATTCATAAAATATCATCCCCCTATCTCTACCTATGTTATACAAATAGGCCAGTCTAAAGGCACCTAATACGCCCAGTAGTTTGGCCACTAAAGTTAGTAATTGGTAACCACTTGCAATCCATCCTTCAAGGGCTCCAGTTATGTCTAGTAGTATCACGATTATCTTTTAATCTTTTAATGTTATATCCTTACTCCGTAAGGATTCTATTCCACAAGCTAATGGGAAAGAATTAATGTTGATTATCATTCATTAAAGTTAAATCTAGTCTGAGTCAGAATTTATTCCAAGATCTTGTATATCTTGTTGCAACGTAGCTCGTTCCCTTTCAACATTAAGTGCTTCACTAGTTTTTTTAAATTTTGATGATAGACCAATTCCCCAAAGTCTTTGATATTCCCTCTCTAGTTCTTTCATTCTATTTCCCGCTTTATAGGCATATTTTAATCTTTTACGAAGATCCCTATTAACCTTATCTAATTCATTAAACTGTTTCTCTAAACCTTCAATAGATCCGGTGTGTTTTTTTATCTTTTCCTCTATTTCTTCTCTAGATATTTCTAGATCTGATATTTTAGACTGTAAACGATCAACTTCTTCTTGCATAATATTTTCTAAGCGTTCAACCGCTTTTTGTCTAGTTTCCCTCTCTTCTTTTATGCTATTTTCTAAACATTCATCCAGTTTTTGTCTAGTTTTACTCTCTTCTTTTATGCTATTTTCTAAACGTTCAACCGCTTTTTGTCTAGTTTCTCTCTCTTGTTTTATGCTATTTTCTAAACGTTCATCTAGTTTTTTTCTATTTTTACTCTCTATTTCTATAGCGCTTCTGGTGGCTTTTTGAAAGTTTTCGTATTCAGTTTCTTTTTGATTTTCTACAGCTCCTTTTCGAAACGTTTCTATTTTTAATGTCTCTATACGCATTCTGAACATTCCTAAAGACAATGGAATATCTTGCAAACCTTGTATATCTACACAAGATGCAAATACATCAGAAAATGATTCTATTTGACGCTCTAATAGATCTTCTCTAATCTTTCTTTCTTCTGAACTTTGAACCGCATGAATTTCATTAATTTCTTTATCCCACTTACTTAGCAAAGAAGTGGTTAAAATTCTTTTCTTCATTTTATCTTTTGTATCTGTTTGCAGCGATTGTATGTTAGATAATGCCTCTGTAGCCTGATCTGAAATATCCGTTCCATGCTGGAAAAAAACCAATATATCCTGTATTTTAGATCCACCATTACTCCATGTGGATTCTAAGTTTATGAGCTGCTGCATAACAGGATCCAATGGATCCGTATAATCTTGTACCAATGGTTTATATAATTCCTTACTATTATTTTCCAAGTCAAATATTTTAGGTCTTAACGATGATAATACGAATTTAGACAGATCCAACCCGTCTGTATTTATACGCGAATGATCTGGAAATAAGACTTTAAAGTAAATTTTTGGAACTTCCTGAATATTAATTAGATAGGTTTGATCTACGTCAAAAGTAAATTTGTTATCACCTACTATAACTGGTATGCCTTTATCTACAATTTTACCTCTTAGGGTTTTTAATTTTCCTTTTATACCTCCGGTCACTGTATAGTTAGTTATATAGAATTTATCAGACTTATCTTTGTTGTCACAAGATACATGTAATACAATATGACCATCTTCTATACTAGTTTTAACGCTAAAAATAGGATTTGAAACTACAAATTGATCAGAGAATTTTACATATCTTACATCTCCTTTTGTATTGGTAATGACAATGGTCGGAAAGATATCTCCGGTATGATATAATGGTCTAAAAATTAATTTATTTTCACCTGGTTTTAATGCTGTTCCTTCGACCAATTCTCTTCCATTCATTATAAACTTACCGCCACCTAAAGATATAGAATGAACTTTATATTCGGTTTCTTTTGATTCCTTATCTAAAGCGGTTATGGTAAGCGTACACGCTGATTCTCGATACGGTAACAAAAGTTTGTCTTCTGTATCAATTTTCATTTCTACCTTATAGTCAGATACTTTATGGTCTAATACCTTAATAGAAAGATATAAGTCTTGAAGCTTATAACCTTGTACATTGCCAACAGCTAAATGTATCTTATGGATTTCCTCTTGGCTACCTTTTTGTAAAGAAGGATTATAGAACAGATTATGTGTACCGGACTTAATAATTGTATTGCTACATAATGGCTTTTTTATACCATCTAAATCTTCATACATAATATCACCTTTACCACCCATTATACAAGATGTTAAAATCTTATATTCTTCCGGATCATCCGATGGATTATCCGATGTAATGGTTAAGCATATAGCGGTTCCTTCTCTGTTTTTAACATACGCCACCTCCTCTTTTGTAGTAAGGATCATTTCAAATTTATAATCTGTTACCTTAAGAGAAATTTTGGCATCTTTCGTTTTGTAGCCTTGTACATTGCCAACTGTCAGATGAATGGTATGATTTTCTTCTTCATTTCCTTCTTGAAGAGAAGGCATATAAAATAATTTATTAGACCCAAATTGGATTGGTTCATTACTACAAATAGGTTTTTTAATGCCGTCTAAACCTTCTATATACAATTTCCCTTGGCCTTCAGTGATACTGGATTTAAAAATCTTGTATTTTTGAAACTCTGCCAGTGGGTTATCAGATGTAATTTTTAATTCTATGGGAGTTCCTTCTCTGTTTTTTATATAAGCAACCTCAGCTTCTGTAGTAAGATTTATTTTATAATCTGGTTCATCCAGGATAACGGAACAGGTCACAAATTCGCCCGCTTCCCTATCAAAATCACATGTTAATATTACAGCGTCAACGCTAATTTCATGTTTATAACACTCTTTATTGGAGTTCGGTATATACCAAAGTTTTGTGTCACCATGTCTGATTTTATCGCCTTTTTTTAAAGGATCTCCTAACACATCACTGCCATTAATCCTGCGGTATAATTTACCAGAACCACCATGTATACGTATATTTTTTATTTTAAAGTCGATAACAGTAGGATCTACCTCCCATTTTTCAAATCTATGCGGTGAGGGTGGTTTATTTGCCTTATTGTTATTATACTGATCGTTAAATTTAATATTCAGTATTAAAGGTACTCGTTTAGACAGTATAGCTTTTTCTTCTGGGAAGAGTTTAAATTTAAATTTTGGTATAAAGTCTATGCGATCTGCAAACATCTGCCTAAAATCTCTTGTACATGATAAAAATAATACAGATAATGAAGCAAAAAGTACATAAAAATATTTTCTTATATTCATATCAGTAAAAAATTACATATATTTATAATGGGGATTTATAATCCTATCCAAATATATATTATTATATATAACTATACAAGATTTTTTAAATAAAAATAAAGTTAAATATTCATGTGAATATCAGAATTAAAAGGTTATACGAAATCCTCCAAATAACCTATAATCTAAAACCTTTGATTTATCAAATAAAGATATAGGTGTTTCGGCTAGTAGTACCAAGATCATTTGATCGGT
Organism: Candidatus Cardinium hertigii; assembly: GCF_050864915.1. Classification (GTDB taxonomy): domain Bacteria; phylum Bacteroidota; class Bacteroidia; order Cytophagales; family Amoebophilaceae; genus Cardinium; species Cardinium hertigii_D. Next base: position 41,366 of record NZ_JBOZWY010000004.1, read on the forward strand.
TAAATAATATTCCATTTCTAATCCCATTTGAATACCGGCATTGAATCGTTTAGGAAAATGAAGCCAACAAGTATGATGGAACTTATAACTTCCTTGAAGACCCATTAAGAAATTTAAATACATAGTTTCATAGCTACTATATAGGTTAACATGATAGGAATTATACCAGGATAGCAAGTTTTTATTGGAGAAGCCACCACATAATTTCATATGCCAGATATCATTGAAATGGCAAACATACCCACCTGAAAATCCATGCATTTTGTGAGACATTCCATAGGTAAGTTCTAAGCCATGGCATCCATGTGTATGAATAGGTTTTTGCAAATTATATGTAGGTTTAGAAACGCCCCATGCAGTACCATTTAAACCTAAAAAAAGAATACAAACTGTAATTAGTTTATACTTAAACATTTGTAAATATATAATTGATTAAGAGTTATTTTAGTTAATTTTTATCACACGTAGTGTGCTTTCTAATTATCTTCCAAAAGAATCTTATATTTAGCTTTATCTCCTGATAATCCAAAGGCAGGTTGAATCTCATTAACCCATCCTGAACGAATACCACCAGCTTCTGCTATAACAAATAAAGGATCTTTATTCGTACAATAAATGTCTTTAGGAGCTTCACCTGATCTTCCATTTAACCGGCGCACATTTACAAAAGCACCATGTTGGATAAGGGCTATACATATTTTGTTAGATATATCCTCACTTGTCCTTTGGAAACACATATTCGCTACTGCTTCGTGCAAGGGAGTAGACAATGATGAAGGATTTAAATAATTAGGATCAGCACCATATTCTAACAACAAACAAACCATCTGATAATTATGCCTATTAACTGCTTTTTGTAGGGCAGAAGTTGCTGTTGTTGACTCATTTGGGTTACCTCCCTTTTCTAATAAGGTTTTTAACCTTGTCATATCTTCTTTCTTAACTGCCTTTAAGATGCTATATGGACTACCAAACACATAATTAGAAGCTAAAGCTTGAATAATATTTTCCGATATATTATCCCGACATTCAGGACAGGTAATCGGCTGTATATTTTCACCCTGAGCTACCATACTTGGAGCAATACAATCTACATGGAATCTATGATTATTAGAATTATTAGTACCAGTACAATCCAGCGAAACAATAGGTGCAATATTATAGTCGGGATTATCAACATTATATATACCTTCACGACAAATACTACATTTCCAATTCTTGTTTTTATGTTTGCTTTGTCTTTCAAAACCATCTGGAGAAAGGATACTTCTGAGTGTTTCATGTCTATTAGATATAGCTAACATTAAAGGCGTAAAGCTACTCCTACTCTTAGCTGTCTTACTAGCACCGTTAGAAACAAGTATTTCAACTATTTCTTTAAATCCTCTTCTAGAAGCCCAATGAAGAGGCGTAAACTTATACAGATTATCTGTATTATTAACCACAGAACGATCTTTGGCTAAAATATGTTTTACTACACTTAGATGACCATCTCTACATGCCCAATGGATAGGCGTTAACCCAACTGAATCTTTCTTTCCGATATCAGCAAAATGACACAAAATTATATCCAGGATTTCTTGACCTATATCGCCTTCATGTGCTGCCTCCCTTATAACACTTGATTTTCCATCTTTATCAAACAGTACTTCTGCTCCATGTGAGAGCAGTAAAGAGACTATCTCTTTATTTTTATGATACACAGCGCTGTAAAGAAGATCTGAATGTTGCTCATGTATATTCGGATTAGCCCCTTTTTTTAAAAGTTTTTTTACTTGTTCTGTATCATTTTTACGAACAGCTGTTTCTAAAAGCGTATGACCCATACTATCAACCTGATTGATATCTTGTATGTTTTCGACATTCTTTGAATCATTTACATCTTGTATGTTTTCGACATTCTTTGAACCATTTACATCTTGTATGTTTTTGACATTCTTTGAATTATTTACATCTTTTTTGTTTTCTGGATTAGGACTAAAAAGCACTGTATCACTCATTGAAGATTTTTTACTGATATCATTCTCTTTTTTAGATTTTCTAGGGTCAGATTTAATCTCTTTTTTCTTACTTGGATTCAACTTATTAGGTTTAACAGAACTGGTACTTTTTTTAGTACCAAAACAATTTGTAGCTATAAATGCTAATAATAAGATTGGATAGTATAATTTTTTCATATGCTTTATTTTACCCGGACATATTCTGCGCCATTATCTAACAACCATTTAGCCATCTTTATTTTTTTCTTAAGGATAGCCCACTACACAGGAGACATGCCGTCAATATAATCATTTGTATTTGCACCTAAAGACAATAACTCTAATCCATAATTGACGTTTTCAGAACCAATCGCTTGTATGAGATGTAAACGGGGTTTCATAAAAATTATAAATTTATTTATATCTTATATATATTATTATATAATATATATAAGATATAAAACTTTACTTAAAAAAACAAATATATCTTCTAAATCTGTTTTGAATATTCTGGTAAAATGGGAAATGATTTTATTTGACAGAAATAAAATAAGTGAAGCCAACGAAAGAGGATTATATAAAAATAGCCTCTTTTTACGGAGGCTATTTTTTAATCTATTTTAGATTAATACACCCAATGAAAAACAATATAACTTCACAAGTATATGAATAAAAGTTTAGGATTACAAAATTTAGGTATATAATTGAATATCAGAAGAATAAATTTATATTTTAGGTAAGCAGACAAAGTTCTATTTTTTATAATTAAAATCCTGAATATCCGAAGGATATAAACCAGTAATAAGCGTAATATCTTCTATAGAATAACCTTTTGAAAGCATAGATTTAGCTATTTCTAACTTACCCTCTAGCTTACCCTCTAACTTACCCTCTAGCTTACCCTCTAGCTTACCCTTTTCCTGTCCTATTTGAATACCTTCTTGTCTATATTTTTGTGCTACAGTCCTCATAAGATCTTCTTTATCTTCTTTAGGAATATGTTCTTTAATAATTTTTTCTAGGTCTGGATACTTATCTTCTGGTAATTTGCTATCCGTATACCATAGAAAGTTTCTTATATAAATATAACCTTTTTCCTTATCCAGTAAAAGATAAGATTTAAAGTTTTCTAAAAACGATTCCCATAGCTGTAAAATATCTCTTTCGTACACATATTTCATAAAGTATTCTAGCATCCCGAGATGTTTTTTTTGTTTGATAGCATCATCTGGCATAGCGTACAAATCTACTAACTGGTAATCACCTCCCATAAACTCTTTAGCCAGACTAGGCTCTACAAACAACTCCCATAAATTCCTTGGAGCATTAAAGGGTCTAGTACCATGATATAAAACCAAGGGAATTACCAAGGGTAATTTTGATTTATTTTTTGTTTTATGCCTTTCTAGCAACAGAAAAATATATTTCCATAGCTTAAAAGCGGTCCAATGATTAGGACTTACTTCCGCCTCTATTAGCGTGTAAATGAATGCTTTTTCATTATTTTTCATCTTTATAGAGAAGACCAAGTCACTAAATTTTTGCTTTAAGTCTTCCTCTACATAGGACTCTTTCTCTACTTTAAGGGTATCCAGATCTAATAATTCTTTACAGGATTCTGGTAAATAATGGCTGATAAACTCCTGAGCGGCTATTGGATCAGAAAGGATTTGTTTGGCGAGACCATCATGTTTTAGTCTTTCTGTCATAAATATAGCTTACTAAGAAGCGTTAAATAGTTGGGAAGTAATAATTGCTTAAATGTATCTATTGGTACAAATACAACATATTTAATTATTTATAAGTTACAAAAAAGGTTATTATAAGGTATATAAATATTAATACTCGGATAGCCACTCTTCCAGATCTAGATAGCTTTCTTCTGATAAGCTTTTTGTATTGATTAGATTATCTTGATCATCTACTTTTACAATGGTGCTAGCAAATAACCTAAGGGTAAAAGCATCTATCCAATTTATATTTTCCGCCGCATTAGACCTATTATACCAACAGACTCATTCAAATGGTAAAGTACTAAAATAGGCTACTATATCTTTGTATTTAAAAGTAGCTATGGTATGGTCTAAATAGGTAGGTGGATGGTTTTTACCAGGAATTATTAACTGAATGGATTCTATATCATACACCTGTCTAGCTGTAATCTTATCGAAAAGTATATGCTCTACCAATCTTAACAACGACATCTCGCTTGGATAAAATTCAGTACTTTGTAAAGCACTATTTCCTGATTCAATTTGTAGGTTTTTTAAGAACTGTTTTTTATCCATCACTGTAGTAAGGGTATCATCCTGATAAGGTAGCAGTAAACCTGATTTTACGCCATCTACAAGGACTTTAGATATCTCTTTGCCAGGTATAAAACAGGGACTGTTTTGCTCGACACTTAAAAGAATATCCCTAAAAACTTTTTTGGCATATAAGACGTAAGCTCTATCTATAGGACGAATGGAATGGGGATTATAGCTTTTAGATAAATAGTGACCATAAGATAAATGAGTCGAACTGAAAAAAAGCAATAAAACAAATAAATAGTTATGTATAGACATAGGATTAATGGAGTATGATATTAAAACAGGATCTATCTACAATGGTTTCTATTTCATCTTTAAAGTTCTTTCTTTCTAATTTTTTTATTTGCACTACCAATCGATCTCCTGGTTTGGATAAAGCAGTAAGGCGATATAAATCTGCAACGGGTTGGTTTAGATGTAAAGTTTGTATAGGTCTACTACCCCTTGCTAAAGTAACAGTCCATTCTACTACCTGATACCTAGCATCTTTTCGTAAAAAAGACTTAAAATGGTTATTGGAAATAACCTCTGCTTCTAACCTTCTAAGCGCAGATACAGGTAGTCCTACTTGAAGATCAATAGGTTTATTATTACTGGTAAGGGAAATTTGTGGGGTTGGAATCTCTTGTACCATAAAGGATTCTGTACCAATTAGGTGACCTTCTTGATATACTTTTAACTTCACTTCTTTGTCTTTGGATTTAGGAATGATGGTTATAACACCTTTTTTAGCACTTTGTATTACTACAGCACCTTCTGCCTTAAAAATAGGATTATAGGCTATTCCTAAAGAGGGAACCTGAATGTTTAGTTGGTTCCCACAATTGTAGTATAGTGACTGGATGGAAGCAGATCTTACTTGAATAACTGGTTTGGCAACCACATAGGGAATAGATTGGGTAAGGGTAGATTCCTTGCCACCTGGTAATTTTAATTTTATAGAGGCTTTAAATGTTTTTCTGGAAAAACCTTGGTCGTCATATTTACCAGGTAAAGCTGTAAAAGAAACTTTTCCTACGCCATCTTGTACAAAAATAGGTTGGTCATCGATACACATCTCTGGTGATACAGCAGAGGAAGAAGCTGATAATACTAAATCTGCTTTATACTGGCTACCTGCTGGAACAATATATGATGCTGTATGGGCTAGTAATTTAAATTGATCAAATTTAAGGTCTCCAGTTCCTAAATGATGGCACAATCTATTAATGGCATCTGCTTCTGTAGAAACCACCTCAGAAGCAAACTGGCTTAACGTAGCAAAGGCGGCACCAATAGGAGTATGGTCAAAATTTAAAGCCACAAAATCTTTGCTGGACTGATTGGGATTTTGACTAAAAAATGGATGCGCTTTCCCATCAAAAGCAATAGGAAGATAAGTATGATGGGTTTGATCAGATAGATACGCTACATAGTGCGTTAATTTGCTTTTTAGTATATCACCTTCTCCTTGGTTACACATTAAACGAGATACGGTAGTAGTGTTTTTAAGAGATTTTGGTAAATGGGTAGAAGGATCTATTCCGCCTGATAAGGTAATTAACTGATCTTTTAAGCCATCTATATAAGACATAAGATCTAAAGTTTCCTTATGAATAGAGACTACTTTTTCTAATACCTTGGTATCTACAGGACGACCACCCATATCTGAAACCGCTGTTTTTAATGACTGAATAGAACGTTCATTTTGGTTTAATTGTAGCTGTCTTCTTTTATCCATACTTAGGCTCAATAGCATAAATTTATCCAATACGCTAGAGCTCACTTGAAGGGCCAACATAGCCGTTAATACTAGGTACATCACACCTATCATTTTTTGTCTAGCTGTTAAGTGGGCTATAGACATGCTATAAAAAGATTAAAACGGTGTTTTTACAGATAAAAAAATAAATCTATTAACGCTTAAAAGCATTTAAGGTTTTGGTATATATATTATTTAATGCAGTAATCTTTTCATTAAGTGCGGTAAGCTCTTTTTTAAATATTTCCGATTGACTGCTAGCTTCTTCTATTGATTTTAAAGCAGTATTTAAATGGTCGTATAGCATACTTTTATCACCTAAAGATTTTTTATAAAGTCCATTCATATCACTTAATGTATGGGTCATAGCTTCTATTTGATGCATATAATGCATCCATTTATCTTGATCAGCAGGTGATGGAATAGGATAACTTGCAGAAGAATTTTTCTCTTCTGGTTTAGGTTCAAAGGCACTTAAAAGGAAAATTAATGCTTCAGCAGATAGGCCAATACCTAACATTAAGCTACCGCCAGATAGGTTTAATAGTTTAAACATAGCTCCTACAATAACAACAGCTGCACCAAGGTTATAAATAACAGGCATGATGCTTTTATAGAATTTATCCTTAAAAGAAGTATTTATTTGATGCATGGTATGCTAAAAATTTATGAAGTATTTATACAGCTGACATCACACATCTGAAGCCAATGTAGCACCTGGCTACATCTTGGCGTTCAAAATCACAAACAGCTGTTTGTAGGGTATAGGCATAGTCTTTCCAAGAGCCGCCTTTTATAACCCTAAAAATAGTAGATGTATCCGTAGACCTATCTAGGCTATCTTTCCCTGTAGGACTGTAAACATCTTGACACCATTCTGAAACATTCCCGGCCATATCATAAAGACCATATGGATTGGGAGGAAAAGCTTTTACGGGAGAAGTGTAGGTATAGCCAGAAGCTGCATAATTTCCTTTGGTAACCTTAAAATTAGCTAGCAAATTGCCTTTGCTATCTCTTACAGCAGGTCCGCCCCATGGATATTGTGCAGAAGAGCTGCCTCCTTTTGCTGCATACTCCCATTCTACAGCAGTTGGAAGCCTAAAATCAGGGGCTGGAGGAAGCCCTTTAGAGGCTAAATATTTATTCCTATAAATAGAGCGAACTCGGGCAAACTGTTTGGCTGCTTCAAAACTAATACCTACTATAGGACGGTCTCCAAATGCTGGATCATTACAATAGCTGTTCCCAAATGAATCGTCCATAAACATAAATCCAAAGTCTCTTTGCCAGCTACTCATATCTGGCATTAATTTGCTGTTTATATAATCTAGGTCTAAGCCATATGCTTCTGGATCATCTTTAACGATATCTATAAAAGCCAAGTATTGGGCTACTGTAACTTCTGTTTCGTCCATATAAAATGGGCCTACTGTTTTAACTTCGGTAACATGGGTATGGGGAATAACGGATTGGTTTACATCACCTCCCATTAAAAAAGTTCCTGAGGGTACCAAAACCATTCCAAAGGGGGCGTGACGTTTCCATACGAACTTACGCTTGTTTTTGTTACCGATAATCTCTCCTTTTTCGTCCACAATGATCCGGTAACTTCCAAAGGATACACTAGTAACCAAACATAAAAAAGTTAAAAAGTATTTAAAAAGTTTATGCGAGATATATTTATACATAGTATGTTGATTATAAGGTTATAATTTAAAACAAGCTTAAAGGTTCTATCTTATGGGTTCCTTGGTGCATCCTAAGCGCAAAGGAGTGTTTAAAACGCATATTGCATATATTACACCTATAGGGATTTGATCTAGTATGAATTTTTTGGTGTTTTTTACATTGAAAAGAAGTTCTAAAAGACCTATCACAGGTCTGGCAGATATAGGGTTTCTCGCCTGTGTGATTCCTGTGGTGGAGTTTAAGTTCATATGAGGTGTTAAAAGCTTTCTCACAAATGTCGCATTTATAAGGTTTTAAACTTGTATGGGTTCTGGAGTGAACTTCCAAAGACGAAGAAGTTATGAATGACTTACTACATGTATCGCATTTGTAAGGTTTTTCCCCCGTATGCGTCCTTTCATGGAGCCTAAGGGAAGAGGAAGTTATAAAAGACTTATCACATAACGAACATTTATAGGGTCTTTCTCCTGTATGAGACCTATGATGAACTTTCAGACTATAGATACTTACAAAACCTTTACCACAAGTGTCGCATATATAGGGTTTATTTTTATGGATCATTTCGTCATCCTCAAAATCACGATAGCCTACAACCTTACTACAGCATTTACATGTATATAACCTTCTGGTCTCCATTTATAAATTTATTAACAACTAATGGGAGAAAATATTTTATCAAACTGATAACTAACTTAATATCTTCGGGTACTGGCTAGAACATAATAGAATCTACTTCTTCTTCTATTCTTTTTTGGTTCAGAATAATATCTTCATTGCTAACACAATTTATATCTGGTAAATCTTTTAATACTGTGTTTTTAAAGGACTTATCATAGTCTGATACAGGTCTAAACTGTTCTTCAAAAAACGTACCTTCACTCTCTGCCACACTGCCTGCAAAATAACCCACAGGAAATTTTACAAAATCTTGAGATTGAATCACATCTTTATCATGGATACTGATGTTTTCGCCTCTAGTAGTATTGGGGCCTTTACCTTCAGCATGATAGGTTTCTGAGGAGCTTGTAGATTTTATTATATGCGCTTCTTTACCAAATAGGGAACTGGCATAACCAAAAGATTCAACCCCACATTTGCCTATAAACTGGTTACTTAACATATCTCTGAGTTTTTTAGCGCCTACATAGCCATACGTATCTTCTAGTTGTGCATTAGATTGAATACAGGAAATTGTACTAATCCCATATTTTCTGGCTGTAGCTGGTATTTCTGAGATACCGGGAATATACAAGGTAGGAAACTCATCTATGGCTACGAAACTTTTAGTCCTACCATGTCCATACATAGATTTAAAGCATACCGTTAGCAATAACGATATTACTGGACTAAATGCTGATTTAGCAGGTGGGAAATTACCTATACACAGAAGTGTAGGAGTATATCTATCATTTATAGTTAAGTTCACTTCATTCTTACTTAATACCCAAAATAACTTCTTATTAAGAAGAGGCTGTAAACTTGTTTTAAAACTTGCTGTAATACCTGATAATTGAGCAGAAGACTTTTCTCCGCCTTTATAAGCATCAAATATAGAACTAGAATACATATAGGCCTCTTTATCTTGTTCTATCAAGCGTAATATTTTATCTATAGGTTTGGTGGCTAAGAGTAACACATGGGGTAAGGTACAGCAGTTTGGGGCTTGATTACACAAATATATAATCATCCCTTTTAGAAGGGATTTGGTACTTAATAGCCAAAAATCATCTTTCTGACCAGGATTAAGGTTTTTTAATAATACCGTTACATATTCGTCTAAATATTCTCTATCTTCTATATAAAGCGGATCTATAGGATTTATACGGCTACTTTTATTTAAATCTGTAAAATTAATTGTTTTAAAGGAAAGTTTATTTTGTTCTTTTTCTGGCAATTGTACATAACAATTATAGACAAACTTAGACAAACAGCACTTTCCCCGGAGATCTGTTTGAATCCCTTCAAAATCGAAGTCATATACAATCCCACAATAACCTTTTTTTATCATGGCGTAAAGTATAGGCTCTAAAATATATATGCTTTTACCACTGCCAGCTCCACCTAATATATAGATACCTCTCTGAGGATTATTGATGGGAAGCTTACCACTGGTTGTAGCAATAGCTATACTAAAAGGTGAATTTTTATCGTATCCCTTAGGAAGGGATATAGACTTTTTATCCTTTTTTACAAAAGGTTTTATGTCTCCATGAGACCAAAAGGGTATACCGAAATACAGCAAAAAAAGTATAAACAAATGGGAAGGAAATGAGATATATGATTTTAGAAAATTATACGAATATAGATAGAGACATGTTCTTTCGAAATAAACAAAACAAATTGTAAATATTAACCAGAAAAAAAATATTACCAGTGGTATCCAACTTTTATTTTTGTCGAATGCATTTGTTATAAATGTTTTCAATCGGTCCCAACCTAGAAAAGAAATAGACCCCACTAAAATCAGTCTAGAATAAAAGGTACATTTTGACTTAAATAGGAATTCAACCATCCATTTAAGGTATCGGTCGTTTAAAGGGATACCAGTTAATTTCAACCAATAAAGTGCCTGGAGTAAGAATAAAGCTAGAAAAAAATAGAAAACTATCATTAGTATCTAAATGGTTTCTTTTTTAGGATTACGAGTTTTCTATTTTTATATCCATTTCTTATAACTTTTACTATTTCTTGCTGTATAGATGAGTCAGAAGCTTTAAGGAAAGCATTCATATCAACACGTGATTGAATGAGTTTTTTTATTATTATTTTAATTTTATTTTCCATATTTATAAAATATTTATATGGTTAAAATATATCTAATTATCAATACTATTTTTCATTTTTTATATTGTATTCTAATTTACTTATTATTTCATAAGGAACATCTGTTACTTTTACTATTTCATCTTTTTTGTAACCTAGAAATATCATTTTATTTGCTATTTTTATTGTTCTTTCTTTATATCCTATATATTTTCCATAACATGTATAATTACTTCTTATCATGATAGTATTTATTATTATTTTTATTATATATAATATAGTAAAATTTTTTATTAATTCATAATATTTTAGTATTAAAAATACTTTCTAATTTTTCTAAATTTTCATTATATATTCCAGTTATTTTAGTTATTTCATCTTTTTCATGACCAATAACTATCATTTTACAGGCTATTTTTATTAGTTCTTTTTTAGATTTTATATATTTTTCATGGTCTATATTTTTTATTTCTTTTGTTGATATTTCATATGGGTTTAGTTTAATATATTTATCAACTACTGATGTGATAAAATTTTCTACATTCATTTTACATGTATTTTACATAGTTTTTTACATTTTTATTTATATATTATAATATAGTTTAATTTTATTAAAAATCATACTTTTTTATCAAAAAAATAGTCCTATTTTTTAGTTTTTGTTTTACTTTTTAAGTCTTCTATTTTAGAAGTAACGAATCCAGTAACTTTTACTATTTCATTTGTTTTATAACCAAGATCTATCATTCTATAGGCTATTTCTAGTAGTTTTTTTCTAGCTCCTACATATCTTCCGTAAGCTAAAGGGCTTATTTCTTCTATTTCTTTTGTAGATAGTCCAGAAGCTTTTAATATAAGATCCATATCCACTCCTTCTTTGATAAGCGTTTCTACCATTATTTTAATATTAGGCTCCATATTTTTGTAATTTATTTTAATTTAAAATTATAAATTTTATAGTAGTTCAAATATAGTATAATATATTTAATCAGACATAATTTTTATAAAACTTTTCCCTCCCATTAGCTTGGTAAAACATGGTTTATATGTATATTTCAGGTGTTCTATCGGAAAAATAGGTGGCTTCTTAGGGAGTAAGGATTAGCTCATTAACCCTTACTTCGTAAGGTATCATTGTTTCCCCCCAAATATGTTTACCTTTAGTCTGTTATGTTATTTAGGAGCAAATGGGAAAGAAAATCCCCCTGTTTTGTATAGTTATTATTTATCATGTCATTCGCAACATTTAATATAAAGGGCTACAAGAAAGGTTTAATCGGAATCGGTAGGCATATAGATAGATCCTGCAAAGAAGTTAGGAAAACAGGCTTATATGAGGATGAGGCAGAGAAAAGTTTAAATTCAGAATTAGGTCTTCATATAGATCATTCTAGAAGTCATTTAAATGAAGAATTGGTCCATACAGGTGGTAAATCCTTATCTGAAATGGTTGACGCAAGAATAGAAGAAGGATATACCAAAGAGAAAGCCATTCGATCAGATGCCGTTAAAGCTTTGGGTTTGGTAATGACCGGTAGTCATGATCGAATGAAAGAGATAGAATCCAATCAAACATTATTTGAAAGCTGGAAAAAAGCCAATTGGGATTTTGCTTGTAGAGAATTTGGAGGAGAAAAAAATATTGTTCGATTTTCAGTGCATAGAGATGAACATACCCCCCATATTCATTGTGTAGTTGTTCCTATTACTCAAGATGGACGGCTAAGTGCTAAAGAATACCGACACGGTACAGTTAAGCTACAAGGTTACCAAAATAGGTATGCAGCAGCTATGGCTCCTTTTGGGTTAGAACGTGGCATAGAAACTAAACTAACTGGTAGAAATCATACTACCACTCAAGAATATTATAAAAGCATTAATAAAATTGAAAGGGAAGTAGAGCAAGCTACCAAACATATCAATAGCTTAAATCCCTTTTATCGTGATAAAGCTAAAAAGGAATTAGAAAATGTACAGGATAAGATCCGTTCCTTAGAAGAAGAAAATAAATCGCTTAAAAGAGATGTTTCTTATGCGCAAACTACACGTAAAACGACAAGGGACAATCTTATTAAAAGTGACTTAGAAAGAATCAAACGTGAAGTTAATCTGGTTCAACATGTTTCTTCTATGGGGTATGTATTGGATAAGTCTAAAAGCTCCAATACCTGGGCGGTTATGGAGAAAGAAGGTGATAAGGTTCTCATTAAAAATGGTCCCAATCAGAATGGTCATTGGATGTATAAGTCTCTAGTAGATGATAAAGACAAAGGTACTATAGTAGACTTTATGCAAAATCGTGGTTTTACCTATCAGAGTATTTGTGGTTTGTCTAGCCGTCATTTAGATGATCGGGTTATTAGGGATCAAAAATCGTTGTCTCTAGAAATTACAGATAGTGCTTCTCAGCGTTATATAGCGCAAGAAGCTTTTGATAAAGTGGTTACGCATGAAAAAAACAATTATCTGCATTGTAGGGGTATTGATAGGTCTACCTACGAACATTATCCAAGTGTTAAGGTGGGCGATAAAGCAGTATTTGCCTTATACAGGGACTTAGATCGAAATGGTAAGGGTGTTATGTGTAGTACGATCAGTTATCAGTTTGATGCTAAAGAAGCTTCAGATGGATTTTATAATAGCTCTAAATACTTCCAAAAAGTGCTTCCTAGGGGCTTATCTGTATTAGTTGATCCAAATATATCTGTGAAGGCTATTGTGGTCACAGAAAGCCCTATAGACGCTTTAAGTCATAAACAAATTCATAAGGATGATGGTAGAACGATGTATATCTCTACTTGTGGAAGTTTATCAGAAGGCATCAAAAAGGAATTAGGGACTCTTTTGGCGCATGCTAAGGAGCGTGGGCGGTCTGTAACGCTGGCTTTTGATAGTGATCCAGCTGGTAGGCAAATGCATAAAACAGTTAGTGGGTTGGCTCGTGGGCATCAGGCGGTTTGTAAGGATTCTATTCCTTCTCGTTCTAAAGACTGGGGTCAGGAGTTGATAGCTATACTGGGTAATCAAGAAATGCTTAAAACGCTCCAAAAAGAGCTGGTGCGTAGTGGGCAGGAACATGAGTTGCGTAAGCAGCAAAGCAAGGAACCTACTGTTATGGGGTTGGAGTTGTCTTTGGATCGGTAGGGCTTTTTTTTCCTAAAGTAGGGGAAAAATAGTTAAATAATTCATAATCAGTTAAATATTAGTTTTGTATGTGTCTAAAGTCTATTTTTTTAGGTGGACACTTAGTTTAGACACATACAAAAGTATTAAACTATTCATAATCAGTTATATATTTTTTTCATGAAGTGTCATTTTGCCATTTTTAGTCAAAATCGTTTCTAGACACATATGAAGTTATTGATAATCAGTATTATAATGTTCTTATGAAGTGTCTTTTTATCGCATTTGTTGAAAATCGCTTCTAGACACATATGAAATTATTGATTATCACTGTTATCATGTTATTATGAAGTATCATTTTTCCATTTTTGGTTAAAATAGCCTCTAGACACATATGAATTTGTTCATAATCATATAAGTAAGATTTTTATATGTATCTAAACTAAGTGTCCTTCAAAAAAAGATATAAAATTACACTTCATGATATATAAACTATTTATAATCAGTGTTTTATGTTTTTTTAAGAGATTTAGGAGGTAAAGGAAGTATATTGCACATAGAATACTAACAATACATATTTTACGTATTGTTTATCAGTATTATATATACATACTATGTATATATATATACTTATACAAAATGACGTAAGAACGTAAGATTGACGTAAGATAATTTTTTATATCTTACGTCAATTTTTATTTTCATTATAAGTTATAAAGTTTCATTTACGTAATAGCGTAAGATATTATACTGTGTATAAAAACAAATATATATTTATACATATATATAGGTGTTATATAATACCTATACATATATGGAATATTATCTTACGTTCTTACGTATTTTATTATATTATGTTGATATACAATAATAAATACATATTTTTTATCTTACGTTTATATTACGTCAATCTTACGTTATTACATTCATAACCTTAACTATGGGTTATAAAATATTTATGATGTTAACACGTTTTTATATATAAACTGTTAGTTTGTTTTTTATGTTTTTATTATGTAATTTTATTTAATGAAAATAAGTAGTTAGTTGATTAATGTAAATCACATACATAATCAGTATGAAATGAACAAAAAAGAAGAAAAAATAGTTAGAAACTGTAGTTTTAACATGTCTCTAGAAGAGTATATGTCTTTACGCTCTATTCACATGAATATCTTAAGTAAAGGGATTAATATTACTCTGAAAGGGACTATTAAAAGTTGTATTGATATAGTAATTAAGGAGGGTATTAAGGAAGATTACCTTGATATTTTCGAGAAACACAGCAGAAAATAATAAAATAGCCTCCCGAAGAAGGCTACTTCTTATTTTATTTTGGTTGGACCCAGATTAGATGTAAGAACTAGCCTTCCAAGGGATTAAAAACAATCTTATGCTAACGAAAGAAAAAATCCTTGAAAGGTGTGGAGGAGAGGAATATCTCATCCGCCATTTAGTTCCTACATTTAATTCAAATGTAAGGAAAAAAAATTATAAATCTATTTTCTCTGAAAAGGATAATAGACCTTCAATGAGTATTTTCACTGATAATAAGGGAAAATGGTTCTATAAGAGTTTCAATACTGGTCACCAGGGAGATGCCTTTAAAATGTGGGCAGATTTCTATGGATTAGATTGTACGACACAATTTAAAGAAGTGTTAGCAGTAATTAACCAAGAAATGTGTTTGGGGTTAGATAGTGACCAAGATATAAAAGTTATTCCAAAACCTGTTCTTCCTAAATTATCTTTAGATAAAAAACCAGAATCCTCTTTACCTTCCCAAACTCTATCTATTGAATATATACCATCCGATTCAGAATCTCTTATCTTTAATCTATATCTGAAATACTGGTCACAATATGGTATTACACAATCTGTTTTAGATCATTTTGATGTAAGACAAGTAAGTTATTTGTCTTACGTGAGTAATTCAGGAAGGTCTTTGTGTTTTAAATATGAAGGAAGAAATCAGATTGTATCAGCTTATCATATATCTGGTAGGGTAAAAGTATATATTCCAGAAATATCATCATCCTTTTTAGATGATCCAAGTTTTAAAGGACAAAAAAAGTCTTTTTCGTACAAGAATCAAACTAAAGATGATGTATTTGGTCTATTCCAATTACCAGAAGGAGATTTAGACTATGTATTGTTTACGGCTGGAGAAAAGGATAGTCTTTCTGCTTATTCTAAAGGTTTTACGAATGTTATTTCTTTACAGTCTGAGCATCAAATGCCTAGCGATGATTTGCTGAAAAGTTTACGTACTAGAACTTCTGTATTATTAAGCTGCTATGACAATGATTCAGCTGGTAAAAGTGCTTCTAAAAAATTGGAAACATCTTATGGAATTGCCTCAATTCCATTGCCAGAAGAAGTAAAAGATGTAGCAGAGTATTTTAAAAAATATGATTCTGATGATTTTCAGTTTTTATTAGTCGATTTCTACAAATTTTGTTTCTTCCCCTAAAGTTATAAAAACGGTTAATACTAAACGTGCTAAAGTGAAAGACTATTTGAGTAATAAGTTTAATTTTCGATTGAATATTGTTACGCAAGAACGCGAGATGAGTACTAAAAAGGAAAGTAATATATGGGAAAAAATTAATATTAATGAGTTAAGGGATAATCTGGATAGACATGGTTTCGAATGCTCTTTAGAATTGATTAACTGCATATTAAAGTCTTTTTTTGTAGAACGTTTTAATCCTATAGAAGATTATTTTCTATCTTTTGAGGGTGAAGATTTTGATGAAAATAGAGATTATGTTCTTGAACTATCTAGTTATGTTCATCTAAAAGATCCTACCCCTATTAACAAACATTATTGGTATACGCATCTTAAAAAATGGATGGTAAGAGCAATTAGAACTGTATTTAATCCTGCAGGTATAAATAAACATGCTTTAATTTTGTGTTCTCCTAAATAAAATATAGGTAAAAGTTATTTCTGTGAGTTCTTATGCCCATCTTCTCTTATAAAGTATTATAATCCTAATCCCGTTATAAGTAATGAAAAAGATGCTCAAAAATCTCTTATTAGAAATTTTATAATAAATCTAGATGAACTTCATCAATTTCGAGGTAATTCAGAAATGCTTAAGAATTGGTTGTCCCAACGTTATATAAATGTACGTTTACCCTACCAGGAGGATGAGACAACGTCTTCTCGTATCGCATCTTTTGTAGGTAGTACGAATGATGTTGAGTTTTTGCGATCAGAATCTGGTTATAGTAGATGGATTAGTTTTGAGGTAGATTCTATTGATTTTTTAAGTGACGCAACTAGGTATATAGTAGAAAAATCTTGGGAACAGGCTTATTTTTTATACAAATTGAATGAATTCAGTGGTGAATTAAGTGAAGAGGATTTATCGGATTTAAAAATTCGATCTGGTGATTTTACTACTAAGTCCACAGAGGCTGAATTAATAACCCAGTATCTTTCACCTTCTACTAAATTTGAAGGGGAGTTTATGACAGCTACAAATATCCTTAGGTATTTACAGAATATAGTTGGAACTGCTATTAGGCTAAACACTAAGTTGGTAGGAAGTGCAATGAGAGAAGCAGGTTTTGAAAGGTTAGTTAGTAGAAAACTATATGGTTATTTTGTAAATAAAACTGGTGAATAACTCATTTTATATATGATTAATATAAGTATATTTTAGACTTATAGTTTCTCATTTAGGTGTGGTAATTTTAAGATTATATACGTTATTCATATATAAAATATTGTTTTTATCACGATTGAATTAGATAGTTTTGTTTCTAATAGTGTTATAATTCTGTATAGTATGTAATAACACATTTATGACTTTTCATGTTAATTTCGTAATTAATAAATCGAACTTAAAAGTTCGCCGCAGCGAACTTTTTTATATTTATAATAAATGATTGATATTAATAAAGATCGGTTGAGTATCAGATATATAGAAATATTGTCCAGAATAAATGAGAATATGCTTGGTGAGTATATGGATTCTAATTCTTTAAGTAAATTAAAAGATTATAAATTAAAAAATAAAAAGTTTTCTATACATGATAGCCGTAATATTATAAAATCTGTTCGTTCGAATAAAAATCTTCCCATATTAAATAAAAAATTTGCTTTCTATAATTTTAAAGGAGGTGTAGGAAAGACCAGTATTTGTTTTCAGTTATCTTCACATATTGCCTTAATGGGCTATAGTGTTTTAGTTGTAGATGCTGATCCTCAGGCTCATTTGTCTACTTCTTTTGGATTACAATCTGATAGTTGTTTTTTAACTTTATACGATCTACTTACCAATAAAGCTTCCTTTAACGATGTAAAGAAGAATATATTTTTAGGATTTGATCTTATACCTTCAAATTTATCTTTGACCCGTATTGAATCTATTTTTTATGATAAAAAACAGTCATTTAACAAACTTTCAGAACAATTATCATTAATAGAATCTGATTATGACTTTATATTTTTAGATACTAATCCAACGGTTAGTTTTCTAAACAGAAATATTGTTTTCTTTTCAGATGTAATTAACCTTGTATGTGAAACACAACCATATAGTTTAAATGGTTTAAAAATATTGCTAGAGGATTTAAATAACTTTTATACTCATTCAGGAATAATTCCTAAATGTATGCATATTATACCAAATAAATATGAGTATAGAACGATTAGTTCCGCAGAGTCAATGTCTTTGTTGAGAACATATTATAAAACGTATATTAAAGAAGATTTCGCTGTAAGGAAGAGTGAAGATTTTAATATTTCTGCTAAAATAGGTAAGCCCTTGGTACTTTTTGCTAAAAAAAACTCTATAGCTTTAGAAGATATACTAGATCTGACTTTTCATCTTTTAGATAGATATGCTTATGGTAATAATATCTATAAAAAGTAGGATAACTAAATTAAGTGATAAAATGGCTAGAAAGATAAAGTACAAAGAAATATCAGAAGATATGAAAAAAATAGCTAAACCAGTATCAATACCTTCTTCTAGACCTAGTATTGGATTGGATAAGTCAGTAGGAGAATTTTATTTTTTAAATGTTGACCAAATTGTTCCTTTTAAAAATCAAGCTAGGAAGTCATTTGATAAAGAAGATTTATCTAAGTTGGCTGATTCAATAAGAGAGCATGGTATTTGTCAGCCTCTTACAGTTATTAAAGAATCAAGTGGTAAATATGAAGTTATTAGTGGCGAAAGAAGATTGAGAGCTTCTAAATTAGTTGGTATTACTAAGGTTCCTTGTATAATATTGAAAGATACTCAGCATTCAAATTCTATTGCTTTAATAGAGAATATACATCGTAATGACCTTACTCCAATAGAATTGGGGATGGCATTTAAAAAACTATTAGAATTTTCGGTTTTTGAAAGTCAAGAACATTTAGCTAGGTCAATATCTATTTCTAAGGGAACTGTTTCAGAGTATATTTCTTTTTCTGAGTTTCCTGAAGATATAAGAAATAAATTGATTGATCATAATATAACTTCTAGGAATAAACTTAGAAATATTACCAAAGCTTTAAAGAAAAATGATATACAGAAAATAAATAGTATTATATCTGGTTCTAGTGATCAAAATAAGTTTCCTATTCTTCAATTTTTTCTTTTTGGTAGTGATATTATAGTAAAAGATAAGGGGCTAAGAAATATAGACGATTTAGTTAAACAAAAACTAAAGTATGCATTACAGGAGTTTATTAATACTCTATAAAAAGTTCGCCATGGCGAACTTTTTATAGAGTATTATGTAGATCTTTCATATCTATTCTTAATATGACCTATATTTTTGGTTTGTCTCAAAAATATTAAAAACCATGAGTTTATGATATTTTGTTTTTTGGGATCGGAATATGATATAGTTTATGGAGTATTTTAAGTGGGTATTTAGGTTGTCTTAAAAAAAGGACCGTTTGATGAGACAGAATAAAAATCTATATAATAGACTGAATATCACAATAATGTAGTCCGGTAATAAGCATAATATCTTCTATAGAGTAGCCTTTAGAAAGCATTGTTTTAGCTATTTCTAACTTACCCTCTAACTTACCCTCTAACTTACCTTTTTGTTCTCCTATTCGGATTCCCTCTTCTCTACGCTCTTCTCTAGATTTTTGTTTCATGTAATCTTCTACAGCTGATTATCCTGATGCGCTTGATCTCTTGTTCATAGGTAAACAATTCTTTTTCTGACCAGTTGAATCTATTTAACGCTTCATAGCGCGTTGGATAACTAAAATCAGAGCCTATTAGTTTTTTTAGGTCTTCTTCACTTGTAGAAGGAGCCATGCTTAAAAAAGTAACACCACTTTTCTATAATAGTAAGAGTCCTTCTATACAGCTAATATTAAATTTGGGTAACTCTATAAAAGTGAATGAAAAGTCTTTTAAATCTCTTTCATACGTTTTTGCGTCTAGAATAACATGATTAGATAAGTAATCTTTTTATCAGGAAATATACATAATCCGTAATAGCTATAAGATCACTGCTTTAGAGATCTTGGTATCTAGCTCCTAATTCTTGGCCTGAGTTGAGTTGCCTGGAATAGGGCTTAGAGGCATAATACTGGGCTCTTTTTTCAAAACCTTTTGAGGGAAACCTGCATCTCTACAATTATTTGCTTCCCATACTGGTCTGTGCATAAGACATCTACTACACTTTCTTTCTTTATATGCAATATCTGGATCCTGAATCGTGGATAAGAATGTAACTTTTTCTACCTTATCTGAGGCCTTTAAATTGAGCACATCATTGATAAAGTGGATAAGAATATCTTTATGTTTTTCGCTACCAAATATCTTACGAAAGGCTACGTCGTTCTTGGGACTTAAAAACTTTGAAGTTACCATAGGGATATAGAAGAGCTATCAATCATGTCCTTCAATATAATAACTTTAGGATTATAGTATGTCTATACTTCTAGAAAATAATTTAACGTCTCTATTCCTTCGATACTTTGTATAAGTTAAAACGAACGTTAAATGATAAACATTTTGGGTATATTATATACCTTATAAAACCACTACAAATGTTAAGTCTTACGGTATAATTTATGTTAAAAAGATAACAGATGCAAAATTTTAGCTTATTTGGGGTCATATTTGAGGGCTTCAATAGATGACCTGTTATTTATAAAATCAAACGCGACAGAACCACCTATGCTACCTTATACTTAAATTGTTCACAAGATGAGTTAAAGGATTCCCCAGATCCATAAACTTATGTTATTATTAGGGATTGTATTCCATAATGTAAACCTGTTGTCTGACCATATCCTATATTATTATTATAGGTAAAGATGACATAGAATGGACCAGATTTTGATAAACTGAAGCGTTTGCACTACATTCTTGACCATCAGATTTCTCTAATTCTTTTCCCTGGTAATTACGATCTTCAGTAGATTCTTTTAGGTCTTTTGGAGATATCCTCTATAGGCTAATGCTTGAGCAGACTCAATATGCGTATATTTTCTTTCTGAATAGTACGTTTCTGTATTTAACACCTGTTTTAATCGAATAAGGTAGTCACTTATAATAAAGTACTATTGCTTACTAAATTATTTTCTATACTATTTATATTAGTAGATGATTTATTATCTGAAATTCTTGGTAACGATGGTGGTAATTCTATAGAATAATATTCAATATTTATCATTTTTACATAAAGTAGATTGTTATCTAACATATTTAGGCTTTCTTGATAAACATTATTTCTACCCTTACTAAACCAATTGGATATTCGACTTATTGGGTTAAATGACATTAAACTCCTACCCAATAAATCAGCTATATTTTTTATAATTGACTTATCCATATTACTACTAGATCCACTAGTTACAGGTTGAAATTCTTCAACATCATGGTATGGATCTATACTGCGACGTTTTCTATGATTATGAATTTGATCAGATGTTCTAGTAAGTACTATATCTTCTACGATAGTATGATCTGGTAAATAAGAATAATCTAAATTATTACATACTTCTTCACCAGATTTGAACTC
Organism: Candidatus Cardinium hertigii; assembly: GCF_050864915.1. Classification (GTDB taxonomy): domain Bacteria; phylum Bacteroidota; class Bacteroidia; order Cytophagales; family Amoebophilaceae; genus Cardinium; species Cardinium hertigii_D. The sequence goes on from NZ_JBOZWY010000004.1 coordinate 62,980, forward strand.
TATATATTCGGCTATTCCTTCTAACTCGAGATCTATAATATGATTTTTATATTTTTCTAGTGTTGAAAAGTTACTATTTCTATATTTAGAATCAATTTTTACATACCACGTAGTATATGGACTAAGAAAAGAATCATTATTTTCAATTGTAGTAGTGTGGTAACTTTTATCTTTAGGTATACCATCTCCAGTCCTATCAAAAGTATAACTCATATATGTTGGAGAATTTTTAATAATAAATATTTTATTATGACATTTATAATGATGATCACCCAAATCCTGCATGACTATGTTAAAATCTGCTAAACTTTTATAAAAATTTATTTGATCTGATTCCGAACTATTTAATAAATTTAATTTAAAACCAATATGAATTTTTTTATACTTAACTAAATATTGATCAACTCCATTTCTTATGTCAGATTTTAGTATTACACCTCTACCTGATAATAAATCTTCCATTATTATTTTATTTTCATGACCGTTCCAAACAAAAAATGCTCTTTGTGTTCCATGTAATTTATTATTAAATTCTCCATTAATATGTATGTACTTATTCGTACCATTTTTAATAAAATTACTATAATCATCTAAATTTTTTTTTAAATCTTCTACTACATTTTTTATAAAATATTTTACTAAATTATTAATATCATTTTTGTTTATCTGAATGGAATCTGGTAAATTATTCTTTTTGATATATAAATGTGAAAATCCTAAATATTTTTGCTCAAAACCATTTATAAAAATTTCATATTTATTTAAAATAAGGTTAGTTTGTATAGTAACTTTTAACCTATCAAGAATATTTTTTAAGTCTGAATTTTTTATACAGCTTTCTAAGCCTTTATCACTGCTTACCTGCTTAATCAAATATGCGTATGATTTATCACGTTCATAATATTTTATATTATCATATATTTCAATAGTTTTAAATATGCTTTCTTGTAACTTTTCAATGTAAAAAAATATTTCTTCTTTTTTATCAAATAATTTGTAAATTTTTTCTATTTCATATTTAAAATATTTAAAATATTTTTTTATCTCCCAATTTAACATATAGATATTAATATGATAATTTTTTTTTAAACTTTTTTCAATTTTTGAAATAAAAATATTTATGTTTTCTATATTAGGAAATATAATTTTGTATGCATAATTTTTATTATTATATAATACATCTTTTGTATCATGTATTATGTTTATAAAATTAGAAAATTTACTAATTTTTTCATTATCATTTTTTATTTCATTGTAAATATCATAAGATTCTTGAAAAACAATTAATGAATTTTTAAAATTATTTACAATAAATAGAAAATCTTCAAAATTTATATCTTTATATATATCAATATTTTTATATATATTTGAAATATTTGTATAAAACAATTTTATTGTTTCTTCAGTTGTATTTAGTAAATTATAACTAATATATTTAATATTTTTTATTTCACTAATTTTATTTTCTAATTCTTTGTTATAATATGATATATTACTTTTTAGTTCAATAATATTTTCTTGATTAGAATAATTTTCATTAAAATTTTTTAATTTTTTTTCTGTATTTTCTAACAGATCTTTTAAAGATATTATTGGAATAAGTATTTTATTTTTTATTAATAAATTATATTCATTTAGGTTATTTAATGTATTTAATATTTTATTTTTTTCTTTACTTATATCCAATTCACTGGAAATTAAACCTATTCCTATATTAAATCCAGATTCTATTAATAAAATTGTAGAATTTGCTAATCCACTAGAAAGAACAACAAATAAAGTTCCAGTCTCGATAAAATATAAAAATTGTTTCAAGTTTAGTAAATTTTTAATTTTTTTTATAATAGATTTTTTTTCATATAAATTATCTTGATTATCAAAAATAAATTTCAATGTATCATTAATAAGTAAAGTATTTTTACTTTGTATGTCATCAATGTTTTGTAAGGTCTCTTCTTTAAGTTGTTCAATGAAACTTTTAGCCAGATTTATATCTCTGTCTATTTCTTGGTTATATTTTTTTATAGATTGATCTAATGAATATATATATTCGATATCTTCCAAATTTTTTATATCAACTAATATTCTATTCAAATAACTTGATGTATTTACAATTAATTCACTTTGATAATATCGATCTATTTTACTTAAAAGAGCGAGAGCTAAGTAACGCAATACTTCTTTTTTATCTGAACAACTTTCATAAAGTGTCATATTATCGCTATATTCATATACTCGATCTAATAAATATTGATAAAAGGGTAAAAAAGAAATATTCTTATTTAATTTAGCGTAATCTTCTTCTAAAATTTGAAAGTCATTAACTAATGATGGTACATCGTACAAATTTCTAATATCTTTATTGTAATCTAAATCAGAAAGAAAACTTTTTAAATTAGATTCATTTATATTACCAACTAAATTTTCTCTTGCATAACGTTTATACGTATTTATTGCATCAGCAGGATATCCAACTACTTGTTCAGGTTCTCTTATTCTATCGGTATTATTACCGTCAACGCCAGGACTACCTGGTAAAGCAAAAAGATTTGAAGGTTTCTGATTTATTTTTTCCCAATAAGAATAGCATAAGTTATCAGATAAATTATTATAATGAACCATTATGTAACCTACTCTAATTACGTCTCCATTTCTACCCCCAATCCCACCTTTACCTCCAATACCATGTTCTCCCTGAAATCCTAAAGAACTATTAACTATAATTTCTGGTTCAGTGCCTAATCCAATGATGTTAACAATTCCTAAATAGCCTCCCGATCCACCAGATCCTCCGTTTCCTCCATAACCACCTTGAGTACCATTTTTACCATAAATATTGTATTCAGTACAATTTATACGATTACATTTATTATAATTTATTTTTTTATTTAAAAACGTGTATTGTAGTACTTGTTTGCAATCATCTATATCCGATGATTTACATAATTTTATATCGCCAGTAACACACTCATTATAGTAATAATTAATAAGAGGGACTCTAATTTTTTTTTCTTCTTTACCACCATTTCCATCTTCTCTATAACAGTTTGCATAAGATAAGATACTCTCTAAGATTCGTACACTATAGTTTTTATCTAAAGGAATTTTAGGAGGTATTCCATCTTTACCACCATTTCCATCACTTCCATCTTGTCCTTTACCACCTTTACCACCATTAGCACTAATGGTTAGATTACTAGAATTAATAAAAGTTTTTCCTATAACTAAAATATTTCCAGCAGAGCCACCTGGTAATCCAGGCAAACCATCATTCCCACGAGATCCTGGACCAATCGGCTTACGTGCTATTTTATTAGAATGATCTACTCCAGGCTCACCATCTAATATTATTTGATGATTACCTATAACCTCTAGTTTTGGTGATATTATATATAAGTTTATACCTGTTTCATTTAAACTAGTGTCAATAAATGTTTTATCTAATGCAAGTATTGTTATATTTTTCGATTTTTCACTACAGTTATATTTTTTATATTCCTTAATATCACTTATCCTAATATATTTTCCTTTTACAACTAAACTCTCATTATCACATGAGAATTTAGTTGTATTTTTTAATGTCCAATCTAATGTTTTATTTAAAAAAGTAAGTCTTCTTGGATTTAACGGAACGGTGTCAATAATACCAGTTTTCTTCAACCTATCAGAATTGGAAGCGAAATTAATGGCAAATTGATGTATAACATTATTGATGTCTACCGTTGCATTAGCGTTAAGAAATATTTCAATTTCAGCCTGAACATGATTTAATACATCTTTATATCGATGAGTATCTTTCTGTACATAATATTCTGATAACCAAGTATATAGTTCATTTAAAAAAATATACCAATTTTTTACAATATTAAGATCATTAATAACATCTTCTAATCCTTTCAAAAAGTTACATTCTGATAATTTACACGTATTTTTATCTGATATATCCTCATTATCTATACAAGAATAATTATGAATATCCATTAAAATCTCTATAATTTCATCGCTATGTGTAACATATGATAAACTTTCATTAGAAATAGTACCATTAAAATTAGTAACAACTTTGTTTAGGAAAAACTTAGTTCTAACAGAAGAAGAATCGAGTTCTGATTTAATCTTAACAAGCATATTGATTCCTTTTTCCAATTGATTAATTATCTCTTGGAAATTATTTGATCGGTTTTCTATAGAAAGAATATTATTTTTTATTTCTTCTATAAGGGTTTCCTGTATATTTGTACATAGTACATTTACCAAATTAGATATATTTCTATCATTTTGTGTTATAATTGTATTATCTAATGCTATAGCAGAATCAGGGGTATTCAAAACAAAAACATCCTTATCCCCTCTATTATATGTTTCGAAAAAAAATTTAAAAATTTTCTTCTGATCAAAAGAAAAAATTACTCGGCTTGTGGTTGGTTTATTATTAGGCTCTTGGAATAAACTAGCAATAGTAGATTGTATATTTTCCTTGGATATCCCTATACAATTATACTTATTATCAAATGTTATTACACCTATATCTAAGCGATCTAAAAGTGGTAAATTAACTTTATTCCGAAACATTGATACATACGTATAAAAAGAACTATTTTCGAAATTTATCTTTGTTAAGTTATTACAACTGATGGCAATAACTAATCTTGCATTATCATAATTTTGAATTATTTCATTCATATAAATAGCGCAATCCCAATCAATAGCATGACTTAATAAGTCACAATAATGAAATATTATGTTTTCCTTAGGATCTACGACTAGTGAAGGAAAAACAGAGTTCAAACTAACAGTAGTACTATTTTCAGTATTATAAGAACCTGTATACATTACTAATGTCAAATGATCTTGCGTATCATAATAAGAATTATTTCCTTTATTATCAACAATATATAAATTATTATCTTCCTGATGACGTATGTTAGTATTCCACCAACTAATCAACCGATCTTTAGGTATAGTGAACATAGTAGTAGTATTTTAACAGGTTCTGTCGCATCTGTTTTAAGGGAGCGGTTATTTTATTAATTTTAGTTAAAAATTGACTAAAATGTTTACTATTACACCAAAATTATTTCGGTATTTTAAAGGATTTTGTTCTTCACCCGAGTTAATCCTTCTATTTCAGATTTATCACCAGCAGCCATGGCTTTTGAACAGGTTCGCTCCAGTACATCTATAGTTGGAATAATCACACTATTCCGATGCATATACTTGATAAGTTCTTGCGCTATAATAATACCTTTATCAGTGCGCATTGCAAGTGGAATTAGATACGAAATACAATCATTTTGAATATGTTGTGTAAATTTTTTCAATCCTAAGTATCGGTACAGCTCTACTAAATGTTCTCTGCGAGTAGTGTCTCGGCCTGATGTATAATCCTGCCAAAGTTCATCTGATAAATTAAGTCTTCTAGCTATGTACTTGAGTAAAACACTGGAAGGTAATGATTTTTTATCTGGAGTAATACCTATGTTTCTCAAGTAACAAAGCAAAACAGAAAATCCAAGCCTATTGCATGGCTTACGGTGCATATTAATAAATTCCAAATCCTGTGCACTGAAATAAACCATTCGGGTTAGGGTAAGTTCATCTTCAGGTAAAGCTAATAATGATGATCTTTCGGACTGGGAAAAAATTTGTCTCCTGGGCATATAGTTTTCATTGATAATTATTTTATAAATTAATTTTTATGTAAATCCTTATCTCCTAAGGGTACACCTCAATGAGATAATCAAAATACAACATTATCGCATTAATGAGATAACCTATATGCGATAGATTCAATGATATAATTTATATGAGATAATTTAACTAATCAAAACATGTTCATAAGGGCTTATTTGAGAGCATCAACAAAAGATCAGTCTGCTGATTGAGCAAAAGATATAATGGATCAGTTTGTGCACGAAAGAGGATATAAAATTGCCAGTTACTATCGTGAAAATATTAGTGGAACAAAACTGGAAAGACCAGAATTAGCACGATTATTGACCGATAGTCATCCAAATGATATCTTACTCATAGAGCAAATGGACCGATTAACTAGGTTAACAAACAGTGACTGGGAAACACTAAAAACAAAGATTCAACAACATCAACTCAGAATTGTTAGTCTGGATATACCTACCTCTTGGCAAGCGTTAGATAAACAACAACCAGATAAAAATGATCCAGTAACACAGGCCGTAATTTCCTCTATCAATAATATGATTATTGATCTAATGGCCACAATGTCTTATAAAGATTGGATAAGCCGTCTAAATAGGCAAAAACAAGGAATAAAAAAAGCATATGAACAGGGTAAATATAAAGGAAAAAAGGCTGATCATGAGAGACACAAAAAAGTTATATACTATAGACATGTCAAAAAACTAAGTATACAGGAAACTGCATATGCTACCGGGTACAGCAAGGCACAGATATGTCGTATTCAACGGTTGAATATATTAAATAATTTAACAGATGAGCAAAAAAACTTTTAACTTTTTAATAAAAATTAATATCCTAAAATCTTTCTAAATCAAACTATTTAATAATATAGATAGAGCCTTAACGTACAATAATTTCCCATATCCAAGTTGACCCCTGTATTTGCGCATGATTTTGCCTAGTACCCTCATATGGTCCACCTTTACCAGAAACACGGATTGCTTTTTGCTGCCATAGGATTTGCTCTGTAGTAAGTCCACACAATTCGGATACTCTTAACCCTGTATCTAATAAAGTCCATACGATTAATTTTTCTTGAACAGTTTCACAAGCCTGACAGAGCCGATCTGCTTCCTCAAATCGTAAAGGTTCCCTTACATATTGATACCCCATGCTATGCTATTTCATTTAAGTTCGTAAAGGATTAAAATTTACGAATTTAATTCGTTATTTATGAAATCAGTAATTACTTTGTATGGATTACAATATAATAGATAATGAGTTATAAAAGATCATTCGATTTTTAGATTCATTTTTTGATAGTATAGTGGCCTGAAAAACTGGACAATATTTTATAAATATTGTCCAGTTTTTCAGGCCACTATACTTAATGCAACGATTTTATCGGCTCTCTATGAACATTATGAAAAAAGCGATTCAACGAAATGCCAAGAAATCATCCGATGGTCGCCAATCTCTTGGCGGTTTGTAAATCTGATAGGAATGATAGGAAATTATGAATTTTATAGAAAATATAAAATGATTGATATTCGAATGATTATAGAAAAATTAATAAGAGAAAATGAAATCCACGATTATCCAGAATCAGTTGGTTAACAAGGAATTAATAACTAAAATCAGACAAACCGGTCTTTTAGTCAAATGACCCCACTATGGAATACAGGCTATATTATATAGAAACGTCTATCGATTCTATTAAGCGCAAAGTACTCAAAATAAATAATGAATTATTAGCCCACCCACCTGAATTAGGATCAGAATGTGAGTAGTTATCCTTAATACCATAGATTAACTAAATCCCTTTGGGCCTAAAATAAAAACAGTAATTTCCTGATGATTCGAGTCTACTAGTCCAAAATTATTTTTACTACAAATTTTAACTAAAAACATAAAAAATGTATGTATACAAAAAATAAATTATTGAAAATGAAAATAAAATAATTATTAGCTATACTCTTTCTTATTTTTAAAATCTCGTATCATGGCATCTAAGGTTATAAAAAGGTAATGCTTATCCTTATCATCTAGTTTAGATATCTCCTGCATCCTAACCATCATATCTTTATCTAATTCAATGTCTGAATTTCCTGTCAAATAGTCCAAAGACACTTCAAGAGCCTTTGCTATTTTAACAGCCATCTCTATAGTAGGCCTTACCTCATCACGCTCATACCTACCATAAGCATCCCCATTAATACCTATTTTTTTGCCTAAATCTGATTGAGACAACTTTTTTCTTTTTCTAACTAAGGTTAATCGCTCTCCAAAACTCATTTTTTTATGTGACTTAATAGATATTAATTATGCAACCAATGAATATACACACAAAAAATACTTAATAAAAACATAATACTATTGTATAGTACATACATGTTTATTATTTTTACTACAAATATGTATTATTTATACTATTTCAGTAAAACCAATATCATGTCCATATTTATTGATAAAATAGTCCGTCGAATAAAGATTCAAAAATTATACCGGTCTGGTAAAGACGTTCCAATTATTCGTTTGGAAGGGAAATGGATAAAAAGGATAGGATTTGAAATAGGCGAAATAGTGACTGTTAATATTAGAGAACGATTACTAATCATAGAGCCTACAGAAAAAAATATGAAGGAGATAGTCAGATATAAAAGTCATTTAAGTGCGGTCAAAAAAACATTAAAAGGAATTTCACAAGAACTTGAAAATATTTAAAAGATAAAATACTTACATAAGTCTGATACCTTTTATTACTTATAATTTTTATCTATTTGGTAGTCATATTAGTAGTCTATTTAATAGTCCTATTAGTAGTCTAATAGCAGTCTATTTGATAGTCACATATATACTATTGGTAGTCTATTTAGTAGTCATATATATACTATTGGTAGTCTATTTAGTAGTCAATTTAGTGGTCAAACTAGTATATTAATTTCCTGACTAGAAGCAGTTATGTAATACAAAAATTATAAATCTAATTTTAAGTATATAGCTGATAATCAAATTATAAATTTGATTAATATTAGCATTAACAACAAGAAACCAGTTCATTAATTTTATTTGTTTAGTAGTCAAATTAGTAGTCAAATTAGTAGTCAAAACAACTCGTTATAGTAGTTATAATTACTACCAAAAAAATAAAAAATAACTATAACTAGCGGGGGGTATTAAATTTGTAAACACATCAAAAAATTATTTAAAGTCTTGCCAATTTGTTATTTATAGTTTAAGTTTATGTAGTTATTTTTTTATATCACTTAAACCATATTGAACCGTAAATTTAGATGCATCCAAAAATGTTAGCTATAGAAGCAGCCGGTATATTGGGCGTTAGCGTCCAGGCTATTCATAAACAACTCAAGTCAAAAAAATTAGCCTACAATAAGCTTCGCAATAGGGTTTATTTTGAATACGAAACAGCTATAAAAATGTTTGCGCCATATAAACAACCCTGTAAAGTTGTTGTGTTTGTTTTGGTTAAGGGTGGTGTAGGAAAGTCAACTTTATGTCGCGAAACAGCTATACGTGCAACCTTAATGGGTAAAAAAGTTTTAGTTATTGAAATTGATCACCAAGGGAACTTGACTAAGTCTTTTGGTATCAATGCTAATGACTATCCTGTTTTGATTGATTTATTGGATGATAGTCTAATTAAGATAACGAACTCTACAGTTAATGTGCTACCTGGATTAGATATTTTGCCGAGTCGTTATGATAACTCTGTGCTTGATAACTTTATTATGTTAAAGCAAGTACCGCTTCAGAAAGTACTCAAGTCCAAGGTTGATCCTTTACGTTCAGCCTATGATCTAATTTTAATAGATTGTCCACCTTCTTTAGGTCAATCTATTTCTGCTGCTGTGCTTACATCTGATATGGTTGTTCTTCCTACGACTCCTTGTGACTTTAGTGATTCTGGTATTGATATTACGGTTAACGAGATTAACCGTATGTGTAATGATCACGATATTCCGAAGATTCCAATGAAAATTATTCTGAATCAGTTTGATAATAGAGAGAAGGATTCAAGAGATACCTATTCTGATTTAATTAAACACCATCAATATGGTGAAATGATGTTTTCTGGTTATATCAGGAAGTGTAAGGAAATTGAAAAATACAGAAGACGCAAATCAACGGTATTTGATAGTACTGCAAGCACAGCAGGTAGGGAGGATATTGATACTTTTACGCGTGAACTATTAGAAATGCATAACTTGAAAAGTAACCATATTGCGTCCCATTTGACTAATCCAGAAATCATAAAAGGTTATTAATATATAAATTATGACTTCCCCAGTTTTTACCCAAGATGGAACCAAGAAAAAGTTTATGCCTAAAAGAAGGGCCCCTTACTTGCTTCAGAATGAAGTTATCAATCAAGGTATAAATAAACCCATTAGTTCAATAAGGGATTCTTCCCAGACGTTAGATGATACGTCTATAAAAATAGTAGTTAGTAAAAGTAGTGAAAATAAACTGGTCGATAAAGGTCTAGAATGTAGTCAAAATAGCATCAATACGAAGTTGAATTATCATGAAGAAGTCTCTAAACTTTGTGGTATTCAAAAACGCATGGTTAGATATTTTGTTAGTTGTTGTACGGTTAGAGGAGAATCTGTTACAGGTCCAGTAACGATTGAAACTTTGTCTAGTGTTACCAACACAACTAAAAAAACCTTGAGGAAAGTTGTACAAAGGATCATTGAAAAAGGTCTTATGGAACGGGTTGGTGGCAAAACTGGGAAAAGTGGTTTTTCTGTTTTTAGGTTCGATAAGGCGTTCGTTAATGCTTTTAGGTTGCAATTAGATTTAGAAAGTGGTCAATCCTTTAAGAATACTTTATCCTTAGTGAAAAAAACTGAAGATACAAAAACTTCCTTAAATGAAAATCATTCTTTACCCAAAGAATGGCAAAATATAGATTGTAGAGATCTTGAAGAAATAGGATTTGGCATTCCGCAAATTCGTCAAATTTATAGTAAAGGTACTAATACAGCAGACACCATTCAAACTTCTATTGATCACTTTTCTTTTGCTCTTAGGAACAAATCTGGAATATTGAATAAATATAAAAATAAATTGGGAACGTTTATGTCTGTTTTACAAAAAGGTGGGGCTTGGGTTGAGCATGATTATATGTCTCCTCAGGAAATAGCACTTAAGAAGTTGGCTAAACAAAGAAAAGATAGGTTAGAAAGATTAAAGAATTTAGAGAAAGACTTTTTTTCTAATGCGTTTGAGTTATGGTCATCCGGTTTAACAGAAGCAGAAAAAAACGAAATAATTCCCGATCATGTTAAGAAAGCACCTTTTGCTAAGGATATACAAAAAATAATAGCTTTAAAAAGTTATTTCAAAGAACATTTCTGGAAGAGTAATATGCCAAATGAATTGAAAAAAATTAAAGAAGAAATGAATATATTATAGTTCTTCATAAAATTGAGGCTGTAGTATCTAGTAATCTGGTTAAATTCTATAAAAACTGTCTACCTTTCAGTGTTCAAATTTAAGGGAACAGCATATAATGGAAAGCCTTCAATTCAGTACAAAGTATCTACTCAAACCTTAGGCAAGAGATACTATTCAAAGAATAAATCATGCAACTACATAGGGTCAGAAAACTAGAAAAAGAAAACGATAAGATCCTTTTTAAGAAAAAAATAAAAGTCTCTAGAATAGAAAGTAAAAAACAGTGAGAGTAGAAAATAAGTATAGAAATCGCTAAGTTAATTCTCCAAGAAGATGATCCAGTAGAAAAGATCATGCGCTTCACTGGTTTATCTGAATCTGATATACAACAGGTTCTTTAATTTTTAATCCTATGAACTTATTAATCAGATGACTAAGAAAAAAAATAAAGAAGATGGCGTAGATAAACCGCATGATACGGTATTTAAGAACACGTTTTGCAATAAAGAGGCTATGCTAGATTTCCTAGCTGCTAATCTACCTAAAGATTTATTTTTAAAAATAGATCAGGAGGCGTTACGATTAACGGATAAAAGCTTTGTGGATCCAGTTGGCAGAAAAGGAGAATCTTATTTAGTGTTCATAACCAATATAAATGGAAAAGAATGTTACCTGTATGTCCTCACGGAACACCAATCTACTGAGGATAGGTATATGGGTTTAAGATTTATAGAGTACAATGTGCAGTTGCTTCGCCAGCATCTAAAAGAAAACGGGAATGTATCTCTTCCAGTCATATTAAATATATGCATATATAATGGAAGAAAACGTTATAAAGGATCCAATAGTTTATTTTCAATGTTTACTGATCCTAAGTTAGCGAAATCTTGCATGTTTGACAAGTTTCATTTGGTTGATCTCTATAGTACCTCTGAAGATGAACTACTTAGCTATAACAAGGCTGCTTTTGCAGCTATGGTTCTAAAACAAGGTATTTATAGAAAATTTAATCAATGGTTTGCTGATCATATAGGCTTAATTGTAGATCTATTGGAAAAAGGCCATATTAGCTATGCTGATCAAGTTTTTTTGTATATGTTGAAGGTAGATGATGATCCAGATTTACTTGAAACCATTAAGCAATCTAACCCTAAATTAAATCAAATTGCCATGTCAGTAGCGGAAAAATTAAGACAAGAAGGTGAGAAAAAAGGAAGACAGGAGGGTGAACAAATGGGTCTCGAAAAAGGCAAGCTGGAGCGAAACATAGAAATCGCTAAAGCTATGCTTCAAGGCGGCGAATCTATAGACAAAATTATCCGTTTTACTGGATTATCTGGCCTCCAGATTCATGAACTTGTATAGCTCTTTTCTAATGGATTTAGTTTAGAATTATCTCTTACTTCAGCTTACATATTTTAATTTAAATGCCCCTATTTTGAATGGACTTTGATCTAATCAATACACACCTTCACCTTTAATACTTTCTAATAATTCTCTGTTGTATAATTTCTATAGCCAACCAGCTGGATGTAATTCTCATTTTTTTAATGTATATCCTGTAAACAGATCTAACCATGAATTCCTTATTTGGTAGTAAATGTATTTTTTAAATGTCTTTTCAAGACGTGTTTTTGTTACACAAAAACCCCCTCTTGCTCCTTTCGGTCGATTTGTATTCATGTCAAGTTTGTTTAAATTACTGATGTAGTAAGATTTCTTTTGAATGGCTATCTTGTTTCTTGAAACCTGTTTTTTAATGGTTCTTTCTCCCTTTAACGACTTATTATTTCCCCATGCGTCCCAAACAACCTACCCATAAAAGCGCCACCTTATCCATTCGTCTTTACCCTACAGAAAAAATAGCCCTCAAATTATTGGCCAAAAACTGTGGATTATCATTGAGTGATTATCTACGCAAAACAGGTCTCCATCAAAAAATTAAAAGCCGCTTCACTCCAGAAGAATTATCCATCTATCAAATGCTAGTAGACTATAGAAACCATTTTAGTCGCATCAGTAACTTTATTAAAGATCAATTAGACTTTAAAAAAGAAGTACAACTCGTTATAGAAAAAATAGACCATCATCTTAATAAGATCCGTGAATGAACCTCAAAAACAGTTCCAACTTGAGTCAAAAAGTCCTAATCGAAGTATTGGTTCAAGAAATAGAAAGCCTCAAACGTAGTAAGAAAGATTATGAAAAAATCTTATCTACTACTACCGACCAGTTCTCAAAGGTTAGAGGAATTAACAATAGACCATTCCATTAGATATAGGGCCCTCTGCAAAAAAGAACATGAAAATATTATACATTACCCTAAAAAACATTTCATTTCCATTTCCATTTTGTTGTGTCGGGAACCTTGATTCTATCTCTTGTTGGTTGGGTCTATTTTTAAGCAGTTGGTATAAATTATATTCAATATATCCAGCGCACCGATTAGAAAAAGGCCTCTTAAATTAACTATTATATACTTACAAAGAACGATCCCACATAAACAGGAAAAAAATGATTGGCCATAGGTAAAAATATTAGTCCACATCAGCGCCAGCATCTCCCTATGCCCAAAAAAAAGAAAAAGGTGTATTATTAGATAAAAACATTGTATCAGATACCGCTTATGGTGTTGCTAAAGAGTTTAAACTATTTCAAGATATGAATAGTAGGTGTGGACGCAATGCCCTTTCTTTTGTTATTTCTCCTACTATAGCAGATGGTCGCCAATTATCTCATGCAAACTTACAATCTATTAACCATTCTTTTTTAGACAAAATGGGCTTAAAAAATCACCAATACATCTCCTTTGTGCATTCTAATAAGGCCCACAAACACATTCACCTTTATGTCAATAGGATCAGTAATTCAGGAGAGGCCTATAAAGATAACTACATCAGCAATCGTTCTTCTCGCGCTGCAGAAACCATTTCCTATGAGATGGGTTTAACTCTAGCTAAAGATGTGCAACATGCTAAAACTAGAGATAAGCTTATACAGCATTCTGCTATACAAAATGTTAAAGAACTTGCTAAGTCTGTATTAAAGGATCATAGTATCCATTCTGTAGATGCCTTTAGCAAATCCTTTAATAAGGAAGGTGCCCCTTTTCATATGCGAACCGAAGCCTATCACAACAAACAGGGTGATTTTCAAGGTTTACGTTTTTATATCACCCAATCAGGAAAAGAAGAACGATTTAAAGCCAGTGAAATAGATAGATCGCTATCCAAACAAAATTTCATGAGTATTTTAGATAAGCGTAAATCACTAGGGCGAACTATGGATTTATTTACATGATTTTCAAATCTTATATAGTATGATAAAGTTTATTTTAAACATTTTTATTAGGATATTTCATCGTGATAGAAAAAATATTTTGCTTTTTCTATCAATATTTATTCTTCTATTTTTTATTACTTTTTATGACATCTTCGTAGTATACTATTTTAAAGGCAAACGCATTATGCCTTCCTTCATGACCTATAATAAATGGTCATTATTGGCTATATTTTTGACCTTCCTTTTGCTTAATCGACTTATTCCTGACACTTCTGATCTACCATCCGATGATAAGCAGTTTTTGAAAAGCAGTACACATGATAACTATAAAAAGAAGCCATCTATTGATTGCTTTACCTGGAAGATTCATAAAAAATACTTTGTGGTATTGGATAGCCTATCTCAGGGTATATATATAGAAGGATCTGCTGGTTCAGGAAAATCAAGCTCGGTGATAGAGCCTATTATTTATCAGGCTGCTGATATGGGTTTTGCTGGATTTTTATATGACTTTAAGGGTAATCCACCCACTTTGTCTGCCCATATGTATCAGGCGGTTCTTGGTAAGAAAACCAAATTCGCCCATATTAATATTACAGATACGCATTTATCCCACCGTTGTAATCCCTTACACCCAAGCTATTTACCTTTTAAACTGTATGCTCAGGAATATGCCAGTGCCATACTGAAAAACTTAAATAAGGAATGGGTGCACAAACCAGATTTTTGGTCAGATAATGCAATTGCATTTTTTAGTGCTATTATATGGTTTCTCAAAAAGCATCATGGAGCGTTATGTTCCTTACCACATGCTTTATTGGTTGCCATGAAGAACTATGAACAAAGTATTGCTTTACTCTCTTTAGATAGGGAAACACAAATCATGATAGAACCTATCTATACCGCTTACAAAAGTAATGCAGAAAAACAGCTGTCTGGGATATTCTCTTCCTTGCAATTGCCCTTTAATAAAATATATACCAAGGAAATTTTTTGGGTGCTTTCTGGTCATTTTGGGGATCAAGATACGGTTGATCTAGATGTTAGTAATCCTTCTAATCCAACTATGTTAACTGTTGCTAACGATCCTAGGTTAAGCGACTCTTTATCTTCGATTATCGCACTTATTGGTGTGGTATGCATGAAACATATGAATCAACAGGGTAAACATAAAGCTATATTCCTGTTAGACGAAGCCCCTACGCTATTTATTCCTGGGTTAGAAAACCTTCCCGCTACTGCTAGATCTAATAATGTATCTACGATTGTATGTGTGCAAGACTTTGAACAGCTTAAACATATGTATGGAAGCAGTCAAGCAGAAATTATTAGAAATAATTTGGGTAACCAGTTTTTTGGTATGACCAGCAATTTAACAACTGGGGCGTATGTATCTAAAATGTCAGGGTCTTACACAAATATTAGAACTTCTATTAATATGTCAGATAAAAACGATACGGTTACTAAGTCCCTAGGCAAGGAGTCGTATCTGGATCCTAGTCACCTAGCTGCTCAGCCTCCAGGCCATTTTATCATAAAAGTAGCCGGGAATAAACCCCAATTTATAGCTACCTATCTGAGTAATGCTAAGTATGAAATAGGTAGTATACCGAGTAATGTCGATGGTGGGCTAGAGAGGAAAGTTGAGGAGAATTGGGAGAGAATTCATAGTGAAGTAGACGAAATATTTATTAAACATGATATAAAATTATAAAATTCTTTTTGTATATAATTGCTGAAAATAAGTCATTAATTTGAAATTTTTTCTAATCCTAATCGTTAAACACGATTAAGATAGCAAGCTAATGGGAAAGAAATTTAGACGTGTTAATAAATATGCAATAGATATACTCTTGGGAGATACTCTCCCATTTGATTGGTCTCTATCTCTTTGAGGAATGAATAAATGAGACTTGTGTTTATGTACTTTACCAAGTAAAGTACATATGAATACTTCATCGTGGGAGACTAAATGAATAGCATATATAATGAGTTTACGATATTTTGTTTTTTAAGACCGAAATATGATATAGATAATTAACTACTCTAGTGGGCTATTTAAGGTGTCTTAATAAACGACTGTTTTCTGAGACAGAATAAAAATCTATATAATAGAATGAATATCAGAATAATGTAGTCCGGTAATAAGCATAATATCTTCTATAGAGTAGCCTTTAGAAAGCATTGTTTTAGCTATTTCTAACTTACCCTCTAACTTACCCTCTAACCTACCCTCTAACTTACCTTTTTGTTCTCCTATTCGGATACCCTCTTCTCTACCCTCTTGTCTAGCTTTTTGTTTCATGTAATCTTCTACAGCCTATTATCCATGATTCGCTTGATCTCTTGTTCATAGGCTAAACAATTCTTTTTCTGACCAGTTGAATCTATTTAAGGCTTCATAGGCACGCTTGGATACCTAAATCAGAGCCTATTAGTTTTTTAGGTCTTCTTCGCTTGTAGAAGGAGCATGCTTTAAAAAAATAACACCACTTCTTCTATAATACTAGAGAGTCCTTCTATACAACTGATATTAAATTTTGGGTAACTCTATAAAAGATGAATGAAAAGTCTTTTAAATCTCTTTATACGTTTTTGCGTCTAAGAATAACATGATTAGATAAGTAATCTTTTTATCAGGAAATATAACATAATCCGTAATAGCTATAAAGATCACTGCCTTTAAGATCTTGGTATCTAGCAACGCTATTCTTGTCCCTGAGTTGAGTTGCCTGGAATAGGCCTTAGAGGCATAATACTCGCGCTCTTTTTCAAACCCTTTTGGAGGGGAAACCTGCATCTCTACTATTATTTGCTTCCCATATTGGTCTGTGCATAACACATCTACTATTACTTTCTTTCTTATATGCAATATCTGGATCCTGGAATCGTGGACAAGAATGTAACTTTTTCTACCTTATCTGAGCCTTTAGATTTAGTACATCATTGATAAAGTGAATTAAGAATATCTTTTATGTTTTGCCTACCAAATATCTTACGAAAGGCTACGTCGTTCTTGGGACTTAAAAACTTTGAAGTTACCATAGGATATAGAAGAGCTATCAATCATGTCCTTCAATATAATAACTTTTAGGATTATAGTATGTCTATACTTCTAGAAAATAATCTAACGTCTCTATTCCTTCTATACTTTGTATAAGTGAAAACGAACGTTAAATGATAAACATTTTGGGTATATTATATACCTTATAACAATATTACAAAATGTTAAGTCTTACGGTATAATTTATGTTAAAAGATAACAGATGCTAAATTTTAGCTTATTTGAGGGCTTCAACAGATAAACAAGATGTGACGCACCAAAAGTATGAAATACTGGAATATGCACGGGGGAATAATCTCAGCGTTGATCAATATATTGAAGTGACGATATCATCGACAAAAAATAGTAAACAAAGAAGAATTGATGAATTAACCAAAAAATTATCCCTTCACGATACATTAATCGTTACTGAACTAAGCCGGTTAGGGAGAAGTACAACCGAAGTGGTTGATCTGGTTAATACCTTAATCAACCAACAAAGTACGAATTATCGTTATAAAGCAGCATCTAGATTTTAATCGACATGACCTGAATTCAAAAGTGATTGTTACCTTATTTTCATTGTTTGGGGAGCTTGAACGAGATTTTATCAGCTTAAGAACAAAAGAAGCATTAGCCTCAAAAAAAGCAAAACGAATGAAACTCGGTAAACCAAAAGGAACACTTCAAAAAAGTCAGTTTGATGTGGATCGAGAGAAAATTATCGAATTACTTACTTTGGGTGTGTCCGTTAGAAAAATAGCTAATCTGTTGAAGTATAGAAACCATATTTCACTAAACACCTATATCAACAAACGAAAATTATTTGATACAACATTATGAATTTTATAGAAAATATAAAACAATTGATATTCAAATGATTATATAAAAATTAATAAGGGAAAATAAAAGTCAGGATCATACAGAATCAATTGGTTAACAAGAAATTAATAACTAAAATCAGACAAACCTGGATTTTAGTCAAATGACTCCATTTACTGATGTATAAATTGGCTTTAAATCAGCAGATAATGCTTTCCTATCTTTATAGGATACATACTTCAAGCTATTCCTAATTTGGTGAACGATACAGAGTTGGTGATCTGTTTTAGGATATACAGCACCGATTGCCTCAGACATACCTGATAAATTATCTGTACAAGCAATGAGCATATCCTGCATACCACGATTTTTGAGCTCTGTCAAATTACCTAACCAAAACTTAGATCCTTCATTTTCACTCATACATAGTCCTAAAACATCTTTTATCCCTAGTCGATCTATACCTAACGCAACATAGACTGACTTATTCATGATGCGTTTGTCTTGTCTAACCTTAACTACAAAACAATCAAAAAAAACAATTGGATAGACTGATTCTAAGGGACGATTTTGCCATATCTTAACATCTTCAATAACAGAATCTGTGATGTTACTTATCAGGCTTTCACTAACTTCTGCACCATACAATTCTTGTATTTGAAGCTGAATATCTGATAGACTCATCGCTTTAGCATATAAAGATAAAATCTTATCATCTAAACCAGGGATTCTTGGTTGACGTTTAGGTAATAAAACAGGTTCAAAACTGGATGATCTATCTCTGCGGACTTCAATCGATATAACACCATTATCAGTTATAACTCGCTTACTAGACAGGCCATTACGGGAATTTTCTGAACCACTACGACTATATTTGGTATAACCTAGATGGGAATCCATTTCTGATTCTAACGCTTTTTCTACAAGACGTTTGCTTAATTGTTTGAGTAAACCGCCTTGATCAAACAGAGTCGATAGGTCTACGCCTGAGTCTATAAGGACTTCTATCGCCTTGCTGATCTTATCTTTAGGTATATCTTTTTTTTTCATAGATTTAAGTGCCATTTTTTAGGTAAATATAAACCCTAAAAAATATTTACACACTTATAAAAACAGACTCCTGCTGATTAACAAAATCCTTTGAAATACGGCAATAATTTCGGTGTAATAGTAAACATTTTAGTCAATTTTTAACTAAAATTACTAAAATAACTGATCCCTTAAAACAAACGCGACAGAACCTAGATATGTACATGATTTTAAGCTATTTTACCTCGTAATATTTCTACTCCATTATCTTTACATATTTCCTGAATTAAGTTTTTCACTTTTCTACCAATATCACCAACTAATACTTTATAGAGATACTTGTTTACCCATACTATATGGTAAGTACAATCGTAAACTGTATGGCTTGTTTTCTTTTCTTTTCTTTTCTTTTAATAATCCATCCTTACAGGATAAATATGTTCAAACGACGCACTGCAAGTTCGGGGTTTTTATCGCAAAATGAGACAATAAAACTAGTAAAATACGAAACAAATTATCTTATTTGCTCTCCAATTTTTTCGGTCCACTATAGTTTAAAATTCCTTTTTTTGTTTTTCGGATAAATCTATGAAACAGGAATTCTTTCTCGCGACATAGCCCTAACAACACCAACTTGTAGTAATAATTCATATATTTCTTCATTATTTTTTTCCCTAGCTAAATCAAGAGCTGTCTTTCCAAGAACATTCTTTTCATTGACCAAAATTTCTTTAGATTTTAATAATAATTTCACTACTTCTAGATGATTTTTTGATACTGCAAGATGAAGTGGGGTATCTCCATATTTAATTTTTTCATTTACTTTAATATTTGGATGTTTCAATAATTCTTGTACGACTTCCACATGACCAGTTCTCGATGCAACATGAAGTGGAGTATAACTATAATCACTTTTTGCATTTACGTCAACACTTGATATATTTAATAGTTTTTTTAAAATGTTTAAATGATTTTTTGATACTGCAAGATGAAGTGGAGTACGGCGATATGCATCTGTTGCATTTACGTCAATACCTGATGTATTTAGTATCTTTTCTACAACATTTAAATGACCATTTACTGATGCAAGATGAAGCGGGGTAAACCCTTTAATATCTTTTTCATTTACTTTAATATTTGGATGTTTCAATAGTTCTTGTACCACTTCCATATGACCATTTCGTGATGCAGTATGCAGTGGGGTAAAACCGTTATTAGTTTTTGTATTTACATTAATACCTGATGTGTTTAGCAGCTTTTCTACAATATTTAAGTAACCTTTTTGTAATGCAATATGAAATGGCGTAAAACCCTGACTAGTTTTTGCATTTACATAAATACCTGATGTATTCAGCAGCTTTTCTACAATATTTAAGTAACCATTTTTTAATGCAAGATGAAGTGGGGTATTTCCATATTCATCGGATTCATTTATATCAATATACTTATCTGTCAATAATTCTTGTACCCTGTCTACATCATTTAGTAACACTGCTGTATGAAGTGGATTACTAGAATTTGAACACATAGTTGATAAAGTATTAATTTTCGTTTTTTCTGAATCTTTCTTACTGTCAATACTATGCATTCCATATTTATTTAACTCATTACATCCAGAAGTAAGTAATGAAAGACAGATAGCTATTCCTTCTATTGAATAGAAAAATTTAGAATATGATTTATATTTTGTACGCATAATAATTATTTATTTTTTAGTAATCAATATTTAATCTGACAGACATGAAAAAAACATGGTTTATAGTTGTCAGTTAAGTATAGGGTGCCAGTAATTTTTTTAATATATCCGATTTGATTATTTTTTTCAAGGGTTTTATCGCGTATTTTTTATGGATTAAGTTATTTTAGCGCAATACGTTTATGTAAAAAGAGCATAAAAGAGACGTCTAAATTATTTAATGTTAATCCTAAAACAGTAGTTAAATGGCGTAAAAGAGAAAGTCCTAAAGACTTACCTATGGGTCCTAAAGAACGTAAATCTAAAGTATTAAGTAGTGCTCAGTAGGCAGCAGTAATAGCTTTTAGAAAGCTGACTCAACTGCCACTAGATGGTGTATTATATAGTCTTCAAGAGACTATTCCTGGAAAACTGGGATCAAATCTTACGACTAGCTGTTTAGTCCCAGTAAGAAATGGTTTGGATTAGTATTAAAATATTCTGGATTTTTTTCCCATGTATCCAAAATAGATTTCCAAGGAGTTTTTCCTTTTAGTGCTTTTAATCGTTTAGCAAAATTGTAAGCCATCAAGTAAGCATGTAAATGAGTTTTTAATTGATTATGATTAGCATACATAAAATTATGTGTAGTAGTCAGGATTTAATCTGACAGGCAATAAAAAATTATAGTTTATAGTTGTCAGTTAAGTCTAGGTTGTCAGCCATGTTTTTAATATAGGCGATTTGATTATTTTTTTCAAGTACTAATTTTTTACTATCCTCCCAAGTTTGCATCGGAGTTTTTCCGTAACAATATTTTCCAGAGTGAGGTCGCTCATAATTGTAGTAATACAACCAGTAATCTAAATCTTCTTGTAAATCATCTAGATTGCTATAGATTTTTTTACGCATGGCTGTATCAAAAAATTCCTGTTTCATAGTTTTATTAAAACGCTCACAAAATCCATTGGTTTGCGGTGAATAGGATTTAGTAACCGTATGCTCTATACCTTCAATACTTAAAAATAACTCAAAAGCATGATGTTCTATTTTTCCTTTATACTCCGTACCTCTATCTGTTAGAATACGTAAGATTGGTATGCTTTGCTCTTGGTACCAAGGTAATACTCTGTCATTTAAGAGATCAGATGCTGTTAAAGCTGTCTTATCAGTATATAGTTTTGCATTAGATACTCTAGAATAGCTATCTATAAATACTTGCGTATATACTTTACCTATACCTTTATAGGTACCCACATAATAAGTGTCTTGATAACCTAAATAAACAGGATGTGCCGTATCTATTTCTCCACATGATTCTTGTTTATTTTTACGTCTTTCTAAGGCTGATAACTGGGATTCAGTCAAAACAATACCATCTTGAGTCATCTTGGCTTCCATAGCCTTAAGACGTTTCTTTATATTATTTAAGTCATTGCGTAACCAGATAGATCTTACTCCTCCAGGAGAAACAAGTATACCTTGCTGCTTTAACTCGTTTGATACCCTAAGTTGACCATATGCCGGATAATCTATGGCCATATCAATTACTGATTGTTCTATCTTAGAATCTACTCTATTAGCTAATATAGGTTTCTTGCGACTTATCTCATGTAGGGCATCCTGACCACCTAGTTCATACAAGGACTTAAAACGGTAATAGCTATCTCTGCTATAACCCATGCTTTTACACGCTGATGAGATGTTACCCAACGTTTTGGCTAACTCTAATAAACCTAGTTTCGGTTTAATTATTTTTTGATCTAAGTTCATAATAATAGTCCGTATTTATATCAACACAATTTAACAATTGTTAGATTAAATCCTAACTACTACACATAAGGCTCTACATACCCAAGGACTATATAAAGTCAGTGGCCATCTTTGCTATAGTTGATAAGGCTTCGCATGCTGCCTGTATGTTGACATTCGCGTTGATCATCGGAAAGCCGTATGAAGGAAAACTTCACGTACGGTTTGATGAGGAGGTGGAGGAAACTGGGAAAACTAGGCGCCTCTGCTTTACTCTACTATTGAATGTACGGATCGAGATGCTGCTTACGTATTAGATGGATTACTCTATAAATGAAAGTTATTTAGCTCTAGAAGAGCATTATACAGATAATCAAGGTTATACAGAAATTAACTTTGCATCTTTCGCTTTGCTGGGTCGAACATTTTCACCTCGTATCAGAGGTGTGCAACATCAAAAAATTTACCGAATTGATGAACAAAAAGATTATGCTAGTTTAAGGGTATTAGGCAAAATGGATCTAAAATGTACGATAAGACTTCATATTCCCCATATCCAAATTGACCCCTAATAAGCTAAAATTTTACATCTGTTATCTATTAACATAAATTATACCGTAATACTTAACATTTTTTAGTGGTTTTATATGGTATATAATATACTCAAAATGTATATCATTCAACGGTCTTTTTCACTTATACAAAGTATCGAATGAATAGAGACGTTAGATTATTTTCTAGAAGTATAGACCTACTATAAGCCTAAAAGTTATTATATTGAATATTGTGATTGATATCTCTTTTCTACCCCTATGGTAACTTCAAAGTTTTTAAGTCCCAAGAACGACGTAGCCTTTCGTAAGATATTTGGTAGCGAAAAACATAAAGATATTCTTATTCACTTTATCAATGATGTACTAAATCTAAAGGGCTCAGATAAGGTAGAAAAAGTTACATTCTTGTCCACGATTCAGGATCCAGATATTGCATATAAGAAAGAAAGTATAGTAGATGTGTTATGCACAGACCAATATGGGAAGCAAATAATAGTAGAGATGCAGGTTTCCCCCCAAAAGGGTTTTGAAAAAAGAGCGCAGTATTATGCCTCTAAGGCCTATTCCAGGCAACTCAACTCAGGACAAGAATTAGGTGCTAGATACCAAGATCTTAAAGCAGTGATCTTTATAGCTATTACGGATTATGTTATATTTCCTGATAAAAAAGATTACTTATCTAATCATGTTATTCTAGACGCAAAAACGTATGAAAGAGATTTAAAAGACTTTTCATTCACTTTTATAGAGTTACCCAAATTTAATATCAGTTGTATAGAAGGACTCTCTAGTATTATAGAAAAGTGGTGTTATTTTTTTAAGCATGCTCCTTCTACAAGCGAAGAAGACCTAAAAAAACTAATAGGCTCTGATTTAGTTATCCAACGTGCCTATGAAGCCTTAAATAGATTCAACTGGTCAGAAAAAGAATTGTTTACCTATGAACAAGAGATCAAGCGAATCATGGATAATCAGGCTGTAGAAGATTACATGAAACAAAAAGCTAGACAAGAGGGTAGAGAAGAGGGTATCCGAATAGGGGAAGAAAAAGGGATCCGAATAGGGGAAGAAAAAGGGATCCGAATAGGGGAAGAAAACGGTAAGCTAGAAAGAAACGTAGAAATAGCTAAAACAATGCTTAAAGAAGGAGATTCAGTAGATAAGATTATACGTGTTACTGGTTTATCTAGAGCCGATATTCAAAAAATTAAATAGAACGGGAAAATATCAGATAATCAGAACTAAAAAACAGGTATCTACTTTTGAGAACTTTGCTAAACTTATGGCCGCATAATATCCAAATTTGAAGACAAGGGAGAGAACTATACAAAATTACTACAGATGCGAAAGAACCACTTTATTTACAAACTCGACCGATAGCCTACCTACTGGTTAAATGAACTGATCCAATCTTATTATCAACTAGGTCATAAGTAGCATAAGCAGCTAATACAGACTTTCCAGAAAAAGCAATACCTACTTCTAATACTTCTTGGACATGAGGATATTGTAATAATTCGGTATGATACGATTGCAAACCTATCTGATCTAAAGCAATTTTAGCCGAATGTTCCAGATCTTCTTCTTTACGGGCATACTTAAATTCCAATAGAAGTGCTCTTGAACATTCTTTTTTAGGAATTAACAGAAGATCATAACGCCCTAAACCACTTTCTCTATTGGAACGTATATAATATCTATGACTGATGCTAGCCAGCATAGCTAAGACAAAACCATGATAGAAGCTCTCACCTTGTTTACCGGAATGAACATCAAAAAAACTAACACTTTCAAATAAATAGATCCTTAAATCTCTAATAAATTCATTTATTTTACCCATAACCATATGATTCAAAAAAGAATCGTACTTAGACTGACTAGGAAATTTTGTGCGCAACCATTCCTCAAAAAATCTATTATAGAGCGTAGCTACTTCTTGATTAGGAATCTCTAGTGTACAATCGTATAGACCATTCCTTTGATTAAATACAACATAAACTGACTTTAGATATCCAGCAAATAAAAGTAAGCTCCATAAAGAATTTTCATTGGTACCTAATAAATCAAAAGAAAGATGCTTATCGATAGATACTTTTAAAGAATGCCCTTGCATCAATCCTTCGAATTGTTCTTTAATGCTATTATTAGAGGAAAGAATCAATTCCTTAATTAAATCATTATTACCAGTGTTTATCCAATAGACATCAAAACGACCATCCTCACTTAAACAAGAAATAATAGACCATGGATTATACATCACTAAGTCACCTATCCTATAACCATTGTACCAACTTTTTAGTTGATCTAAACAAATAGAAAGATTTTGTTTGATAAATAAATCTTGAACTTCTACTTCACTCAAACCAAAGTGTCTGCTATAACCTTGATCTAAAAGGGTATAAGTTTTTAGGTTATTCAACCCAGATAACATACTATCTTTAGAAATACGCAATATTCCTGTTAATATGCCTTTTTCTAGTGTAGCATTACCTTTTAGGGAATTACTAAATAGATTACGCATAAATTGGACCATAGCTTTCAAGTATGACTGATTACCGTAAGCTTTATTAAGAGGCGTATCATACTCGTCTATCAGAATATATACTTTTTGACCATGATGTTGGTAGAGGCATTGGCTAAGTAACTCTAAAGAGGATTCTAGTTGTTGTTGATTAACTTGATTGCTGAGAATAGTATGTATTTTCTTGAGTTGTATTTCATTAATTTTATCACTACTTAACAAATAAGTATAGCAACTATAAACTTTTAAAATCAACTCATACACTGCATTATAAGCCCCTTCAAAACTATCTGCATTAACATCCTTAAAACTTAGCATAATAACTGGATGCTTACCTTGATAGGTATCAATGTACTTTCCTCCATCTAACTTTCCAATCTCCAAATCATCAAACAAACCTGACGTATTTATCCCGTTAACTTCTGGTGCAAAAAAATGCTGTAACATAGATATATTTAGCGTCTTACCCCAACGACGAGGACGGGTAATTAAGGTAACTTCATCTCCTTTTCCTAATAACTCAGCAATCATAGCTGTTTTGTCACAAAACAGATAATCTTTAGATACCAACTTATGAAAGTTATCAACTCCAACCGGTAATTTATATATCATGCTACAAGAAGATTTAAAATTATTTTATTCAATCTATTTATTAGGACTAGGATTGGATATAGTATATTGTTCTACCTTTTCTATAATCATATGTAACAACAAAAAATTTATTACAGAATCTTTTCAAAAAGAACCTGATTACCGAAATAATTAGTTGTTGATCAGAACTTTTTAGTTAACTATATTATTATTTTATAATCGATATACTTTTCCTTTTATTTAAGGATATATAAGCGTGTAGCATACTGAAAGGTAGATAGTTTTTATATAATTTAGTCCACCTGGTTGGTTCTGTCGCATCTGTATTTGATTTTGTATAGTTCTCCCCCATGTCTTCAAATTTGGATATTATGCGGCCATAAGTTTAGCAAAGTTCTCAAAAGTAGATGCTTGTTTTTTAGCTCCTATTAATTGTCCTTTTTGAATGATTCTAATGTTTTCTATTCCTGTAATGGTAATGTTGGCCGAATGGAAGTGCTTAAACCCTAGCATGGTTTTATCCGTTTTTTAATGAATCTATGATCTTGTTCGACTCTATTATTTAAGTATTTGTTTTGAAATATTTGAATCTTGTGATCTTGATCTAGTTCTGTATTTAATGCATCAAGTGCAGCTTTATTACTACCGCTTTTGTCAACTACCACTTTGGATGGAGTGTTATTATCTCTGATAGCCTTACGAAAAAAAGAAAGAGCTGAAGACTTATCTCTACGTTCACTTAGAAAAAAATCAACTGTATCTCCATAACGATCTACTGCTCTATATAAATAAATCCACTTACTATTTAATTTCACGTAAGTTTCATCCATCCTCCAGCTACTACCAACTGGGCGTTTTCTTTTCTTACTTATTGATCTATAAGGGGAATGAACTTAATCACCCACCTTTGTAAAGTAGAATGATCAATCTTTGCGCCTCTCATATGCATCATCTTTTCCAAGTCTCTATGGCTTAAAGAAAAACGACATTTCATATACACAAATAGAAGGATTAACTCTGGTGATGAACAAAATCCTTTAAAATAGGGCAATAATCTACGGGTAATAGTAAACATTTTAGTCAATTTTTGACTAAAATTAATAAAATAACCACTCCCTTAAAACAGATGCGACAGAACCGCTGAAACGTCTGATAAACTTAACTGACCGCTTACTTTTACTGACATAACGATATCATCAAAAAATTTAAATAGAAACCTTCAAAACAAAACTAGAAGTTAAATATTCCATAAATAATAAAACTACTTTTTTAGTACAAATCTTAAAAGTCTATTGCAACGGTCTCGAATTATATGCATCCTTAACAAAAAAACTACAAAAAATAACCTCAGAAACTTAACAAAAATCACAATAGCTATCTATAGAAACGGTCTCATAATTAGGATAAATAGGACGAATAGGAAGCATATTAGGATAAATAGGACGAATAGGAAGCATATTAGGATAAATAGGACGAATAGGAAGCATATTAGGATAAATAGGACGAATAGGAAGCATATTAGGATAAATAGGACGAATAGGAAGCATATTAGGATGAGAAATAAACATATTATGGCGTACATTATTCCTATGACTATTCCTTATTGGACTACGTTCTCTGTAACGATTCCTATCATGACTATTCCTTATTGGACTACGTTCTCTGTAACGATTCCTATCATGACTATCCCTTATTGGACTACGTTCTCTGTAACGATTCCTATCATGACTATCCCTTATTGGACTACGTTCTCTGTAACGATTCCTATCATGACTATTCCTTATTGAACTACGTTCTCTGTAACGACTCCCATCATTACTATAAATTTTCTGATGACTTTTAGTATCATTATTATCATTTTTTTCTATATTTTTTTTTATTTTATTTTCTAAAGTTATTTTGCAATCTTTTAAAAAAGAAAAATTGTTTATTAAATCACTTATATTATTATTTTTATTATATTCTTTAGATAAAAATTTATTTACTTCTAATTTTTCAACTAATTTTTTATAATAACTTTCTTTATTTTTTATTAAATCAATAGAAGTTTCTATTTTTTTATTTTTTATATATGCATCAGCACCAAGTTTTTGCAAAATATTAATCAAACAAGAATTTTTTTCTACTGCAATGTGTAATAAGGTATTCCCATCATCATCTTTCTGATTAACAATTATTTTTTTATCATTTTCAGAAAAATTTCCTGTATCAATCAATTTTAGAATTATGTATGCACATGATTCTTCAACTTTTTTTATTTTTTCATACTGAAATAAAATATGCAAAATATAAGATCCATTATATTTATTAAGAAGCCAATATTTAATGTCTCTTGGTTTCTCTTTGATACAATCAAGGAATAATCTTTTTATCACGCATTTATATTGATTAACATTATCTAATTTTTCCCTACATTCATGTAGAAAAATAAAATTAATAATGTCTGAGTTTTCTATATTAAACAATATACCACGAAGACGGTCTTTTACCAATGACCTATAACTATTTAGATTTCCATTAATCAACCTATCTTTTATATATTTTTCTCTAGAACATCGGAAAATTTTTTCTAATATTTCTTGTTCATTATGTATTCTATAATTCTTTTCTTTAGTACTATTTATTTTCATATTATGATTCAATATTGTACCACATCCAGTTACATAAACTAAAAAAGTACTATATGTTATTTTTACAAGAAAAGTATTTATAGTATCATTAATATTGAATAATTGTTTAGCTTTCATATTTAATTGGGTTATTTTATTTATTAGGTCTCTTGTATCTGCATTTTATTCTATAGAAGGGTACTAGGCAAAATCATGCGCAAATACACGCTAGGCTAATATTCTGAAGCAAAGAATATTTTTATAAAAATGTTTTTTTCTGATTTGTAGTATTTTATTTCTTTTATAACTTTTACAAAAAAATTATATATTTTCTTATTTTAAGTGGTAATAAAAAACTATGAAAACAATTAATGTAACCCAATAAAGTTTTATATTATTATCATAATCAATATAAAATATGATTATTAATGTGAAATAATAGATCTTACAGTGTATTTACGGACCATTTTGCCTAATACTCTTATTGTAAAAATACCATCAGATTATTCCAGTTTGCATACCAAGACTTCGCTATTTGTGGGTACTGTTTATCCCATTTGTTAGCAAAAGTTTCTAATGCCATTAATGCTTTTTCTTCATTTACTGATGTATAAATTGGCTTTAAATCAACAGATAATGCTTTCCTATTTTTATAGGATACATACTTTAAGCTATTCCTAATTTGGTGAACGATACAGAGTTGGTGGTCTGTTTTAGGATATACAGCACCGATTGCCTCAGGCATACCTGATAAATTATCTGTACAAGCAATCAGCATATCCTGCATACCACGATTTTTGAGCTCTGTCAAATTACCTAACCAAAACTTAGATCCTTTATTTTCACTCATCCATAGTCCTAAAACATTTTTTATCCCTAAGCGATCTATACCTAACGCAACATATACTGACTTATTTATGATGCGTTTGTCTTGTCTAACCTTAACTACAAAACAATCAAAAAAACAATTGGATAGACTGATTCTAAGGGACGATTTTGCCATATCTTAACATCTTCAATAATAGAATCTGTGATGTTACTTATTAGGCTTTCACTAACTTCTGCACCATACAATTCTTGTATTTGAAGCTGAATATCTCATAGGCTCATCCCTTTAGCATATAGAGATAAGATTTTATCATCTAAACCAGGGATTCTTCTTTGACGCTTAGGTAATAAAACAGGTTCAAAAGCGGATGATCTATCTCGGGGTACATCAACCGATATAACCCCATTATCAGTTATAACTTGCTTACTAGATAAACCATTACGAGCATTGTCTGAATCACTACGACTATATTTGGTATAACCTAAATGGCTATCCATTTCTGATTCTAACGCTTTTTCTACAAGACGTTTGCTTAATTCTTGCAGTAAACTGCCTTGATCAAACAGAGTCGATAGGTCTACTCCTGAGTCTATAAGCACTTCTATCGCCTTGATTATTCCGTCTTTAGATATATCTTTTTTTTTCATCTATTTTAAGTATTATCATTTAGGTAAATATAAACCCTAAAAAATATTTACACACTTATAAATACCATAGGCGTCAAGTTAAGGATTAATAGCTATTTTTTTTATCATATTTAGAGTTGATATTCTTTTTTTTATATACTTGTCTTTCAGGCAAAATATTGACCAGTTTAAGAATAATTTTTTAAAAAAATATTGTAAATCATCTAACCTGTTATTTACGATCCCAAATAGTTCTTTGCTCCTTTTTTTGAGTTCAATTAACGCTTTAGTTAAACTAATTTCTCTATCAGGTTCCAGTTTTATACAGCTTACTATGCCATGAAAAATAAGTATTACACAGAATTTTGCATATAATTCACATAATATTCTTGCAGAGTTTATTTTACCTTTAATACTTTCAAGTCTAACATGGCTTTTATATAGCTTAAATAACAGCTCAATTTGCCATCTAACTCGATAAATAGACCTTATATATTCACTAGCTATCTTACTAACTGGAATATTGGTAATCATTATTGTCCAATCAAGTAATCGTTGGTTTCTTTGGGAAGAGGTATATCCACGACTCTTAGCTAACATATTAGCTTTTCTTCTCCTTTTGAATGATTGTTCACCTGTTAATTTATGGCAGATCATTCTTACCGGTAGCTTTAATTCTTTTCCTAGAAGAACCTCTTTTTCTAAGAAAATCTTTTGATCTAACAAGGTTATTAAATCTATCTTTGATTCATTATGCGTATCATATATATTAGTGTCGGATTTATAGCGGCTGATAAAGTAAGCACCTGTTTCATTAATTTGTTTAAAACTATTAGGAACAAAATATCCTAAGTCTGCTAATAGTAGATCATTACTTTTTATATCTTCCAAATAGTTTCGGTAGCCTTGATCTGACCTAATACCTTCAGTTACCTCTAACCTATCTACTCTTTGATTTAGATAGTCAAATAGTACCTGTAATTTAATAGAAGATTTTGCCTTATTAGGTCGTCCTTTATAACTAGATCCACATCCTTTATAAATACTTTCCATACTGTTAGGTAAGGCTATTTGACTACTATCAAGCAGCCTTACACTATTAAATTGTTCAAGAATTTTACAATCAAGTCGCAATCTGCTTTTAAATATCTGTAAACATTCTTTATACATTACTTGCATGAAAGTAACAGAATTTGAATTGAATTTTAGATATAAACCTTGATTGGTAATATTTACATGATCTTCATGCAACAAACTACACATGTTTTCTAAGCTCAAATCCGTACCTCCCATATTACCTAATACTAATGTCTTAATAAAAGAAGAACCTGTAAGTTTCCTATTTCTTTTGATAAAACCGGTAATATGGGATAATGAATTTGCTTTTTTTATAAAAAAATCTTTAAATATTACCGATAATTTTGATACTTTATGCATAGTATAAGTTACTTGATTTAGTTCATGAAATTAATCGAACTTATACTTTAACTTTCTTTTATCCTATACCATAATAAAAATTGATAAAATTTTATCT
Organism: Candidatus Cardinium hertigii; assembly: GCF_050864915.1. Taxonomy (GTDB): domain Bacteria; phylum Bacteroidota; class Bacteroidia; order Cytophagales; family Amoebophilaceae; genus Cardinium; species Cardinium hertigii_D. The sequence continues at coordinate 94,926 of NZ_JBOZWY010000004.1, forward strand.
TGTGTTTATTTTTATAAAAATCATATCTTTAAATTCACACCTATATTCCAAAAAACAGACGCATATAAATATTTTTATGGTAATTAAAATTATTTAATATCACGACTATATCCTTAACTTGACGCCTATGGTTATAAAGACAAACTCGTCAAATGACCTCTTTTTGCATATATTTTTGGCAAAACACTTTCTTTTGATGTCCTTTATAGGACATCAAACAATAATTACATATCGTTTTTCTTATTTTGAGTAGATCTTAATTTTCTATTGCAACGGTTTCAATTTATAACTTTTTTTAGGTCTTGACACAGTTTGGTGAACACTTCCGACAGACCACTTTTTTCGTATAAGCTCTAGCCTTTGACAAAAAGTCAAGGAATATTATGTATTCCGATAAAATATTTTTATATAAATCACTTCTTTTTTTGATATTATTATATAATTTATTTATCTTTTCAGTTCTTTTTTTAAATTCTTCATAAGTAATAGTATTGTCATTTTTATATTTTTCATTTATAATAATATTATTTTTGAATAAATATTTTATATTCTCTAAATAACTTTTTTATGATTCGTCATGAAGTGAGGTACGATCAATTTTATATTTTCTATTTATATCATTACTCTTTTCCTGTAAAAAGTCCATGACGTCTTTAGTATTTTTATGCGAATTAGAATTGGGTGTTGATGTAACTATAATTAATTGATTGATTGATTTAGAAATTTTTCATGCTCTTTATTTTCATCAAAAGTTGATTTTAATGAAAAATTTTGTGAAGATATAGAAAAATTTAATGTATCGGAATCAATATTAATGTTTTTTTCAGGTTCATTTGAATTCATATCTCCTACTTTTGTCGATCCAAGACATTCATATATAATTAATTTATCTGAAGAATCTGCATTAGATTTAGATATACTCTTTACTTTATCTAATTCAGAGGTATTATAAGTACACATTTTTGCACTAAATAAAACATAAGCCGCTAAAAAAACTATATTTAGACCAAATATTTCTCTATTAATAGACTTAATTTTAATAAATTCAGGCGTCATATATATTTATACTTTAGTTGTGTATTAACAAGTTTTTATTTTAGGTTATTCGAACACTATCACATATGGATAACCTAAGATGCTCTTGTTATAGTTCCGCTTAAATTAATCCTTTGTAAAATTCTATTTAATATACTTTATCAATATTTTTATCAATTGACCAGTCTGCAAATCTAAGTACTTTTATAACATAATACAAATATTTATCATTTTTTATGGAGTTTTTTGACTAAAAGGTTCTGTCACATCTGTATTTGATTTTGTATAGCTCCTCCTCTTGTCTTGAATTTTGAATATTATGTGGCCATAAGTTTAGCAAAGTTCTCAAAAGTAGATGCTTGTTTTGGTTCTGTCGCATCTGTATTTGATTTTGTATAGTTCTCCCCCATGTCTTCAAATTTGGATATTATGCGGCCATAAGTTTAGCAAAGTTCTCAAAAGTAGATGCTTGTTTTTTAGCTCCTATTAATTGTCCTTTTTGAATGATTCTAATGTTTTCTATTCCTGTAATGGTAATGTTGGCCGAATGGAAGTGCTTAAACCCTAGCATGGGTTTTATCCGTTTTTTAATGAATCTATGATCTTGTTCGACTCTATTATTTAAGTATTTGTTTTGAAATATTTGAATCTTGTGATCTTGATCTAGTTCTGTATTTAATGCATCAAGTGCAGCTTTATTACTACCGCTTTTGTCAACTACCACTTTGGATGGAGTGTTATTATCTCTGATAGCCTTACGAAAAAAAGAAAGAGCTGAAGACTTATCTCTACGTTCACTTAGAAAAAAATCAACTGTATCTCCATAACGATCTACTGCTCTATATAAATAAATCCACTTACTATTTAATTTCACGTAAGTTTCATCCATCCTCCAGCTACTACCAACTGGGCGTTTTCTTTTTCTTACTTATTGATCTATAAGGGGAATGAACTTAATCACCCACCTTTGTAAAGTAGAATGATCAATCTTTGCGCCTCTCATATGCATCATCTTTTCCAAGTCTCTATGGCTTAAAGAAAAACGACATTTCATATACACAAATAGAAGGATTAACTCTGGTGATGAACAAAATCCTTTAAAATAGGGCAATAATCTACGGGTAATAGTAAACATTTTAGTCAATTTTTGACTAAAATTAATAAAATAACCACTCCCCTTAAAACAGATGCGACAGAACCTTACAGTTTACCGCTACTAACAGAACCAGATTGTGTTAATAATTTAACTAGTTCTTCATGATGGGTTTTCCTAGCTAAATCAAGAGGTGTATTGCCACAGTTAGTCTTTTCATTGATCAAAATTCTTTTATTTTTCAGTAATAATTTCACTATTTCTACATAATTTTTTGATGCTGCAACATGAAGTGGAGTACAGCCAATTTCAGATTTTTCATTGATATTAATTTCTTCACAACTCAGTAACATTCTTACGGATTCTATATTATTTTTCCATACTGCTAAATGAAGGGAAGTATACTTACTTATATCCTTTTCATTGACATTAGCTCCATATTTTATTAATTCTTTTAGCACTTCTAAATGACCGTTTCTTGCTGCAATATGAAGTGGAGTACGGCCAATTCCAGATTTTTCATTGACATTAGCTCCATATTTTATTAACTCTTTTATCACTTCTAAATGACGGTTTGCTACTGCAACATGAAGTGGAGTACAGCCAATTTCAGATTTTTCATTGATATTAATTTCTTCACAACTCAGTAACATTCTTACGGATTCTATATTATTTTTCCATACTGCTAAATGAAGAGGAGTATACTTATGTATATCCTTTTCATTAACATTAGCTCCATATTTTATTAACGCTTTTAAACCGTCTACTGTATCTAATTTTGCTGCAAGATGAAGGGGAACACACTGATCTATATTCTTTTGATTGATATTAGTTCCACATTTTATCAAGAAATCCATAATTTTTACATAACCACTTCCTGATGCATAATGAAGTGCAGTATTCCCATATTGATCTTTACTATTTATATCAATTTTTAAATCTTTTAGATAACTAATAGATTTTTCAATATCATTATTTTTTTCTGCAATATTAAGAAGGGTATGTATATCTGAATATATAGTAGGTAAATATTTATTTTTTATTTTATTTTTGCTTAAATCTTGTTGACTTATACTACTGTTCATCCCATATCTATTTAACTGATTACATCCAGCAGAAATCAATGAAAAACAGATAGTTATGACTAATATTGAACAGATATATTTAAAATGTGATGTATATTTTTTATGCATAATGATTACTTATTTATTTTACTAGATCAAACAATACCAACTCACAATAATAATTAACGTTAGTCGTACGTTTGTATTATAGGATTATGTTACTTAAAGGGCTCTGTCGCATCTGTAGTTAATTTTGTATAGTTTTCTCCATTTAATTGTCCTTTTTGAATAATTCTAATGTTTTCTATTCCTGTAATGAGACCGTTGCTATAGATAGCTATTGTAATTTTTGTTAAGTTTCTGAGGTTATTTTTTGTAGTTTTTTTGTTAAGGATGCATATAATTCATTAATTATTTATTTTCAGATTTATTTTTATATATTTTAGATATACCATCCCCCTAAAAACCCTTTAAAATGATATTTGGAGCCCTATATAAATTATAGGCTATAGCTTCCATAACATGTTGCGTATGGGTTTTATCAAGGCCTATATACCTAGTCCCTGCAATACGGAACCACCTCTTAATGCTACCAAATACCCTTTCTACTTTATAGCGCGTCTTAGATACCAATTTATTAAACCGCTTCTCAGCAGGTGATAAGGTATGATTTCTGCTACCTTTTTTTTGAATACCTGATTTTAATTTCTTTTTATTTAGTAAAGTTTCGTTTGGTAACCAGCTATACCCTTTATCTGCATATAGCCTGCTACCTGGTTTTAGAGACGAATTATTCAATAATATTTGTAAATGATCGCCATCATTACTGGATGCCTTGGTAGTACTGACTACTAGTACTAAACCTTCTTTACTTTCTACAAGGACGTGCCGCTTTGAACCAATACACCATGGTCAGATAGTTGATCATTTATCATTTTTAATAACCTATCTAAAGCTTTCTTTTCTGTAAGAGCAGTCCTAAATTTGCTTAACACACTATGATCTGGAACAGAACTATCCATAGAAATACCACAAAATCTGCTAAAGGTGATACGGTCATTTACTTCTTCTTCGACTTGATAATCACTAAGTGAATACCAAGTCTGGAGAAAAAGCATTTTAAATAAAAGAAGCGGACTATAGGTAGGTTTCCCTGATAAACGTAAACCTTTAGGATAGTAAATACGAAGCTCACTTTCTACTAATGACCAGTTAATCAAATTATTGATTTGATCAAAGAACCTATGCTTACATTTGCGACGACTAGTTGAAACATCTGATAAACTTAACTGACCACTTACTTTTACTGCCATAACAATATCATCAAAAAAATTAAATAGAAACCTTTAAACCAAAACTAGAAGTTAAATATTCCATAAATAATAAAACTACTTTTTTAGTACAAATCTTAAAAGTCTATTGCAACGGTCTCAATACGATAAAGGAGAAATAACACGGAAAAAAAATTTATAAAAATTTGTCCGATTTTTTCGGTCCACTATAAAAATTAAATACAGATGCGACAGAGCCCAGTAGGCTACATGTTAACGCACCTTGGATATTGATTGTCATGGTGTTCATTCTGAAAAAGTGTGTAGTTAGTTTCATCGGTCCTACTTCTAGATGGAATGTTATCATAGAGCTCGTCTTCTGGTAGCATACCGGACATTGACTGGGTCAATAATAAACTAGTCCTATGTTCTAAACATAAGTTATTCTCTTTTAATAAGGTTATTGTTTCTTTTGGAGCTCCCTCTTTACTAGCTTCTTCAATAAAATTTGTGATGATTTTATTCGCTTTAGTTTTGTCTCTAGCTAATTCAAAAAAATTATTTCCACAAATGTCAGTACTTTTTATAAGATCTTTAAAGGTTTTCCATTTATCATTAATATTTTTAGCATGAGTGAGTAATAGATTTATAACTTCATATCTATCTTTAATAGCTGCCAAGTGTAAAGGGGTATAATTATCATTAGTCTTAGCGTTAACATGAGCATCTTTATCAATTAGTAGCTGCACAACCTCTTTGTGACCATTTTCAGCTGCCAAATGTAAAGGGGTATAATTATCATTAGTCTTAGCGTTAACATCAACACCTTTATCAATTAATAGCTGCACAACCTCTTTGTGACTATTTTCAGCTGCCAAGTGTAAAGGGGTATAATTATCATTAGTCTTAGCGTTAACATGAGCATCTTTATCAATTAATAGCTGCAGAACCTCCTTGTGACCATTGAACACTGCCAAGTGTAAGGGGGTCACATTGTTATTATCTTTAACGTTAACATCAGCACCTTGATAGATTAATAGCTGCACAACCTCCTTGTGACCATTAAACACTGCCAAGTGTAAGGGGGTGGCATCTTGTTTATCTTTAGCGTTAACATGAGCACCTTTATTAATTAACAGCTGAGAAACCTCTTTATGACCATTTTCAGCTGCCAAGTGTAAGGGGGTCACATTGTTATTATCCTTAAGGTTAACATGAGCATCTTTATCAATTAATAGCTGCAGAACCTCTTTGTGACCATTGAACACTGCCAAGTGTAAGGGGGTGGCATCTTGTTTATCTTTAGCGTTAACATGAGCACCTTTATCAATTAACAGCTGAGCAACCTCTTTATGACCATTTTCAGCTGCCAAGTGTAAGGGGGTATAATTATCATTAGCCTTAGCGTTAACATCATCATCTTTATTAATTAGTAGCTGAACAACCTCTTTGTGACCATTAAACACTGCCAAGTGTAAGGGGGTATAATTATCATTAGCCTTAGCGTTAACATGAGCACCTTTATTAATTAGTAGCTGAACAACCTCTTTGTGACCATTAAACACTGCCAAGTGTAAGGGGATATAATTATCATTAGCCTTAGCGTTAACATGAGCACCTTTATTAATTAGTAGCTGAACAACCTCTTTGTGACCATTAAACACTGCCAAGTGTAAGGAGGTCACATTGTTATCAGCTTTAGCGTTAACATCAGCATCTTTATTAATTAGTAGCTGAGCAATCTCTTTGTGACCATTTTCAGATGCCAAGTGTAAGGGGGTCACATTGTTATTATCCTTAGCGTTAACATCAGCATCTTTATCAATTAACAGCTGAGCAACCTCTTTGTGACCATTTTTAGCTGCCAAGTGTAAGGGGGTCACATTGTTATCAGCTTTAGCGTTAACATCAGCATCTTTATTAATTAGTAGCTGAGCAATCTCTTTGTGACCATTTTCAGCTGCCAAGTGTAAGGGGGTATAATCTTGTTCATCCTTAGCTTTAACATGAGCATCTTTATCAATTAACAGCTGCACAACCTCTTTGTGACCATTTTTAGCTGCCAAGTGTAAGGGGGTATAATTATCATTAGCCTTAGCGTTAACATGAGCACCTTTATTAATTAGTAGCTGAACAACCTCTTTGTGACCATTTTTAGCTGCCAAGTGTAAGGGGGTATAATTATCATTAGCCTTAGCGTTAACATGAGCACCTTTATTAATTAGTAGCTGCACAACCTCTTTGTGACCATTAAACACTGCCAAGTGTAAGGGGGTCACATTGTTATCAGCTTTAGCGTTAACATCAGCACCTTGATAGATTAACAGCTGAGCAACCTCTTTGTGACCATTTTCAGCTGCCAAGTGTAAGGGGGTCACATTGTTATTATCCTTAGCGTTAACATCAGCACCTTGATAGATTAACAGCTGAGCAACCTCTTTGTGACCATTTTCAGCTGCCAAGTGTAAGGGGGTATAATCTTGTTCATCCTTAGCGTTAACATCAGCATCTTTATTAATTAATAGCTGTACAACTTCCTTGTTACCATTGAACACTGCCAAATGTAAGGGGGTCACATTGTTATTATCTTTAGCGTTAACATCAGCACCTTTATCAATTAATAGCTGCACAACCTCTTTGTGACCATTTTTAGCTGCCAAGTGTAAGGGGGTCACATTGTTATTATCCTTAGCGTTAACATGAACACCTTTATCAATTAATAGCCGCACAACCTCTTTGTGACCATTTTTAGCTGCCAAGTGTAAGGGGGTCACATTGTTATTATCCTTAGCGTTAACATCAGCATCTTTATCAATTAATAGCTGCACAACCTCCTTGTGACCATTTTTAGCTGCCAAGTGTAAGGGGGTATAATTTTCATTAGTCTTAGCGTTAACATGAACACCTTTATCAATTAATAGCCGCACAACCTCTTTGTGACCATTTTCAGCTGCCAAGTGTAAGGGGGTATAATTTTCATTAGTCTTAGCGTTAACATGAACACCTTTATCAATTAATAGCCGCACAACCTCTTTGTGACCATTGAACACTGCCAAATGTAAGGGGGTCACATTGTTATCAGCTTTAGCGTTAACATCAGCATCTTTATCAATTAATAGCTGCACAACTTCTTTATGACCATTGAACGCTGCCAAGTGTAAGGGGGTGGCATCTTGTTTATCTTTAGCGTTAACATGAGCATCTTTATCAATTAATAGCCGCACAACCTCTTTGTGACCATTTTTAGCTGCCAAGTGTAAGGGGGTCGCATCTTGTTTACCTTTAGCGTTAACATGAGCACCTTTATCAATTAACAGCTGAGCAACCTCTTTATGACCATTTTTAGCTGCCAAGTGTAAGGGGGTATAATCTTGTTCATCCTTAGCGTTAACATGAGCATCTTTATCAATTAACAGCTGAGCAACCTCCTTGTTGACCATTTGTAGCGCCAGTGTAAGGCGATATAATTTTCATTAGTCTTTAGCGTTAACGATTGAACACCTTTATCAATGAATAGCGCCGCAACAACCTCTTGTGACCATTTGTAGCTGCCCAAGGTTAAGGGTCACTTGTATATCCTAGCTTAACATCAGCATCTTATTCAGATTAATAGCTGCACACTCCTTGTGACCATTTTTACTAGATGCCAAGTGTAAGGGGTATAATTTTCATTAGTCTTAGCTTAACATGAACAACCCTTTATCAAGTAATAGCCGCACAACCTCTTTCTGTTACCATTTTCAAGCTGCCAAGTTAAGGGTATTAATTTTGCAATTTATCTTAGCGTTTAATGAAGCCTTTATCAATTAATAGCCCACAACCCTTTTGACCAATTTCACGCCCAGTGTAAGGGTTTAAATTTCATTAGTCTAGCGTTAACATAACACCTTTACAATTAAAAGCCGCACAACCTCTTTGTACATGAACACTCCAAATTTAAGGGGTTCACATTGTTATCAGCCTTTATCTTAACATCAGCATCTTTTATCAATTAATAGCTGCACAACTTCTTTATACATAAACCGCGCAAGTGTAAGTAGCATCGTTGTTATCTTTAGCTTTAACATGAGCCCTCGTTATCAATTAATAGCCCACAACCTCTTTTGTGACCATTTTTAGCTGCCAGTGTAAGGGTCGCATCTTGTTTACCTGAGCTTAACATGAGCACCTATTATCATATTAACAGCTAGCAACCTCTTCATGAACCATTTTTAGGCTGACCAAGTTAAGGGGGTAATATCTTGTCCATCTTAGCCGTTAACATGAAGCATCTTTATTCAATTAACAAGCTGAGCAACCTCCTGACCATTTTAGCGCAAGTGTAAGGTATAATTTTCATTAGTCTTAGCGTTAACATTAACACTTTATCAATTAATAGCCGCACAACTCTTTGTACCATTGAACGCTGCCAAGTGAAGGGGAAGATGTTATCAGCTTTAGCGTTAACACAGCACCCTTTATCAAATTAATAGCTGCACAACCTCTTTATCATGAACGTTGCCAAGTTAAAGGGGTCAGATTGTTATCTAGCCTTAGCGTAACATGACACCTTTATCAATTAACACTGAGCAACCTCCTTGTGACCTTTTAGCTCCCAAGTGTAAGGGTCACATCTTGTATCTTTACTTAAGATGAGATCTTTATCAATTAACAGCTGAGCAACCTCCTTTGAATGAATGGACTACTTGACCTTTGAGCTGCATATAAGTCATCTTGTTTACCTTTACGTAACATGAGCACCTTTACTCCAATTAACAGCTGAGCACACCCTCCTTTATACCATTTTAGCCTGAAGTGTAAGGATATAATTTCATTAGTCTAGCGTTAACATGAACACCTTTATCAATTAATAGCCGCACAACCTCTTTACCATTTGAACCTGCCCATTTAAGGAGGGTATAATCTGTCATCCTTAGCTAACATCAAGCATGCTTATTAATTAATAGCTGGAGCAAACCTCCTTCTGACCATTTTAGCTGCCCAAGTGTAAGGAGTCAGGTGTATTGTTTCTTCCATGTCAAAACCTTTACTTTCTAACTGTACTAAATTATAAACTTTCTTCAGAACTTGCACATATAATTCTGTACGCTATAGTTTAATTTTGTTAGTTGTCCCCCTGTCTTGAATTTGAATATTATGGGTTTTAATCGCGTTTGTAAAATATGTCAAAAATCTTAAAAATCTCATTTCTTGATATGAATTTTTAAGTAAAAATTATGTAATTGACTTTCAAGATAAAAATTCATAATTCTCAAAAGATATTCTAGGGTAAAAAAAAAAATTTTTGGTTCTTGTCGCAATTGTTGATTAAGGGAGTGGTTATTTATTAATTTTAGTCAAAAATGACTAAAATGTTTACTATTTTACCCTAGATTATGCCCTATTTTAAAGATTTTTCTCAACCAGATTTATCTTCTCATTTGCTGTATATAAATGTCGTTTTTCTTAAGCCATAGATGACTTGGGAAAAAGATGATGCAATGAGAGGCGCCAAGATTATCTTCTACTTTACAAAATGTGGGTGATTAAGTTGCATTCCCTTATAGATCAATAAGTAAAAAAGAAAACGCCCAAGTTAGTAGTAGCTGGATGATTGAAAACTTACGTGAAATTAAATAGTAAGTGTATTTATTGTTATATAGCGCAGTAAATCGTTAGTTCTGTTCCATCTGTATTTGATGTTGTCATAGTTCTCCCCCATGTCTCAATTTGGATATTATGCGCCATAAGTTTACAAAAATTCTCAAAATAAGATGCTTGTTTTTTAGCTTCCTATTAATTGTCCCCTTTTGAATGATTCTAATGTTTCTATTCTCCTTAACTGGTAATGTTGGCGAATGGAATGTGCTTTAACCCTAGCATGGTTAAGCCGTTTTTAATAATCTTATGATCTTGTTCGACTCAATTAAGTATTGTTTTAAATATGAATTTCTTTTGATCTTGATCTAGTTCTGTATTTAATGCATCAAGTGCAGCTTTATACTACCGCTTTTGTCAAACTACCACTTTGGATGAGTGTATATCTCTGATACCTTACGAAAAAGAAAGAGCTGAAGACTTATCTCTACGTTCACCTAGAAAAAAATCAACTGTATTCTCCATTAACAATCTACCCTCATATAATAACATAAATCCACTTACTATTTAAATTTCAGTAAGTTTCATCCATCCTTCCAGCTACTACCAACTGGGCGTTTTGCTTTTTCTTACTTATTGATCTTATTAAGGGGAATGAACTTAATCACCCACCTTGTAAAGTAGAATGATCAATCTTTGCGCTCTCATAGCATCATCTTTCATAGTCCTCTTGGCCTTAAAGAAAAAACACATTTAATAACAGCACTAGCAAGGATTAACTCTGGTGATGAACAAAACTCCTTAAAATAGACGCAATAATCTACGTAATATAAACATTTTAGTCCAATTTTTTGACCTAAATAATATAAATAACCCACATCCTTAAAACAGATGCGACAAACCAAATAACTTAATCCATAAAATACCGCGATAAAACCCTTGAAAAAAAAATCAATTCGATCAATAAAAAAAAATACTGGCACCCCTATACTAACTGACAACTATAAAACCATTTTTTTTTCATGTCTTCAGGATTAAAATATGAATTACTAAAAAAATATATTATCGTACAAAATATAAGATCATAATTCTAAATTTTTCTATTCAATAGAAGGAATAAGCTATCTGTCTTTCATTACTTTACTTCTGAATTAATGAGTAAATAAATATGGAATGCATAAGATTGACAGTTAAGAAGATTCAGAAAAAACGAAATTAAACTTATTCAACCATTAGTTCAATCTTAGTAATCCACTTCATACCAGCATTACTTAATGATTGTAACAGGGACACAGAATTATTGACAATAAGTATATTTATAAATGAATCCGATAATATGGAAAATACCCCACTTCATCTGCATTAAAAAATGTACTTAAATATTGTAGAAAAGCTGCTGAAACATCAGGTATTTATGTAATGCAAAAACTAGTAGGTTTTACCCGATTTCATATTGCATACAAAATTACTTAAACGTTATAGAAAGTGCTAAACACATCCAGGATTAATGTTTCAAATACAAAAACTAATAACTGGTGTTTACTCCCACTGCATACTGCATTCACAAAATGGTCATATGAAGGGACAAAACTATTTAGAAAACATCCAAAATTAAATAAATGAAAGATAAAAAAGGTTACCCCCGCTTCCTCTTGCATCAGTAAATGTCATCTTAAATGTTGTAGAAAGATACTAAATACATCAGGTATTGACCGTAAATGCAAGCCAAGCATATCGCCCTACTCATTCATCTGCAGTTATCAAAACGATGTTTTTAAACATTTTAAAAAAAACTATTAAATATATCAAGTGTACGTAAAATGCAAAAGTGATGTATAGTCATACTCCCATTTCATTGTTGCATCGAAACTGGTCATGTGAAGCTCGTACAAGAAAATTATTGAAACATCAAGAAATTAAGTAAATGAAAAATAAATATGGATATATCGCCACTTCATCTTCAGTACAGTATCAAAAATCATCTAGAGTAGTGAAATTATTATTAAAATCTAAAAATTTGTCAATGAAAGATGTATCTGAAAACAGCTCTATTTAGCTAGGGAAAAAATAAGAAAAATATATGGAATTATATTACTACAAGTGTGTTTTTAGGCTATGATCGCCCGAGAAAGAATTCCTCGTGTCATAGATTTATCAAAAATACAAAAAAAGAATTAAACTATAGTGGACGAAAAAACTATAGAGGAAATATAAGATATTGTTTCTATTTTACTAGTTATTAGTCCATTTGGGGATAAAAAACCCCGAACTTCAGTGGCCTTCTTTGAAATATTACTTAAGGATATTATTAAAAAAAAAAGAAAAGAAAATAGCAAAAAAAACAAGCCATACAGTTTACATTGTGACTTTTACCATATAGTATGGTAAACAAGTATCTCTATAAAGATTAGTGTATATTGTCAAAAAGGTGAAAAAACTTTAATTCAGGGAATATGTAAAGATAAGCGATAAAATGATTACAGGTAAAATACTTTAAAAATCATGTACATATCTAGGCTTCTGTCGCCGTTATTGTTTTAATGGATCAGTTAGTTTTAGTAATTTTAGTTTAAAATGACTAAAATGTTTATATTACACCGAAAATATTGCCCGTATTTCAAAGCGATTTGTTATCAGCAGGAGTCTGTTTTTAAAGCATAGGCGTCAAAGTTAAGGATAATAAGCTATTTTTTTTATCATATTAGAGTATATATTCTTTTTTTTAAACTCGTGCTTTCAGGGCAAAATATTGACTCATTAGATAATTTTGTTAAAAAAATATGTAAATCATCTAACCTGTTATTACGATCCAAAAATTCTTTGCCCTTTTTTATGAGTCAATTAACGCTTTAGGTAAACTAATTTCTCTATCAGGTTCCAGTTTTATACAGTTACTACTGCCATGAAAATAATAGTAGTACCACAGAATTTTGCATATAATTCAATACATATTCTTCAGAGTTTATTTACCTTTAATACTTTCAATGTTCTAACATGCTTTTGATATTAGCTTAAATAACAGCTGCAATTTCCACTAAACTCGATAAAAAGACCTATTACTTCACTAGCTAGCTATTCTTACTAACCTGTATACTTTGGTAATCATATATTGTCAATCAAGTAATCGTTGTTCTTTGGAAAGGATATCACGACATCCTTACTAAACTATTAGCTTTTCTTCTCCTTTTGAAGATTTGTTCACCTGTTAATTTATGGCAGATCATCTTACCGTAGCTTATTCTTTCTAGAAGAACCTCTTTTTCTTAAAAAATCTTTATCTAACAAGGTTATAAATCTATCTTTATTCATATTGCATCACTACTTATTAGCTTTCGATTATACGATAAAGTAATGCACCGTTTTCCATTAAATTTTTAAAACTATTAGGAAAACAAAAATTCCTAATCTGCTACTAATAGTATCATACTTTATATCTCAAATATTTCGGATAGCCTTTCTGACCTTAGACCTTCAGTTCTCTAACCTATCTACTCTTTGATTTAGATAGTCAATTAGTACCGAATAATAGAAGATTTTGCCCTTAATTAGGCGTTCCTTATAAACTAGATGCCACACCCTTTATTAAAATACTTTCCATACTGTTAGGTAACTATTTGACTCTATCAAGCAGCCCTTACACTATAAATTGTTTCAAGAATTTCACAATCAGTCCAATCTGCTTTTAAATGATCCCTGTAAACATCCTTTTACATTACTGCATAGAAGTAACAGATATTTGAATTGAATTTTAGATAATAATACCTTGATTGTAAATACTCACATGATCTTCCATGCAACAAACTACACAATGTTTTCTAAGCTCAAATCACGTACCTCCCATTACCTAATTACTAATGTCTTAAATAAAGCAAGAACTGTAGAGTCTTCCTATTTCTTTTGAGAAAACCCTTAAAATATGGGATAATGATTTCCTTTTTTTATAACAAATCTTTATATACCAATTAATTTTGATACTTTATGCCATAGTATTAAGTTAACTTTGATTTAGCTTCATAAATAATCAACTCCATCACTTTAACCTTTCTTTACCTTTCACTATAATAAAATGATAAATTTTATCTTTGTTTATTTATAAAAATCATATCTTTAAATTCACCACCTATGATTTCCAAAAAACAAGATCGCATATTAATACTTTATGGTAATTAAAATTATTTAATATCACGACTATATCCTTAACTTGACGCCTATGGTTAAATGGACAGAGCCGGACAGGGCCAAAATATATGCAAAAACATTTAAAATATTATTTGAAATTTTCTATTGCAACGGTCTCAATAGATACATTATTCAATTAACTTTTACAATACAGAATTCAGGTGTATAATATTTCTATTATAACGGTATTATTTTTTTTGTTATTTATTTTAGTCATAGGACTTTTTACTGGTAAAAAGCAAACTATGTTTCGAGAATATGCTGTAGGTAATAAGAATTTTTCTACGTTCAAAATGATTGTTACAATATTGGCTACAGAAATGTCTGGAATAACACTTGTTTATTACGTACAAACTTTTTATCTATACGGTCTTAGAAGAATGATTGTTCAAATGATAGCAAGTATAATACCTTTTTGGGCAATTAGTATCATATCAGTTCGTATGGGCCCATTTATGAGAAATCTTTCTATTGCAGAAACTATAGGCATTATATATGGCAAGATCCCAAGAATTATTGTGTCTATACTCGGTATTTCCGTTGCGATTGCTACTCTTTCTGTTGAAATCAATGTAATTTCATTCATGACCAAGATATGTATAAATTCTATTGATCATAGGTCTATAACTGTGTTAGCGACTTTAGTGATTGTTAGTTATACAATTTGGGGTGGTATTAGTTCTATTACTAATACTGATATACTGCAACTTATAACTTTTTTTATCATTATTTTCCTAATTGCTGGACTTATGTTTATTAAAACAGGTAAATCAATATTTGAAATTGTATTCTTTTTACAAAATCAAGAAAATTTTAAATTTACTAACATATTCAAATTTGATATCAAAACATTGAATATATTTTTATCGATTCCATATGGGTTTTTAAAATTTCATTCTAACCCAACAATGATACAAAGAGTTTACATGTGTTCTAGTACCATGCAAGTCAAAAAAGTTTTTTTGTATACAAGTATTTGTTTGTTATTACTAATTTTTTCTATATGTATAATTAGTTTATTTGTTTTTACAGGAGACCAAACATTATCGGCAGAAGAAATTTGGAATTACATAACAGATGGTATGCCCAATTTTTTAAAAGCATGCATTATTATTTGTGTACTAGCTATGTGTATGTCTACCTGTGATTCTTATTTACATTTATGTTCTATTATGGTTGGACATGATGTAATAGAAAGTATTTTTGGAGTAAATAAAATTCCCTGTATATATAAAATTTCAGTAGCTAGATTAGTATTACTAATAATCGGTCTATTATCTATGATAATATCTATTCGCTACAATAACTTTTTTGAATCTGTACTTAGCATTGTTTCATATCCCTATATGATTTTTTATTGTACAATAGGAGCCCCTTTAATTTTATCTATCTTTGGTTTTCTTGGTACAACACGTACTGCTTTAATAGGAATGGCTACAGGTATACTTGTTTTATTTGTTTACAAAAAGTTTGGTTTCCCAATAGGAATTTCTGGTGCTATAGTGCAATTATTTTCTAATGCATTTGGAATGATGGTTGCACATTATGTACTTCCACAACCACCTGATAAGGGATGGGTTACGTTGAAATATAAAGAGAAAATACTGAAATAAAGAGGCTCTGTCGCGTCTATGTGAGTTTGTAAATAAAATTGTGTAAATGCTTATTTGTTATTAACCAATCTATCGTTATAAATAATCGGTAGTAATAAATAAGTCATAAGCAATGGAAGAACAACAAATAAATATAGATCCAAGTCTACTAAAAGAATTATCTAAGTCTATTAAGAGTGAAAAAGACTTATCTATTCTGAGCAAGCAACTATTAAAACTGACGGTAGAACGTGCTATGGATGCAGAGCTAGAAGATCATCTTGGCTATTCAGGGGTCACGTCAGGAAACAGAAAATAAAGCACGTTAACCCTGTTTATTTTCTATTTTCTGTACTGCAGATTACTGAGTCTTACAGCCGAGTTATTTGATAAAATTTGTTTGAAAATCAGGTTTTTTACTTAAAACGAATTAACTGTAAATAAACTATATTTTACCTTATATACAAAAATATTTCTATAGCACTTTTCAGGATTTTATACAAGATAGTAAAAATAATTATAATTATTTTTTTAATTTATTTACAGGTAAATATAATTTTTAACATAGAAAATAAACAGGGTTAACGTGCTTTATTTTCTGTTTCCTGACGTGACCCCAAGTATAAAAACCATATTTCACTAAACACATATATTAACAAACGAAAATTATTTGATACAAAATTATGAATTTTATAGAAAATATAAAGTGATTGATATTCAAATGATTATATAAAAATTAATAAGGGAAAATAAAAGTCAGGATCATACAGAATCAATTGGTTAGCAAGGGTTTAATAACTAAAATCAGACAAACCGGGCTTTTAGTCAAATGACCCCATTGCTTATGACTTATTTATTACTACCGATTATTTATAACGATAGATTGGTTAATAACCCAAATATAAGATTATTAACACAATTTTTATTACAAAACTCTATTTAACTGACGACCTATTTTGAACATACTAACCCTATAATATCGCTATCATATTTAGTCTTCCCCACGATGTAAGAATATTTCATATGTACATTTTACTTGGTAATACATAAAAACACAAGTCATTCATTTTATTTACATTCCTCAAAAGATTAAGAGACCAATCAAATGGCGAGAAGTTATCTACCAAGAGACATTATATCTATTGACAATATTTATTAACACAGTCTAAATTTACTTTCCCATAGCTTGCTATCTTAATCGTGTTATACGATAGGATAGAAAAAATTTCAAATTAATGACATTATTTATTCAAGCAATTATATACAAAAAAAGAATTTTAAATTATATATATCATGTCTTCAATAAAAAATATTCGTCTACTTCATCTATGAATTCTCTCCACAATATCTCCTCATAACGTTCCTCTCATAGCCCACCATCGACATTACTCGGTTAACTATACCTATTCAAACTATAGCATTACTGCAGATAGGTAGCTATAATATTGGAGGTTATTCCCGGGCTACTTTTATGATAATAATGGCCTTGGAAGCCGAGCAGACTAGAGTGACTAGGATCCAGATACGACTCCTGCCTAGGGAACATATAGTAACACCGATATACTTTATTATTCTGAATATTAATAGAAGATCTTAAAATATTGTGTAAGACCCTGAATTATTAGAATACATATAACGAGCCCCAAGTATTTGTTAAAATTGACTGTCAAATATACACAAAAAACAAGGTACTCCAAATTATGTCTAATAATTTCTGCTTGACTGCTTACCATACATATGTTTAAGCTTTTCAAAGTCTTGCACACATACTGAATCAGTAAGATACATATTAATTAGAATCTAAGTCAAGTACGTGAGAGGTTTTACTAACCCAGGAATAAAATAGCATAGGGACTTCGGTCTAACAGGAAAGTAGCTTTATGTTTACCCATATGTTGATTCATAGTATCATTGCACACACCAAATAAGTTGCGATAAATCGAAGATTAAAAGAGTACGCTTAAGCCTGAGGACGTATTAGCAACAGTTAACATGAGTTAGGATTAGAAGGAATTACTAACATCTAGATCAACCGTATCTTTGATCCCCCAAAATGACGAAAGCACCCAAAAAATTTCCTTGTATTATATTTTATTAGAAGGGCAATTGAAGGAACGGAAAGTATCCAGACAGCTGTTTCTGGCAATACTTTTGTAGCGTATAGATAGTTCTATCATGATTTGTGTTTACCCTATCTTAAAGGAGTAAAGCAATACTTTGTTCATAGTTCTTCATGCAACCCAATAAAGCATGTGGTAAGGAACATACGCTCCATGATTGCTTTTGAGAAACCATATAATAGCACTAAAAATGCCAATTGCAATTATTGACCAAAAATCTGGTTTTGCACCCATTCCTTATTTAAGTTTTTCAGTATGGCCACTGCAATATTCCTGAGCATACAGTTTAAAAGGTAAATAGCTTGGTGTAAGGGATTACAACGTGGGATAAATGCGTATCTGTAATATAATATAGGGCGAATATTGGTTTTACTTTTACCAAGAACCGCATACTGATGTACTTTATA
This sequence comes from Candidatus Cardinium hertigii, assembly GCF_050864915.1. Lineage (GTDB taxonomy): Bacteria > Bacteroidota > Bacteroidia > Cytophagales > Amoebophilaceae > Cardinium > Cardinium hertigii_D. Next base: position 113,264 of record NZ_JBOZWY010000004.1, read on the forward strand.
GAGGGCTACATTTAGAGTTATGTTAATGAGTGGGTAAAATACTCTTGTGTTAGTTTATTTATATTTCACATCTACACTAGATCCACACATAAATAACAGACTCCACAGATGTGACACAAATACACCCCAATGAGTCACGACAAGGTGACCTGCTGTATGTAAACAATGAGAGTATGCTTCTTTTAAGATGAGTGCCACCGAGCTTGGAAAATTTTATCTTTACATGTTATAAACCAAGCAAAGTCACTTTGCATTTTTTACGTGATGGCATTGATTATAGATATTATCCGCTCGAGATAGGGATCTTCACGTCACAACTAACACCACGAATATATATGAAAATAAATATATTTTTTATATGAATCTTCGCAAGCGGCCCTCACCACAGATTTCCACACACGAGTCTGAGCCGTTTTTCTCTCTATCATGTTATTTACAATGACGAACTGTGTTACACTCGTGCAACTATTCAAGGAAGAAACTGCTTATCTATCGGGATGATTTTAGATTCAGAGGAGTATAATTACCAAGCTGAATGATGTGTTATCAGTGTATAAGGGTCGAGAGTTTAAGCTCTAAAGTAACATACAAATGTCTCTCACACACACACATAATATACAATAAAATAGAACATTTCACAGAGTAGAGTTTTATTGTGTGAATGACAGACAAATATATGGTTTCGATTTTCGCACTCTTTTTTTTATATTATATCAGCAAGTAGTATACATTTATCTAACGATAGGATGTCAAGTAAAAATAGCGTAAATAAAAATTTTATGGAAAAATTCACAATTAGTATAGGATCACGGTAAAATAGGTCTCACAAACAGTTAGCTTATCTTATTTATCGCATAATTAACACCTGAATCCGAGACGAAACTCTCTACACCACTGAATAAATAATGTTTATTTTAAAAAATAGAAGAATTTCTTTCTTTTGACTAACTTAATACATAAATGAATATATTTGAAGAGATCAATAAGAAAATAAATAACAAATATAAAGGCAATGAAACACACATCCAAGAGATATGTATAACATGGCTTAATCAAAATTACTCATGGATGAGATAATATTTATGAGAATAGCAAAAATGCTTATGCCTATTTCCTCTTGTGCTCTCCTTACTCAGGAAATTATGGTTTTTATATTGCGTGATACCTATGCCTTATTTCGTGAATAAGAGTTGTTTAAAAGGATAACTTTTGCTTTTTGTGTCGCTCTTCTAATCCGTATGTTTTACAATTGTTTTCCAATCTCTTAGAAATTTTCTGAAAATAAAGGGGAAAGGAAAAACGCTTATATAACTTCCACTCTTTATTCTCTGACAACACATCACTCAGCTCGAGTAAACAATTCTGATTTCTATGCTATATTAAATCTCTTATTTTATTACTTCAATAATATATTTCTGACCTATATTTTTACTTCTGATATAGACAAAAAAAAAATTAAATGAAAAAATGTTAAAATTGATTTATTGTAAACTTATACGATGAATAACTTGATACTTTTGCAAAATATTCTTTCCTGAAAAACTTCTCGGATTTTTCGATATGAACCATGTTTCTTGTCTTAGAGTCGTTGTTAGAAGTCTTGAAAAAAAAATTTTTTTCTTAAAAACCACAAAGTTTTTTTTCTTTACAGTTTAAAAAACGTACTATGGTAAATTTAAAAAACTTATCTAATTATTAAGCAGTTAATGATCATCCATCATACCATATCTTCCAATCCAGTTTTACGTACGGTTCCTTGATGCTTAGACTTAACCACTCATCGTTTCGTACTTACTGTTTGAAAAAATTTAATTAGTTCAATAATAACACGTGCGCAATTTTTATATCTTGAAAAAAGTTTTGTTTAAACGTATTCGTAAATTCAAGTAATAGTATAACTCGTAGCAATAATCTGTCAGAGTTGTTATCCACTTCTGAAATTTGTATAAATGACGGTTGTCTTTTCGGATTTTTCAAAGTCGCTATAACCTTATTGCTGCAATCATTTTAATTCTCTTTTCTATGAAAAAGTATTATAAATTTTAGAATTCTACTTAGCAATTAATCACAAGTAAAAAATTTTTCACGTGTTATTATTGTGCTGAATTAAATTTTTTCAAACAGTAAAGTACGAAACGTGCGTGTGTTAAGTATAAGCATCAAGGAACCGTACGTAAAACTGGATTTGTGGAAGATGTGGTTTATGATGGATGATCATTACTACTTAATAATTAGATAAGTTTTTATTAATTTACATAGATACGTTCTTTTAACTGTTAAGAAAAAAAAACTTTGTGGTTTTGTAGAGAAAAAAATTTTTTTTTTCAGACTTCTACAAGCATGACAAGAAACATTGCGTTCAATCGATTCCGAGAAGTTTTTTTTCAGGAAGTGAATATTTGCAAAAGTATCAGTATTCATGTATAAGTTTACAATAAATCAATTTTCATTTTTCATTTAATTTTTTTTTTTCTTATCTATTAAAACATGATCAAAATTTTGAAGTTTAAAAAGATTTTTTTAATTGCATAGAAATCGAAATTTTTACTCTGATTCATTTTGTCAAAATAAAAAAGATTATAAACATTTTTTTCCTTTCCTTTTTTTCAGAAAAATTTCTGTTGGTCGACAATTGTAACTACGGATTGAAACTGGCAGTTCCTTTTAAACTCTTATTAACCATGGCTGGTCGCATGTAAAAACATTTTTGAGAAGAGAGTGCGCACTTTTTATCATTTATTACAATTTACTTTGTTGTTTCATTCTTTTTTTTTTTTTTTTTTTTTTTTTTTTTTTTTAATAACAAAAAAGAAAA
>NZ_JBOZWY010000011.1:0-796 GCF_050864915.1 Candidatus Cardinium hertigii
GGTATCTAGCTCCTAATTCTTGGCCTGAGTTGAGTTGCCTGGAATAGGCCTTAGAGGCATAATACTGCGCTCTTTTTTCAAAACCTTGTTGGGGGGAAACCTGCATCTCTACAATTATTTGCTTCCCATACTGGTCTGTGCATAAGACATCTACTACACTTTCTTTCTTATAGGCAATATCTGGATCCTGAATCGTGGATAAGAATGTAACTTTTTCAACCTTATCTGAGGCCTTTAAATTGAGCACATCATTGAAATAAAAGTGGATAAGAATATCTTTATGTTTTTCGCCTACCAAATATCTCTTACGAAAGGCTACGTCGTGTCTATGGGACTTAAAAACTTTGAAGTATACAATAGGGATTACTAGAAGAGCTATCATATCATGTCCTTTCAATCTATAATAAAACTTTTAGGATTATTAGTATGTCTATACTCTAGACATAATTTAACGTCTCTATTCCTTCGATACTTTGTATAAGTTAACGAACGTTAAATGATAAACATTTTGGTTATATTATATACCTTATAAAACCACTACAAAATGTTAAGTCTTACGGTGTAATTTATGTTAAAAGATAACACATGCAAAATTTTAGCTTATTTGAGGGCTTCAATAGATAACCTGTTATTTATAAAATCAAACGCGACAGAACCACTTACGATGCCTTATCCATGCCTTGTGGGTATGATTTATTAAAAGGTTCCCCAGATCCATAACTGATGTTATTATTAGGGAGTTCGATTCCATAATGTAAACCTGTTGTCCCACCATATCCTATATTATTATTTATAG
>NZ_JBOZWY010000005.1:0-81547 GCF_050864915.1 Candidatus Cardinium hertigii
GTTTCATCCATTCTCCAGCTACTACCAACTGGGCGTTTTCTTTTTCTTACTTCTTGATCTATAAGGGGAATAAACTTAACGACCCACCTTTGTAAAGTAGAATGATCAATCTTTGCGCCTCTCATATGCATTATCTCTTCTAAGTCTCTATAGCTTAAAGAAAAACGACATTTCATGTAGACAAATAACAATATTAATTCCGGTGAAGAACAAAATCCTTTAAAATACCGAAATAATTTCGGTGTAATAGTAAACATTTTAGTCAATTTTTAACTAAAATTACTAAAATAAATACCTTCTTAAAACAAATGCGACAGAACCCTCAAACAAACTGTATCATAGTGGGCTCCAATTACAATACATTCCGTATGGGTACTATTTTGGATAGCTATACCATGCGACGTAGGTATACTACCTGGAATAACTACTTCTATATTTTGCACATCAAATTTTTGCCCCCTATAGGTGGCACTATAGGTAATTACATTGGTTTGATACCCGATCTCTTTAAAGGAATTATCAATGTATTGTGCTGCTTGACAGAGCTTTTGGTAATATGCTGGATCGGAAATATTACGGGGACCAATTATTTGTGATAAATAGGTTATATGCTTTTTTAAGTTTTGGTTTAGGGCTTCGTCTGATTGCCTACAGCGGATTATATGCGTTGTGGTTGGAGCTATATATGTAGGTATAGGGGTAGCTGGTCCACCAGCAGTTTTTAGGATACCCAAGGTAGTGTTGCTACACCCAATAAATAATGTGGCAATATAAAACTGATGTATGCCATACATCTTAAAGATAGTCATAAAATTTTTTGGTGCATTCTATTGCGTCAATAAGGGGTCTATTGAGTGGACAGTGAACAAATGGCTAAATGCAGCTTTTTAAGTAAAACTATTTGGTTAAAAGACTAAATTGAATATAAAATAATAGTATGTTTTTACTAAAAGTTGTCGCTTACCATGGCCGAATGAAAATAGAAAAATAACCCTTACTAAGTGCAACTATCGAGCTGAAAAATAGTGGTTAGACAATACCACCCATGCTCCGTTGTTGTTGCTGGAAAAAGGTTAAAGCTTCTAGCAGATCCTGTTTTTTGAAGTCTGGCCAATATAAATTAGTAAAATATATTTCTGAATAAGCGCATTGCCAAGGCAGAAAATTGCTTATCCGTTTTTTACCACCTGTACGTATCAATAAGTCAATATCAGGCAAGTGGCCTGTATTTAAATATTGCTGATAGGTAGCTGGAGTAATTTTAGCGCGATGGTTCTTTGCAAATTTTATAAAACTCTCAAAACGAGAATTTTTATTAAACCCTTTATGTAAAAATTCGTCTACTACTTTAATCAAAAAATCATTTGCTATAGCTTCAGAGGCAGCTACCATTTCTGCTTTCCCTCCATAGTTAATGGCAACGGTCAAATGTAGCCTAGTATTATCCTTTGTAAGCTCTATCACCTCTTTTAATCTATTCCAGCAAAAACTAGGTATCCCTGCTGTATCCCCCACTACACGGAATTTAACATTATATTCCGTAAAAAGGTTGATGTGCTCAGCAATGCCTTCGGTAATCGTTCGAAAAATATTATTTACCTCTGGTGTGGGTCGGCTCCAATTTTCAGTAGAAAAAGCATAAAGGGTTAAATAGGTGATCCCGTGCTCTAAACATCCAGTTATTGCTTCAATGACTGCCTTTTTTGAATTTTTATGTCCATAAGACCTGTCGCCTATTGTTTTTATGCCCCACCTGCCATTACCATCCATGATAATGCCAATATGGCTTGGATGTTTGGCTAAGCTAGGTAGTGCATGTAGATCATACTTATTGGAAGAAGCGGTATATCCAGGTAGGAGTGTAAATAGCAATACCCAGTTTGTAAAAACCCTTCTGAATACAATTACTATTGTAAGTAAAAATCTTTTTTTTTTGTCTGCCATAGAAGGAAACAGGCTATACATCTGATATAAAAATTTTTTAGCTTAAATCAATATCGTCCCACATCGTTTGGAAAAAAGTATAGAAGTAAGACTTCCAAAAACTATAGGTGTAGAAAACAGTCAAGTTTAAGTAAAAATATCATACGATCAAAACAATATTGGGTTTACTTTCCCTATATATATAGTTTAGAGCAATTGGTTAACAGTCCTATTTAACTGGAGTCTACCTGGGTCGCTCCATTGAAATATGTTTGATAATATTCTGGATTAATGTCGAATGATCATTATTCTGTTGATTAACCTGAATATAGGGACATAGTTTCAGTTGGAGCGTTTGTTCATAAGCCTTTTTAATGGCTTCAAAACGCGTTTGACCCATTTGGTCAAACGCGTCCTGGTTGCTTCTGGACTGGTTTCGGAATTGGAAAGTATCAAAGTCTATATCGCAGTATATACATAGATCTGGCATTAAACCAGAAAAAATACGATGTGTAGTTAAAAAAGGGGCCCAGTAATCTGGTTGATGCGTTAATTGATAGGCTATAGTAGAAAAAATAAATCGATCAAAGATCAGTACATCTGCCGCTCCTACCAGTGCTTCTTTATAAATCAGTTCATGGCGTGCTGCTAAGAATAGAAAAAATTCTGTAATAGGGTGGGCGTCTTCATTTTTAATGGTTAAGATGGTTTCCCAAATCAATTGCGCATTTTTACTCCCTTTGGGATCATGCAGCAACTTTACCTGATAAGATTGATTGATTAAACTAGCTTGTATTTGATGTGCCAAAGTCGTTTTTCCAGCAAAATCTACCCCTTCAATCACTAACGTAAATATCCTACGTTGTGTACGGGTGATCCGATTTTCCATATAATTTATAATTAAGGGTAAAGAATGAATGGTAAAAATACAAATAAATCTATCATTCATTATGAAGTTAAATTTCTTTAAAATTAAGTATATTGCAGCGCTACCATTCAGTTATACAGTAGGCCTAGAATAATTTTATACATGATGAGTACGCTTCAAGATTTTCTTTCCTGCTCTGATCCAAATGTACGCAATGTATTATTGGGCACCATTTTGCTGAGTACCAGTAGCGCTATGATTGGCGTATTAGCCCTTCTAAAAAGAAAGACGCTTATCAGTGATGCCATTGCACATGCGGTACTCCCTGGTAGCTGTTTGGCTTTTTTGCTAACTGGAAACAAAAACTCTATCTGGCTTATTATAAGTGCTTTTATCACAGGTTGGTTGGCCTCTATAGCCATTGATCAGATCACTACCCATTCAAAAATAAAGTTAGATGCTGCCATTGCTATTGTGGCTTCCATAGCTTTTGGATTGGGTAGTTTTTTGCTATCTATGCTGCAACATAGTGGACAAGCTAGCCAAGGTGGGTTAAAGTCCTTTTTATTAGGCAGTGCTGCTACCCTACTACAAGAAGATGTAGTTGCATTGCTCTGGTTGAGTTGTATTATTATTATAGTTTTAATTTTGTTCTTTAAAGAATTTATGCTTATTGCCTTCGACCGTCTTTTTGCACAGTCCATAGGCCTTCCTATTAAAAAAATAAATTTTTTGTTTACCAGTTTAATGGTACTGGCTATTGTAGTTGGCATCAGGGCAGTAGGGATAGTATTAATGAGTGCGATGCTTATTACGCCAGCTACTACTGCACGGTTCTGGACAGGAAAGATTTCTTATATCATGCTGTTTGCTATGTTGATTGCGGTCTTTTCTTCCTTAGCAGGAACTTTTATTTCCTATACCATTCCTTTTATGCCTACTGGGCCTTGGATTGTACTCATTATGTCAGTTATAGCTTATTGTTCTTTTCTTATTGCTTGGTATGGCCGCCTATTGAAAAAAAATAGATAAATATACCATAATATGATGCAGCTTACCCTGCCCTCGTTTGATTATAAAACTAAGCAAGTTTTAAATAAAATCTATATTTTAGACCTGGTTCGTAAAAGGTATGTATTGCTGACCCCAGAAGAATGGGTCCGTCAGCATATGTTGCATTACTTGATTCACTACCGCTTCTATCCTAAAGGGTTGTGCTGCTTAGAAAAAAGGATATATAACGGCATCAGCTATTATAGGCCTGATATTATGCTATGCGATAAATTTGGTGCTACTAAAATGGTGGTAGAATGCAAAGCGCCCTATATCAAACTAACTCATAAAACCTTAGGGCAAATGATGCAATACAATCGACAGCTTATGGTAAATTATTTACTGGTAACAAATGGAATTACCCATTTTTGTTGGCAGTGGGAAAAAGATTTAGGTTATTTTCAGGCAATAAGCTATATTCCAATTTATCAAACATGCCCAATCGCTAGATAACCTACTTATACAAGTAAATATGATTTTCATTTACCCATAGATGCAACATGCTGTTAAGTGTTTATTCAATGGTTAGAGAACGTCATCAGTGTCTTCCGTTCATCCTAGAGGCACTTAAGCTAGGTATAGCGATTTTTGCTTTTGAAAAATTTTTAAGAATGGGTATAAGGTGACCATTTAGTAAAAATTAATCTGATTTTTTTATACTTTAATTCAAAAATCTATTGCAACAGTCTTATAATTTTTACTGTTTGTAATATTAAATCTTTACTGCTACAAAAGAAAAAAGACTTCTATAAGTAATATACACATGATTTACAATAATCCTAATTCAGCATTGACCTTTTTATACTGCTGAATAGATTTTGCTGGATTGCCAAGTAATACATCACCCTTTTTTACATTTCCTAATACAACTGATCCAGCACCAATACTGGCTCCCTTTTGAATGGTAACACCTGAAATAATAGTAACGCCCATGCCAATAAAAACTTCTTCTTCCAAAGTGACCTGGTTCCCTATAATAGTCCCAGCTCCTATCTCTACCCAATCATAAATATGCGTTTCTGATTCAATGATTACCCCATTGTGTAGTATACAATGGTTGCCTATGGTTACCTCTGAAGCCAAACAAACTTGTGCAGCTATGTAATTGCCTTGCCCTAGTTGAATGGCATCAGCCATAATGACAGATGGATGAATAGCAGAGATTGAAATGGCGTCTTGTTGTGCCCTTAAAAAGTTTAAACAGTCTTTTCTTTTTTCTATAGGGCGATAGGCAATAAAATAAGGACATGCTTCATTGAGTAGCCCAAGAAAAGCTGGATCATTTGTACTACCTAACACAGGAATATTTTGTATGGTTCCCTGATGCCATTTGGGTTCATCTTCTAGAATGCCATACACCATTAAATTATTTTTTTGAAAAATATCTAAAGATCCTTTTGTAAGATCACATACGCCAAAAACAATGACTCCCTTGTGCATATTATGTATATGATTTAATATTAATGAGTGCGTTCATAAAAGAAAAGTTTTATTATATAACGCCTTACGCTATTACTAACTATTTAACTTTACATTTCCTCGGGTAATTCAATGGTTAAAAGCGCCATGCTCTTTTTAAGCACTTTGCCTACACAAAAGGAAAGCAATAGTCTAATCGCTTTGGTATTAGCGTTAGGTTCCCGTAATATTAGATGACTTGCATAAAATTTGTTGTAAGTTTTCGCTAGCTCTAAAGCGTAATGGGCTACTACAGAGGGCATATAGGCTACTGCAGCCTCCTCTATCGTTTCTGGTAGCCTATACAATTGGAAAATAAGAGTCTGTTCTAATGGGCTAAGCGCACCACTTGTTGATCCATCCAGTGGAACCTTTAGAACGCATTGTGCCTTTCGGCTTAGTGAACAAATTCTAGCATAGGTATACTGAATAAATGTACCAGTATCACCCTGTAAATCAATAGATTCATTAGGGTTGAATAACATCTTTTTTTGAGGTGAAACCCGTAGTAAGAAGAATTTTAAGGCTCCTATTGCCAAAGTATGGTGCAATTTGTGTAGGGCTTCCTCGGAACATTTAGTAACTTTATCAGCAGTATTCATATAGTCCCCAACTGTATCAATCATTTCTTGTATAAGGTTGTCCGCATCTACTACGTTTCCCTCTCTAGATTTCATTTTACCATCTGGTAAATCCACCATCCCGTAGGGAAAATGGTGCATAGAAGATGCATAAGGTCTGCGCAATTCGGTCATAATGGCAAATAAGACCTTAAAATGATAGCCTTGTTCATTGCCGACCACATAAATCATTTGATCAAAATGATAATCTACATAACGTAAATCAGCTATTCCTAGATCTTGTGTAATATACACAGCTGTTCCATCGTTGCGCAACAAAACCTTTTCTCCTAAACCTTGTTTGGATAGGTCAACTGCAATGGCTCCATCTTCTCTTTTGTAAAATATTTTTTGATCCAGGCCTTCTTCTACAATAGTTTTACCTAGTAAATAAGCGTCAGATTCATAATAAATCTTATCAAACGTGATGCCCAATTCGGCATAAGTTGCATTGAATCCGTCGTAGACCCAGCCATTCATTTTTTTCCATAGCGCCATCACATCAGGGTTGCCCTTTTCCCATTCCACCAACATATTTTGTGCCCGCTGCAAAATAGGAGGTAGCGTTGCATCTTCCCCATTTTTCTCCATAAGAGCCCGTTCTGCTTTATATACTTGGTCAAATTTTACATAATACTTTCCTACCAAATGGTCTCCCTTTATGCCAGTACTTTCTGGTGTCTCATCGGCGCCAAATTGTTGGTAAGCCACCATAGATTTACAGATATGAATGCCACGGTCATTAATGAGGTTCACTTTATGGATGGTATATCCAGCCGCATCTAATATAGCTGCCAAAGAGCTGCCTAAAAAATTATTACGCAAATGACCCAAATGTTGCGGTTTATTGGTATTGGGAGAGGAAAATTCTAGCACTACATGGCGCATCCGCCTGGCCAAACGGCCATAAGTCGAATCTGTTGCAATAGTAGTTAAAATGGACAGCCAAATGGCATCATTCAGCACAAGATTTAAAAAACCACTTATCACATTATAACTAGCTATTAGATTGGTATGGGTTTGTAGCCATTGGCCTATTTGAGTGGCCAATTCCGCAGGTAATGCATTACATCTCTTAGCAAAAGAAAATACAGGCAATGAAAAAGTACCTTCAAATTCTTTTCTCGTAACCTCCAAGCTACAGGCTTCTTCCGATAAAGGTAGATCATAAATGGCTAGAAATGCTTCTTGTATGGCTCGTTTAAGTTTAGGTACCAGCTTTATGGAAGCTCTGTCAAAGGGCATAAGGTAAAGTTTATCTGATCTGATTTTATTTTAAATTAAAAATTTATAACGTGGGTCGCACTTTCTGGATTTATTTTTTTGATTTACAACTATTTTAATAGAGTATTTTATTGGTATTTTTAGTAAAAATTAGCTACTTTACTTGATTTTATCAAGTAATTTTTAACATAAAAACTGATAATAAAAATAATTTATACAAAAATATTCTTTATACAACTGTTTATAAATAAACATTATTTCAATTTTTATAATTGATTATCAATTTAAAAAATATTAAAATTCGGAACAAATTAGGTATTAAATTATATTTTGGGTTTAAAAATTTAGTGTATATACTTTCTATTACCCCAAGATTATTACCCTATTTTAAAAGATTAATGCATCTATCATGATTGTTTTTTTTAGCTAGATCAAGAGGCGTTTGACCAAAAACATCTTTTATGTTGGCTACAACCCTTTCATCTTGTATTAACGCTTTACAGACTTCTACATGCCCTTGATAGGCTGCTGCATGTAGTGGAGTAAAACCATCTTTATCTTGTAAATTCACCTGGACATCTTTAGTGGCCAATAGTTCTTTTACCACTTCTACATGCCCTTGATAGGCTGCCGCACGTAGTGGAGTCCAACCATATTTATCTTGTAAATTCACCTGAATACCTTTAGTGGCTAATAGTTCTTTTACCACTTCTAAATGACCTTGATAGGCTGCCGCACGTAGTGGAGTACAACCATATTTATCTTGTAAATTCACCTGAATACCTTTAGTGGCCAATAGTTCTTTTACCACTGCTAAATGCCCTTGATAGGCTGCTGCATGTAGTGGAGTAAAACCATCTTTATTTTGTAAATTCACCTGAATATCTTTAGTAGCTAATAATTCTTTTACCACTGCTACATAACCTTTATAGGATGCGATATGTAGTGGAGTAAAACCATCTTTATCTTTTAAATTCACCTGAATATCTTTAGTAGCTAGTAATTCTTTTACCACTTCTAAATGATCATTTTGTGCTGCTAGTTCTAGTGGAGTACAACCATTTTTATCTTGTAAATTCACCTGAATATCTTTAGTAGCTAGTAATTTTTTTACCACTTCTAAATGACCATTTTGTGCTGCGATATATAGTGGAGTACAACCATATTTATCTTTCGAATTTACGTCAATCTCAGGTTTATTGAGTAAAGCTTCTACTGCTTGTACATCACCACTTTTAACTACTACATGTAGCCTAACATTCCTTTCTTTTGGTGATAAATATGAATCAGCATAAGCATAGATCGGAAGTAAAAAAAATAAAAGAACTATACACAGTAGTAGGGATATGCTATACGCGATATGTTTTTTATACATCTATACAAAAATATTTAATAGGGTGAGACGATAATTTATATAAACAATAAGGTATAGAAGTCAATATTTAATTTTACAGTCAGTACAAATTATAGCTTATAGTTATCGTTTAAGTTTAGTATATCAGATTTTCCTTTAATATATGCGATTAGGTTTTTTTCAAAAAATATTAATTTTTTACTACCTTCCCAAGTTTGTATAGCTGTTTTACCATAACAATTGCAATAGACTTTTAATTATGTTGTGCCCCATTGGTCAAAACTTAAGAGGCCCTACTTAAGGCAGCTTGTAATAACTTATTGGCCAGTGGTGCGTTGGCTTTTCCTTGACTATTTTTCATAATTTCCCCCATAAACATGGCCAGTAGTCCTGACTTTCCATTTTTATAAGCTACTACTTTTTCTGGATGCGCTGCTAATACTTCTGCAATAAGTGCTTTCAAGTTGGCTTCATCATTATCCTGTATGAGGTCTAATTCCTCTGCAACTGCCATAGGCGTTATATTTGGCTGTTGCAATAACAAGGGAAAGATTTGATTGGCCGCAACCGAAAAATGGACCATGCCACTTTCTACCAATGTGATGAGTGCAACGAAACGGTCAACGGTAAGGGGCAATTCTTCCAATGCAAGAGACTGCTCGTTAAGATAACCTTTTACAGGCCCCAGTAACCAATTAGCTGCAGCCGTATAATAGGTAGTATGTTGACATAGTTCATCAAAGAATATGGCAAATGCTTTATGCTCGGTAAGTACGGAAGTAGCATACTCGGAAAGACCATATACCTCTATAAATTTTTTAAAATAAGCTCTTGGCAACAAAGGCATCGTCTTGCGAATGCTTTCTATCCATTCTTTTGAAACCCATATAGGAGGTATGTCTGGTTCTGGAAAATAACGGTACTCACTGGCTGTTTCTTTGGCACGCAAGCTAATCGTCTCACCTGAAGCAACTTGAAAGTTTCGCGTCTCTGCTATCACGGGTTCACCCTTTTCCAACAGGGCTATTTGGCGTTCTATTTCATGGGCTATGGCAAGCTGAACATTACGCATAGAGTTCATATTTTTAACCTCTACTCTAGTGCCTAGTTGTTTAGATCCCTTACGGGCTACTGAAATATTGGCATCACAACGTAAAGAAGCTTCTTCCATATTGCCATCACAAATATCTAAATACCGGACCAATTTTCGAATTTCATATAAAAACTGATACGCTTCTTCTCCTGTTGTAATGGCTGGAGCGGTTACCAATTCCAATAAAGGGGTCCCTGCTCGATTATAATCCAGCAAAGTAACCTCTTCCACCAGACCATGTATAGATTTACCAGTGTCTTCTTCTAGATGCATGCGTATAAGTGGAATGCTTTTCTCTACTCCTTCATTGCTATAAATGGTTACAAATCCACCTTGGCAAATCGGGGTAGTATCTTGTGTAATTTGAAACCCCTTGGGCAAATCTGGATAGAAATAGCTTTTTCTAGCAAAAAAATTTAAATCTGTAATCGTTGAACCACATGCCAACCCTAATTTTATCGCGTAGTCAAATGCTTTTTTATTTACTCTAGGCAACGTACCAGGACAGGCCAAAGTAATAGGACTAAGATTGGTATTAGGAAGGGAACCATATTCAGCTCTATCTGAGGAAAACATTTTGCTATGGGTGAGCAATTGAATGTGGATTTCTAGTCCGATCACTACTTGATATGAATCTTTTATAGTTGCATGCATAAGTTTACTATATGGTTTGCTAGCTGTATGGCTATCTGGATCTATCAATTATTTTGCTTATAAAACATAGATAGCATTTACCTGTAAGAACAGCATGATTTTTTACAAATGCTATTTTTTATTGCTTAGCAGATGAGGTATGATCGATGGGTAGATGATACAAGTTATTCATAACGTTTTAATTCAAATTTTTCTCCAAGATAAAGCCTACGCACCTGTTCATCTTCTGCCAATTCTTCTGCAGTACCCGCTTTAAGCAATGCGCCAGCAAACATTAAGTAAGCTCTATTCGTAATGGAAAGCGTTTCATCTACGTTATGGTCTGTAATCAAGACCCCAATATTATTATGCTTAAGCTGGGCAATAAGCAGCTGAATTTCTTCTACAGCAATAGGGTCTACACCTGCAAAAGGCTCATCCAGTAAGACAAATTTGGGATCAGTGGCCAACGCTCTAGCTATTTCTGTACGACGCCGTTCCCCTCCAGAGAGTACATTAGCTTTACTTTTGCGTATATGCGTAATGCTAAATTCTTCCAATAAACCTTCTAATTTTTCTTTCCGTTCCTGTTTAGAAAGACTACGCATTTCCAATATAGCCATAATATTTTCCTCTACCGTTAATTCTCTAAAGACAGAGGCTTCCTGGGGTAAATAACTAATACCTTTTTGGGCACGTTTGTACAAGGGCAACGGGGTAATACATGCTTGATCCAAATAAATGTTACCACTATTGGGCTTTATAAGACCAACCGTCATATAGAAAGTAGTGGTTTTCCCTGCTCCATTGGGCCCCAGTAAACCTACCACTTCACCAGACTCAACGGTCAGTGAGATTCCTTTTACTACTTTACGTCCTTTATATGCTTTGATCAGTGAATCTGCACGAAGTTGCATAATTTTTTTGTATTAAATGAGGGTATATACTTTATCTTTAGATTGCCCTATCCAACGACCCTTATACAGATTAAAAATACGAAGGGTTTAAACTGAACCATAAAAAGCAAGAGCAAGATCGCATTATTTGTTACGATCATGGGGTAAAAACGGACCGACCTGCACATTTGCTCATCAGAGTAAATTTATAAGAAAATATTCATTTTATTACTATCTACCTATTTCGAGTGGAGTACTTCATGGGGAATGAGGCTAAAAAAGCATATATTTGACCCAAAATCTAAAAGAAGATTTTTGTTCAGTAGGCCTTCCCTATCTTTATAGTTTAGCGCATACATATAATCATCCATACTGCATTGCAATTTTCTGTAACACATGAAGATCAGTATTCCAAAGCTAGAGCAGGGCTGATCACCACTAGTAAAGGCAGCATTCGTACGCCTATTTTTATGCCAGTAGGTACGATAGGATCGGTAAAATCTATTCCACAGGACGTACTGCGCGACCAAATCAATGCGGATATCATCCTAGGCAATACCTATCACCTTTATCTACGTCCAGGTACTAAAGTATTGGATGAAGCAGGAGGACTCCATTCCTTTATGGGATGGCATCGACCCATATTAACCGACAGTGGGGGCTATCAAGTCTACTCTCTAGCAGATCGTCGTCAGCTGACAGAAGCAGGGGTTACCTTTCGTTCCCATATAGATGGATCTAAGCATTTATTCACACCAGAACTTGTAGTAGATATTCAAAGGAGCATTGGCTCCGATATCATGATGGTACTGGATGAATGCACCCCTTATCCTTGTAGCTACCACTACGCAAAGGCTTCTATGGAACGTACCCATAGATGGCTCAAAAGGGGCATAAATTATTTTGATATCACCTTAACGAATCAGCATGCCCATCAAGCACTTTTTCCAATTGTGCAAGGTAGTATCTATAAAGATTTACGGATCCAATCGGCTGAAACCATAGCTGCAGCAGATAGACCTGGCAATGCGATAGGAGGCGTATGCCATCCCGACGGTCAACTATATGAAATTACAGAGCTGGTTTGTTCTATTTTACCTAAGTCCAAGCCGCGCTATTTAATGGGGGTTGGTACACCGTTGGATCTTTTAGAGTGCATTGCCTTAGGTGTAGATATGTTTGACTGTGTAATGCCCACTCGCAATGGACGGAATGGTACGCTATTTACCACACAGGGTATCGTAAACATTAAAAATAAAAAATGGGCATATGACTTTAGCCCTATAGATGCCGCATTAGGTGGGCCAGTTAGTGGTTATTATTCAAAGGCCTACCTGCGCCACTTGATCACCTCTAAAGAATTATTGGGCGCGCAATTGGCCAGTGTCCATAATTTAACTTTTTATCTATGGTTGGTGCGTGAAGCTAGAGAGCAGATTCAGCAGGATAGCTTTGTTGCATGGAAAAACCATATAGTTAAAACCATCATGGAAAAAATCTAATCAAAATGAAGCTATTAGATAGGTACATTTTTAAAAAGTTTTTTTCTGCTTTTTGGGTGATTCTTACCATATTTATCTCAGTTTTTATCGTTATCCACCTAGTGGACAATATAAGTAATTTTAAAAAGCATCACCTTTCTTTTCAAGAAGTATTCAACTACTACTGTGTACTAGTACTTTATTTAGTGAATCTTGTAGCCCCTCTTATTGTCTTTGCTACCACTATATGGTGTACGACGAGGCTGGTAAAACGATCAGAAATTATTGCATTATTAAGCGGTGGGATTAGCTTGCATCGCATCATAAGACCTTATATAATCATTGCTTGTTTGCTTACTGGAGCCAATTTTTATCTTATAGGTTGGTTATTGGCCAATGTGAATAAAGCACGTGTTAGGTTTGAAACAGAATATCTCGACATGGGCATGGGTAGTTTGTCTCAGTCAGACTATATACAGCTTAAGGTGGGCGCTGATCAATACCTACACATTGGCAAGTACCATGGTTACAGTAATACGGGATATGATATTAGCTTAGATACCTTTAAGCATAACATGCTGATAGAGCGCCTATGTGCTGAAAAAATGGAATGGAATGGAAAAGATCAAACATGGATCGTACAATCTTGGCAAAAACGCATCTTTTTTCCAAGACATGAAGCGGTTATAACAGGAGACAATCTAACGATTTCCTTAGCAGTCCATCCAGAAGATTTTTCCATTAACCCCAATTTAAAGGATAGCTTAACCCTTCCTGAATTGGCAAAACAAATTCAAAAATTGATATACAAAGGTAGTGCAAGTGTGCGTTTTTTCATAGCCGAGCAACATATTCGCTACATGACCCCCTTTGCCATTCTCATTCTTATTGTATTGGGTTTTTTAGTAGCATTACATAAGCCCAGAGGAGGGGTAGGAGGACGGATTACGTTGGGCATTATACTGGGTTGTTTTTATATAGTCCTGTTTTTATCTGCCAAAATTGTAGCCGAGACACAAAGTGAACACCCACTATTGGACATATGGTTGCCTAATATTATTTTTTCTGTTTTATGTATCATCTTTTATCGACTCGTATCCAAATAATATCTAACTAGGCTTTTTCAGTCTACTACTGGTGCAACATATCCATCATTCGATATAGATCAAATTCTGCTTGTTTTACCTTAAAAGCCTGTTCTATTAAATCAATTTCTATTTTTTGAGTATCTTCTTCTGCTTCATGCAATTCAAGTAGTTTTAACCGATTCAGACGGTACTTTTCTCTTACAAAGGTCAATTTTTGTTTGCTTATTTTCAGTTGTGCTTCTACTACTTTGTATGCACCTAAAGCATGGTGGTATTGCCACTTTTTATCTTCTAGACCACCTTCTATAGCTAATTTTTTTTGTATTAACCCAAATTTTGCATTATGCAATGCAATCTTTGCTTTCTTAACCGTTGCAGGCAGTAATAATAAGGTAGCTATATCAATACTAATTCCAATACCGGTAGCGCATTGGCTAGGTGAATGATCCAGAGACCATCTTTTATCCTTTAAATCATATAAATAGCCATTTGATTGAAAACTGCTGAACAGATTTAAACAAGCAAGTGGATAGGCTTTGGCCCTACTTAAATTGGTAGCGGCTATGGCTACTTTTTTTGCTTGTATGGCAGTCTCTAAATCAACTGCTTTTTCTTTTATAACAGCCTTTATATCCCATATAGGTTGAATGGAAATATTGGATTGCACGCATGTTGCTTCATTAAGCGGTTTACCAACCATTATGTTGAAACTTCTGCGCTTTTCTTTCAACGCTTCTTGCCGCTCTAATAAGGTTAATTTTACTTTTTTAAGCGCTAGTTGCGCATCCAAACAATCTATTTGGGAAATAAGTCCCACCCGCAACTTTTCTTTCTCTGTTTTCAATCTAGTTGTTGCTAGGTTCATCAGATTATTCGATAATTCCCACTTTTTTTGTGCCAAAGCTAATGCATAATAGGCATAAACGACTTCTTGTAATTCGTTTTCCACCGATTTTTTTGCCACTAGTTTGCAAACAGCATTATTTTGACCAGCTATTTTAGCTTGAAAAATTTTATCAAATAGCGATGCAAGCCTCCATTCTACGCTAAAAATAGGTGTAGATTGAATTTTATATATGTGATCTTTGGATTTCCAGGTGTTTACTTGGTCAATCTTTACAGTTACCTTAGGCGCCCATAAACGAAAATAGTCTATCTTGGTCGAGAGGATGGCTTGCTTTTTTGTATTTTCAGCCATCTGAATATTTAAATTATTTTTTAAGGCCATATGTATGGCTTCTTCTAAACTTATTGGCTGGTCTTTCGATTGTGCAACATTATAGACCAAAAGTGCAATGGTGCACATCATACTAAATCGTATAATCAATTTTTGAATCACCGACATTTTTAGTGAATTTTTTATTAAATAATCTTTCCGTCTATAATTTCTTGAATACAATTACATTGTCGTGCTACCTGTAGAGAATGTGTAACGATAAGAATCGTATTCCCTTCCCTATTCATTTCCTTTAGCAAGGCCATGATTTCATGCGCTGTACTGCTATCTAAGGCGCCTGTTGGTTCATCTGCTAAGATTAAAGGAGGATCGGTTACCAGTGCACGTGCAATGGCTACCCTTTGTTGTTGACCACCTGACAATGCATTTGGCTTATTATGGGCATGGGCAGATAAGCCAACTCGATCTAGCATAGCCCATGCACGTTTGTACCGTTCTTTTCTTTCTATACCCTGGTAATAAAGCGGTAGCGCTACATTTTCTAAGGCCGTTTTAAAAGGAATTAAATGAAACCGTTGAAAGATAAAGCCAATTAATTCGCTTCTATATCTACTGGCTTGTTGGTTAGAAAGATTTTTTATATGAACGCCATTAAGATGGTAATCTCCATGGTCATAATGATCTAGTATGCCAATAATATTCAACAAGGTAGACTTCCCTGCACCAGATTGCCCCATTAAAGCAACTAAATCTCCTTTTTCAAGGTAAAAATTTATGCCATTTAGCACATTTTTAGTAACCGTACCATTTTGATAGGATTTATACAAATCTTGAATCTGAATCATGCTACGTTTCTACAATTAAATGATCTGCTTCTGTAAGGCCTTCTTTTACTTCAACATAAAGCCCATCTGATAGCCCTAATACTACATTTTTGGGAACGATTTTACCTTCATGCAAACACTTTATAAAACAGTGCTTCCCTTCCATTTGAATCACACTTTCTGGAACAGCCAGGACATTTTTTACTTGTCCAACTACTACCTCTGCAAGTGCTAAATAACCTGCCCGTAAGGTAACTTTTGACTTTTTAGGCTGCTGTACGAGCCCTTCTATTTCAAATTTAATTTCTCCATTTTTTAATCGTTCTTCACTTGCTTTTGGTGCAATTTTAGTTAACGTAACTTGTAATTTTACCTCATTAAAGGCATTTAATGAAGCGATAAAGGTCATCCCTTTGGCTAAATCGGCCACATCTAATTCACTTACCTGAGCTGAAAACAAAAAATGATCCATATCACCAATAACAGCTACTGTAGTACCACGAGCGTTACTACTAGTGGTCTGTACCATACTACCTTCCTTAGCGGGTAAGGCTAAAATGGTTCCTTTTGTAGTAGCCTTAATGAGGTTGGCATTTGCTCCTTTTGCATGAGTATAGCCTTGTTGGCTGATTTGCAATGCTTTATGGGCTGAAGCAAATACTTCTTTGGTTTGTTCCCAAGATGCCAAAGCTGCTTCATAAGCTTCTTTGGCTAGCATCTTTTTAGTAAAAAGGTGTTTACTTCTTAAGTATTTCGCTCTGGCTTGATTTAGGTTAATAGAGGCCACACGCAACTTGCTAGCTGCCTCCTCAACCTCTTTTGGATTGGGCTGTATTTTAATACGAGCAATCTTCGTACCTTGTTGCACATAATCCCCCACCTCTACCCATAATTTATCTACAATACCTGTAAGATGCGTTTCTAAATTAATTTCTTTATGAGGTATAAGAGTACCGGAAAAAACTTTCTTTCGAATAATCGTTCTGCGCGTAGGCTGTGTAGTTTTAAAAGTTACTTGATGGAACTTGCTCCATTTGACTTTATAGACCCTGGAATAAGCAAAAACGCCCCCAGCTATAAGACCAGTGGTTAAAATAAATTTAGTGACTGTACGCATTTTTATTCATTATTTAAAGCATCTATTGGCTTAATATATAATGCTCTTTTTGCAGGGATAATGCCGGCTAGACAACCAGACAATATCAAAACAATTAAGGCAGATACAACCATAGAAAAGTGAAATTCAAAATGAGCGATCCCATGTTTTTTGATGATAGGCAATAGATAAGTATTCATCCACTGGAGCATGCTTATACCGATCCCTAGTCCTAAGACACCAGAAATGAAGTTAATGATTATGGATTCTAGTAAAATTAAGCCCATAATATCGCTTGATTGAGCACCCATCACTTTACGAATGGCCAATTCTTGTGTACGCTCCTTTACGACCACATGCATCATATTACCTATACCTACCACTCCACTGACTAAAAAACAGAGACCAAGGAACCAAATAAATCCTTGCATCACTACAAAGAGTATTTGGAAAGTTCTGGCTTCTTTAGATAGATGTCTTATGTACAGTGCTTGTTTATCTTGCGCTTCAAAATTGAGCCGCCTAGCCAAATAAGCCCGAATTTTTTTTTCTACCTTTATAGGATTTTGTTTGGGCGCTAAAGTTGAGATCATGCAATCAATACTTTCCGCATTAAGCGGAAACAATGCTTTAAATAGGCTGCTTGGGATAATGACCCGATGGTCATCCTGACCAGCGGTTCCTTCTAATACGCCAATCACAGAGAAAGTAGTGCCATCTATTGTGACAAAGGTTCCAGCTGCTGATTGGCTTCCAAATATTTTCGTTTTCATTTTAAAACCTAGTACGCAAACTGGAAGTTTTTGTATTCCATCACGTTCAGTAAAAAAGCGCCCCTCTACTAGTTCTAAATGTTTCATTTTTTCATAGCCCACACGCACCCCTAATATATTACTTTTATGTGCAGCTTGCCCATATATAATCGAACAATGGGTTGCAAATAGAGGCATGATCTGTTCAAAAACATTCAAATGAACGGCTAGCTCGTCTGATAGTCGTTCGGTTAGATGGATGGTACCAGTTGATCTATGGCCTCCATAAATGGAGATCACTTGGCTGCTATAGCTTTGAAATTTTTTCACCATACCATTGTAAAATCCACTACCTGCTCCTTGTAAAAGCACCAAAATAAACATTGCCCACATTACACCAAATCCGGTAAAAGTGGTTCTTATTTTATGTGCTTTTAAGCTATAAAAAACCTCTAAGAAACTTTGATATCCAAACATATATATAAATATACAATCGGTTTAATCATTTACGATTCAATGCCTCTACAGGCTTTATTTTTACCGCTCTGATGGCAGGTACAATGGCAGCTAAGGAGCTGCTTAAGGTAATTAATCCCAATCCGACAAATATCGATTCAGGCGAAGAGGTTAAAGTAGATAGGTAATAGGTTTGACATAATGGAACGACCCATTGGTTGAACAGCTGCATAAGAGAAAAACTTGCTATAAATCCAATCATACTCGCTACAAGGGTTACCATAACGGTTTCACATAAAACCATCAACACAATTTCTGTAGAGCTACTACCCAATACCCTTCGAATAGCCAGTTCTTGTGTTCTTTCTTGAACGGTCACAAGCATCATATTGCTAATGCCTACCATACCGGTTAGGAGCAGACATATACCTATAATCGCATTAAAAATAGCTAGATTTTTAAAAAAATTATGAAATTTATTGGCATGCTTGGTAAGACTAAATACACCGAGTCCTTTTGTATTTTGTGCATCAAAATTTAAGTGGCGGCCAAAATAAGAACGAAACTGTGCTTCTACTACCTCTTCACGAGCCGTTGGTACCAACGTAAGTCGAATAGAATCTACATAGTGACTATACTTGGGAAGTATCTGTTTAAACAAACTATTGGTCAGTAATAACCCATTAGATTCATTATACATTCCACCAAATGCATCTAGTACACCGACAACTTGCAGGCCCATATCTTCCAAAAAAATATATTTCCCAATAGCAGAGGCTGCACCAAATAATTTTTCCTTAATGTGTATACCGATGACGCAAATATTATGTACAGTTACTCCATCACGTGGGGAAAAAAAACGACCCTCCTGGATGGGCAAATGGGTTAATAAAGAATAAGAAGGATCACATCCCAAAACCCATGCGTTAACCTTTTGGGAGGCATACTTTACGGGACTGTTACACCCTAACATAGGACTAATCTGCTGAATCGTAGGGAAAGCTTTGGCCAAGTTTCCAACCATTGTAGTTGGAATAGGGTGATGATTACCAGCGGTACTACCGCCCCAAATGACCATCGTTTTCGTACCATACTTTGCAAATGCATTGGAAACACCATGGTGAAATCCATTGCCCACACCCAATATCAATACCAGTATAAAAATAGCCCACCATATGCCAAAGCCCATAGAGAAGGTGCGGGATCTATGGGTGTTGAGGCTCTGTGCGGCCTCTCTTAAAGCATACAAAAGCATAAGATTCTACAATAACGTAACCAAACAACCGATCAAATCTAATACAAAATGTATAAAAAACATAATTTATATAGATAACTATAATCTATGGAATTTTAGGTTATTTCCTTTCCGGAAAAACATATTATGGCATTAACTTTCCTCTGCTCTAGGATGGGCTTTTTTAAAAATTTCTTTTAATCTGGTCAGAGAGTTGTGCGTATAGATTTGGGTAGCGGCCAAGCTAGAATGGCCCAATAATTCTTTAATAGCCTGCAAATCAGCCCCTTTATCCAATAAGTGCGTAGCAAAAGTATGGCGAAATATATGGGGACTATGTTGACTAGCACGTGTAGTAGGGGCCAAATATTTCTTTACTACTCGGTAAATAAACATAGGATAACAAGGTTGCCCCCGGTCGGTTACGATGAGTTGCGGAGTAGAATGATAACCTACTCGCTCTTTTTCCAATATATAATCAGCGATCAATGGCGTAAGTGGCCGTGGAAAAGGAATGATCCGTTCTTTATCGCGCTTTCCTATTACCTTAACAGTTGCATCTGTAAGGTTGATAGCCTTTTGGCAAAGGGCGATTAGTTCAGACAGCCGCATACCTGTTCCATATAGCAGTTCTAAAATCAATCGATCGCGCAAACCAGCAAAATGAATGGGAAATAGTTGTTTGTCTAAGAAGGAGATCAGCTCCTTTTCTTGAAAAAAGATGGGCAACCTTTGTTTCCCTTTTAGACTTTTAAGTGAGGCTGTAGGACAATCTGTTGCCAGCAATCTTTTTTGTAAAAAAGTGTAAAAACTACGTATCGCTGCCATTTTCCTATTGATAGAACGATGGCTAAGTCCTTCCTTAGCCAAAGACATGATCCAGCTACGCAGATCCTGACCTGTTACTTCCGTAACTATTTTTTTAGGGATGTACCCAGAAAGGTAAGCTATAAATTGAATTAGGTCTGTTTGATAGGCCGTAATGGTATGTGGACTTGCTCTTTTTTCTACTGTTAAATAGGTGACAAAAAGGGTAAAGAATGGCTGATTATCCATAAATGCAAATATAAAGCTTTAACAGGATAAAAGGCTACCTATAAACTACCCTAAAATGACAAAAAAGCTATGCGCGACTACATCTATCCTAATGCATACGGCATCGCATTTATTGAATATATAGTTACAACTACTGCAGATCAAACTAGATACCAGATTTATCCGTTGTTGCCATATAACATGCGATACTTATAGATGGATTTCAACTTTTTCGCTTTTCTCCTTACAGTGGGTTTCGTATAGGCCATACGTTGCCTCGCTTCTTTGAGTACGCCTACCCGTTCTACTTTTTTCTTAAATCTTTTAAGCGCCCTATCTATTGCTTCATTTTCTTTTACTTCTACAACAATCATATTTTATTTAGTTTGTCATTAAAATGGGTACACTATGCAAATCCAACTACAAATCTACTCTAAAAATAGAGCAAGCACAAGGTTCCTTTAATAAATTAGACTATTCTTAAAGTTTACCGGCTATTTTCATTAATTGTATGGGTTGATTTATATGAAGAGGTATATCCATTGCATGCAGTTTTAGTGAACTACTATATGTTTTGGCGATGTCACATCTTTAAAAAACCTATATCCATCAACTTTTTTTTAATTTACGTGGAAACGTTTGGTTAATCCGTTGGAGTTAACCTTCAGATATAATGATATCAAACTAATTTTTTTTTGTATTTTATCCTATTGCATCTCCAACAAAAGGTTATTATCAACTTAACTACTTGTTTATGTTTATGTATCATTTTTTATCCGTCGCTTTTAAACAAAAAAAACAAAAATATTTGATTTCCATTATCCATTATATATGCTTTACATTGCTTGGATTTTTAAGTCATGCTAACGAAATTCAAAAAATAACAACACCTTATTTCAATATAGGATTTTATAAAAGTGTAACCTGCTCGGCGCAGCGTATAGCGAACACGTTAGAAACCATATATAACCCTGTCTGTAAAACATTGGGGGTATATCCAAATCCTATTTCTTTATGGATCGATAACCAATCTACGGAGTGCAACGGATTCTTTACCAATATGCCACGTCATATAAAGATGTATACTTTATATGCCCATGATCCCTATTTTATTGGAAATGAAGATTGGTTAAATATGTTGTGTATACATGAGTTTAGACATGCGGTACAACATAGTATTGAATACTATAGTACACCTTCTTGGCTCAAGCCCTTATATTTTTTCGGCAATTTGGTTAATTACTCCAGCGTTCCTCCTTTTTTCAAAGAAGGTGATGCAGTTGGTATAGAAACAGCACTTACAAAAAGTGGTCGAGGGCGCTTACCTGGATGGGAAAAATTATATAAAGTTAACCTGCTAGAACGTGGCGCAGCTAGTTTTGGAAGACAAATATTTGGCTCATTGAAACATGAGCTAACATCTGAATATCACATAGGTTATTACTTCACTACACATATTCGAAGAAATTATGGTCTAAATGCTATCAAATCTATTTTTGAAAAAACCATTCAAGGAATACCTTTTTTTGGATTTTACCATGCCATAAAAAAGGTTACTAAAAAGTCAATACTTCAAGTATACAATGATATGAATCAAGAATTATTGGTTGGTTGGCAAAAACAGTTAGAAGGCCTAAAAATTACGCCTGCTACCCAACTTACCTTTAAGAAAGAAGGGGATAGCTTCGATTATATGCAGCCATTTATTGACGCATCAGGTAACTTGATAGCGTGTAAAAGAGGTATAGGATTGCGTGATCAATTGGTACAGGTTACGATTACCCCCTCTGAGCCGACCGTACCAAAAAATATAGTTTCACCTTTTCAAAAGGATAAAACTATATTTTACTTTATAAATAGGAGTGATACGTTTGTTCCATCTACTTTTGCGATCGGTCAGGGGTGCGCAGTTTGGCTAGAACCCTGTACCCATCCTTGGAAAGGAAAACAGCGAACCATTCGGTTACAACATTATGATTTTAAACAAAGAAAAAGACGAACCCTTGTTGCAAGGAGTAGGTATAATGCACTGGCTATACGTCCTGATACCCGCCAACTGGTTGCCGTAGCATCTGATGAATCCAGTAACCATTTTTTAGTTGTCTTAGAAACAAAGTCTGGTAAAGTCGTTAAAAAAATAGATAATCCTGATAATGGTTATTATTTAACGCCTAGTTGGTCTGGTGCGTCAGACATAGTAGTGGTAAAAACCAAAGACCAAAAAAATAGTATTGTACGCATCAATACCGATACAGGTAAAACAGAAATACTCTTGCCTTACACCTACGAGCATAGAAGTTATCCTAAACTATATAAAGACTATTTACTCTATAACAGTTCCTACAATGGCATTGATAATATTTATGCCATGCATTTACCTACCCAAGCTTGTTTTCAAGTTACTTCAAGAAAATATGGAGCCTATTTGGGAATGGTAGACCCTATAACCAATCAACTTATTTTCAGTGATTATACTAAAAATGGTATGGAAATAGCCGCTATGCCTTTTGATCCTCTTTTGTGGACACCTCTAAAAGAGGTAGAGGATAGGTCTGTAGCTTACTACGAACCATTAGTTGTACAAGAAGAGAATGGTGATATTTTAGAAAAAGTTCCCAACCATCGATATCCTGTTACTAAATGCCGTTTTGGAATAGATAATATTGGCTATAAGGGCATAAACTTAGCACTCAACAGGGAGAATAAGTCGCTAGACATCGTGCCTTTTACATTGGTAAATTTACAGGATAATCTGAAAGTCACCCCTTATTTTAGCCTATTTATGAAACCTAAAAATCAATTTCCAACGACTGAAATAAGGTTGCAAGTAAAGTATAGAAGCTTTTATCCAATCTTTAACGTAGACATTACAGGTATTGCAGGTACTCGGGATAATACAAATAAAAATCTATTGTATTTTTATGATATAAAGCGAAAAACAGCTCTATATTGGAAAACAAGATTAGGGTTAGGCATAAGACTCCCTCATTACTTTACTTTAGGAAAGTGCTTAGGAAAAGCATCTTTAGGAGCTGTATTGAATTTAAATCAACCTTTTGATAAAAAAGGCTCTTATAACACAGACTACTTTTTTAAAATAAAAAATCACTCCATGCAAAGTAAGAGAGATAGATATCCACCCTGGATGCAACTATTTAATGTAGCGTTTTCTACGCATAGGGCTTTTTATAAAAATAATGTTTCCTATAAAGATACATGTTATTTTAATTTTGCATGCTATTTACCAGGTATTCAGCACCATCACTATTTTATTTTTACTTTAAATCCAATTATTGAAGTTGAAAGATTCAAAAATCTAAATAATAAGTGGAGCTACATGTTTAAAAACATTAAACTTAAATATGGTTTGCCCCTAGCCTATCCAGAGTGTGGCATACCATTCATTTGGTTTTTAAAGGATATATGGATAAATGGTCATTATTCAACGCTAGCTACCAACCAAAATCCCGATACCTTTGGCCTAGAATTTAATTTCTCAAGTAAATTACTATCTAATAAAAATATTTATCCTATTGATATTTCTATAGATTTTCGTTGGTTTAAAAAGATAAATGATGAGTGGATTTGCAAGTTTGAAATGCCTCATTGGCGTATAAGGTTCAATCCTAAAAGCTGTTGATGGCTGCATCTACACAGTTAATTTTTTAGTGGCATAGTCACCAAAAGGGTAGTGGACTGATTTTTAAGACAAATTTTTAGGAATTTTATTTCCTTCTTTTCCCATTTGTTAATCACCTAAAATAGTGATTTACTTGTCTGATTTACAATAGATCAGTATTGTTTTCTTAGTTAATATTTACATTTTTAACAAGCATTTTTTCTGTCTTTAATACGGTATTATATATAATAAGTTGATAAACAAAACAATTCATTTATTAATAATTTATTTAGAATTATCTAAAATAAACTGTAAAATGTATATTTAATACTTATTATAAAAGTTAAAGGTACAATACTATATTTAGATTATACGGAAATAAAATTCTTATTTTTTTGTCTGATTTTTTCAGTCCACTATAGTTTTATGGTAAATCAGTTGATATAGTGTCAATATCATCTATAAAATTTACTGTTTTATCATGTGCGCCTGCATAAGCGTCAAATATATTCAATATATACCAAGCACTCGCAATGATAATAAATAAATTACGCGTGCGTTCACATTCCCGAATACGTTTTTTGGTAAACTCACAAACTGGATTAGATGAATGGTTACCAAGAAGAAGGGTTCGTCTATGTTTGTTCATTTCTTGATGTTCTGAGTAGATTTTATGGCCAACCAAAGCAAAACCCAAATAAAGGCAAGGCACTTTCCAGTAATCTTTATTATAAACTTGCCCTAAGCCAGGAACCACCATAGAAGTGATCCAGGCGCGTTGCACCATGGCTTCTGCACGCATGATTTTAGACGACAATGCTGTTTCCTCTATCTTTTCAGAAGAGAGATGATTAGATGTATTGTCTACAACATATAAGGGTCTAATGGAGTGGTTGAGCAGCACATTCCATAGAATGGATTTATCCGGTGAGGCAACAGCCCAACTTAAGTAAGGAAAATAAAAAAATCCCATTACGCTTAAAAAAAAATGAAAAGACATCTTCATTCTTATTTTATATTTGAAATAATAGATAAAATCCTTTCTAGTTCTTTCTCAGAATCAAATATAATCTTAATTTCTCCTTGTTTTTGTGTATCTGCCTTGATAATTACTTTTGTATTAAATTGCTGGCATAATTGATGCGTTGTGTTTTGTAATTTTCTTTTAAAAGAAGGATTAAGTTGTATTTTAGTAGTTGGCTTTTTCAAATGGCCAATGGGAGAGAGGTCTTGTACCAATCTTTCGACTTCTCGTACGGAAAGAGCGTCTTCTAGTATCTTTTTCAGATAACCTAACTGGATTTCTGGTGTTTGCAAATTAATCAGGGCTCTTGCATGACCCATAGAAATTTTTTGGTCTCGAAGCGCAATTTGAATATCAGGCGGCAATTTAAGCAAACGAAGGTAATTATTTACAGTGGTTCTATCTTTTCCAACCCGTTCAGCTAATGCTTCTTGTGTAAGTTTGCAATCTGTCAGCAAACGTTGGTAGCTCAACGCAATTTCAACTGCGTTCAATGCATCACGTTGGATATTTTCAATAAGCGCAACCTCTAGCATATGGAGATTATCCGTACAACGTATATAAGTAGGTACCTCTTCTAAGCCTGCTAATTTAGCTGCACGCAAGCGCCTTTCACCAGCTATTAACTGATAGGTATGATTGCTTAACTTTCGAACGGTAAGCGGTTGTATAATTCCATGTAACCTTATGGAGGCACTTAATTCATTAAGTGTTGCTTGGTTAAAATCTTGTCGAGGTTGGCAAGGATTGGTAGCAATCGATCCAATCTGAATCATTTTAAAAAAATGGTCAGAAGTATTAAGAGATGTTTCGGTATGGGCACCTTGCAACAAGGCGCTTAACCCTCTACCTAACACGCGATTTCCTTTTATAGGCTCCATAATTTAATCAGTTTTATTATTTCTAACGCCACCTGTGATTTCTTCAGCAAGCCTAAGATAGCTAACCGCACCTTTACTATCTGCATCATAAATAATTGCCGGCATACCAAAACTTGGTGCCTCACTTAATTTAATATTTCTCGGAATAATGGTTTCAAAAACCATGCATTGAAAATGCTTTTTGACCTCTGCTACAATTTGGTTGGCCAAACGAAGCCTCGCATCATACATTGTCATTAATATGCCCTCTATTTCGAGATTAGGATTCAAGCGAGATTGAATAATTTTAGTTGTATTCAATAGCTTTCCTAACCCCTCTAATGCAAAGTATTCACACTGAACCGGTATAATTAAAGAATCTGCAGCGGTAAGTGCATTGATAGTGATTAAGCCTAAAGAGGGCGCACAATCTACTATGATGTAGTCATAAATCGGCGTTATGGACTTTAAGGCTAATTTAATGCGACCTTCTCTATTCTTAAAGCTTACCATCTCTACTTCTGCACCTACTAAGTTGATATGGGAAGGCAGAAGATCTAGATTAGGTATAGTGGTAGATTGAATCAACAGTTTGGGATCTACAGTCTCTACAATGCATTCATAAATACTGTGTGCTACTTCTTCTGGCTTAATCCCCACACCAGAAGTTGCGTTTGCCTGTGGATCAATATCAATCAGAAGGGTTTTTTTTTCTAAAATAGCAAGACTTGCTGCTAGGTTTATAGCAGTAGTTGTTTTGCCAACCCCACCTTTTTGATTTACAATCGCTATGATTTTTCCCATATTATCTGCGATTTATTCGCATAAATTTTACAAATTATACATAAATAGCCCTAAATCTTTATTTTTTACTTCTTGATTACAACTAAACCGCAAATAAGAAAACAAAACCAATATTTAATATATACAAAGAAAATAATAGGAAATAAACCATAAACGGATTTTATTACCGTATGATTACCACATTATATGATGTGCTAGCGCACAATCTATGAAAAAAATAAAATATATCAAAAAAGTATATTCAAAAATGTAGACTTGCTTTATACAAAAGATATGTTTCATCTTTGCAGAAATACCAAATAGGCAAACCCACAGCTTATTAAGTTATTTTACTTCTTTTTAAGATATAACTGTTTTGATTACCGTCCTAAATAAACCATTAAAATAGAGATATCGGCCGGACGCACACCGCTTATTCGTGAAGCTTGTCCTAAGGTGGCAGGTCTTACTTTTTGAAGCTTTTCTAATCCTTCTGCAGAGATTGCCTTAAGTTTTGTATAATTAAAATCAAGTGGAATCGTATAATGTTCCAATTGTTCCATTTTTTTTACAAGTTCTTTTTCTTTTTGAAAATAATTTTCATATTTAACCTGAATGTTCGCTTGTTGCAAGACTTCTTGTTCATAAGTAGATAGTCCATTACTTTGCTGTTTGTCCAATTGAAGCAGATCACTCAAATTAACCTCTGGTCTTTTTAGCAACACATCAGCAGATTGTGGGATATCTATTAAACTTGCACCTTGTGCTGCCAAGATTGGATTAATTATTTCTGGTTGTATCTTCCATTTTTTTAAAAAATCAAAGATAGAAACCAGTGCTTTTTTCTTTTTATATACTTTTTGAAATCTTTTTTTATCAGCTAATCCTATCGCATACCCCAATTCTGTTAAACGCAAGTCTGCATTATCTTGTCTGAGTAAAATGCGAAATTCAGCCCGTGATGTAAACATTCGATAAGGTTCTTCTGTTCCTTTTCCCACTAAATCATCTATTAAAACGCCAATATAAGCCTCAGATCTTTTGAATACTACTTGACTAAGTTCATGGATCTTTCTATAGGCATTGATCCCTGCCATTAGACCCTGACAGGCGGCTTCTTCATAACCAGTTGTTCCATTGATTTGGCCTGCAAAGTATAGATTTTGAATTAATTGGGTTTCTAATGTATAGTGCAACTGTGTAGGAGGAAAATAATCGTATTCAATGGCATAACCAGGGCAGATCATTTTTACTTTTTCAAAGCCAGTGATAGCCCTTAGCATCTTTAATTGAATAGATTGTGGTAATGAGGTAGAGAGTCCATTTACATAGACTTGAATAGTATGCCATCCTTCTGGCTCCACAAAAATTTGATGACGCTCTTTATCTGCAAATCTATACACTTTATCTTCGATAGAAGGACAATAACGGGGACCTGTGCTTTGAATTTGCCCATTGTAGATGGGAATATCTGCTAAATTATCCTTAATAAGGTTGTGGACAGTTGGATTGGTATACGTAATATAACAATTTTTTTGCTTTATAAGCGGAGTAGTATTTAAAAAAGAGAAGTACCCTGGCACAGGATCGCCTGGTTGTTTTTCCATTTTATTGTAGTCTAATGTTCTACTATCTACACGGGGTGGGGTTCCTGTTTTCATTCTTCCTATTTGAAAACCCAATTTTTGCAGTTGTTCCGTTATACCCGTAGCAGCTCTTTCTGTAGAACGACCACCAGCCATTTTTTTTGTACCAATATGGATTATTCCATTTAAAAAAGTACCGTTAGTTAAAATTACAGCGCAACTCTTTATCGTAATGCCTAGTGCAGTTTGAATACCCTGTACCTTTCCATTTTTTACTAGTAATGACACCACCGTATCTTGCCAAAAATCTAGATTGGGCAATGATTCAAGCGCCCTGCGCCAACATATTGAAAATAATCCTCGATCGTTTTGTGTCCGAGGACTCCACATTGCTGGCCCTTTTGAGGTATTTAACATTCTAAATTGAATAGCCGACTGATCTGCTATAATGCCAGAGGATCCTCCTAACGCATCTATTTCCCGAATAAGCTGCCCCTTTGCAATACCGCCCATAGCTGGATTGCAAGACATTTGACCAATCGTCTGCAAGCTCATAGTAACCAACAAAACTTTAGCGCCTAATTTTGAAGCAGCTGTAGCAGCTTCACAACCTGCATGGCCACCACCTACTACAATAATATCATATTCAAGTACCATAAATTTAAAAATGTTCCACGTGAAACATATCACTAATAATTTGCTAAAGCACAAAATAGACCATTGAAGGACAATTTATTGGTGTAATCTGATTACTGAACGAGTAACTGTAAATGAATAAGATCAATATAATTGCTTAAAAAAATCGAACTAGAGATGAAATATTTTTTATCCAAAAAAATAAAGTTAAATTGCACAAAGCAGCAAAAGTGTTACGAAAGCATTGGCTCGCTTAGCTCGCTTAGCTTATTAATAAAAGATATATTAACTATGCACATGCTATATGGTAGAGGTTTTTTTTAGAAGGAGGTCACGCCCAGGGAAAAAAAAAGAACTTTCCAATGCAGCCGCTTCATCTGAATCTGAGCCATGAATAGCGTTATAGTCAATAGAAGTAGCAAATATTTTTCTAATGGTACCGTCAGCGGCTTCTGTTGGATTAGTAGCGCCCATTAGTCTGCGTAGATCTGCTACAGCATTTTTTTTTTGTAAAACCATAGCTACTACAGGGGCAGAAGCTATGAATGCACACAAAGCTTTGTAGAAAGGGCGATCTGAATGGACAGCATAAAAATGTTCCGCAACAATCGGCGTTAACTGAAGCATAGTGATGGCATCTATGGAAAAACCTGCTTTTTCGATCATAGAAAGAATGGCACCAATATAATTGGCTTGAACTGCATCTGGCTTAATCATTGAAAATGTATATTTTCCTTGTATTCTGTTCATTTGATTAAGGGTTATTTAGGAAGATTGCATTTGTTCGTTGTGTACTGAAACCTGGACACTTTTGGATTTTTCTAGTTGATTATGATTAACCCTATCTACCAATAAATTAGATTTTCAATAAGGGAATAGCTGAGTCAGCTTTTTTCTATAAAGACAAATATAATACTTTTTGCTTCTTATCCAATTAGCTATATAACCTATATTATAAGTAAGCCAATCTATTAATGATACCAGTTCTGATTATGTGAAGTAGCGTAAGTTTTTATAGAGGGTCAATCTACTTTTTGTTAAGCAATGTTTATAACATCTTTTAAAACAGCGCTTATCTAATGACAAGGAAATACATTCAAATAAATAAAAAATTAGCAAAATGGTAGAACATAGAACAATAATTGTAAAACACTTGGGTTTAATAGATTATAAAGAAGCATTAGCAGTTCAGGAGGCCTATTATAAAACGATAGTTGATCAAAAACATGCGCGTGCTACGGTAGATCAACTTAGTCAATCAGCAGTTTCTAATTATTTGCTTTTTTGTGAACATCCTCCTGTGTACACATTGGGCAGAATGGGATCCATCAACCATTTATTAGTGGATGCAGCTACCTTAGCGACACAGGAGATTGCCTTATATCATGTAAATAGAGGCGGGGATATTACCTATCATGGACCGGGTCAATTGGTAGCCTATCCTATTATTGATTTAGAATTTTTTTTCACAGATATACAGCGTTATCTTCGCTTGCTTGAAACATCTGTTATAGAAATGTTGTCCCATTTCAATATTCCATCAACTAGCTTACCTGGCTTAACAGGTGTATGGTTAAAAGCAGATAAAAATAGCAAATCGTTCGACCGAAAAATTTGTTCTATTGGCATTAGGATAAGTAGATGGATCACCATGCATGGACTAGCCCTAAACGTAAATAATGACCTGGCCCCTTTTGATCAAATTATACCCTGTGGTATCCCCAAAGCAGTAACATCTATGCAACAAGAATTAAACAAATCGATTTCTATAATGGATGTTTCGGACATTTTAGCGCAAATTATTTTAAAAAAGTTAAATTGTGTATAATTTTTGTATTAAGATTTTATTTAAAATAAAGTGCCAAATATTTATATTGCCTGTATGGTTCCTATTTACAATTACAGGGTACTTCTTTTAAATGTTGGAAACATTTAAACGTAAAGATCAATGAGAAGGACCTCATCATCATGTTTTTTCCTACTTATTAATTTGCCAATGTCAAATGCAACATAGAGGAGAAATTATTGAAAATGTAGTGAGAAGAAGCGGTATTTCTATTTCAGTGTTAGCTGAAAAGATAGGTATAAGTAGAAATACGCTCTACAACAGATTTAAAGAAAAAAATTTAAGCTATGACTTTATATTGACCTTGGGAAAAGTGTTGCACTATAATTTTGCAGTACATTTTCCTGAAATGAAGTCAGATAGAACACTTCCAGATAATGCCCGTGCAGAATTGTTTCAACTTGAGCAGAAATACGAAAATCTTCTGGAAAAGTATAATTGGTTATTGAAGTTCTTACTGAAAAAATCGCAAGATACAGACCAACATGCTTTGCGTAAGCAAATTAAAGAATTTATCAATACTCCTTAGTGTACACCAGTATGTCAAATTCTATAAGAATTAAAAAATCATTGGGTCAACATTTTTTAAGAGATTCAAATTTAGCCAGTCAAATAGCCAATCTATTAACAGATGAAAGTTTAGGAGGTACGGTAATTGAAGTTGGACCGGGTAAGGGAAACTTAACAAGTGTATTGCATCATAAAGCTATTGCTCGTTTATACCTTGTAGAAGTGGATAGTGACCTTATACCCTATCTAAAAAAGAAGTATCCCTCTTTAAGTGATCGCATCATAGAAGCAGACTTTTTAAAGTTACCGCTAACACAACACTTTCAAAACAAGCGGTTAACGATTATTGGCAATTTCCCTTATAATATTTCTTCTAAAATCTTCTTTAAAATTTTAGATAACCGAAATGTAGTAGGTGAAATGGTAGGCATGTTTCAAAAAGAAGTAGGACAACGCATCACTGCTAAACCAGGTAGTAAGGTCTATGGTATGCTCAGTGTGCTTTTACAAGCGTTCTATACTATTACATACCATTTTACAGTCCCACCTGATCTTTTTTTTCCCCCTCCTAAGGTGGATTCTGCAGTTATTACCATGCACCGCAATAATGTACAAAAACTGCCATGTGATGAACCATTTTTTTTTCAAATAGTAAAAAGGGGATTTCAGCAGCGTCGAAAAAAATTACAAAATGCACTCGGTGGGTTGAACCTATCAAATAGATGTTATACCGGTTTATTGCATAAACGTGCAGAGGAACTAAGTGTAGCTGAATTTATAGAACTTACCAATGCATTGACTGTCAAAACGTTGATTTAACCTATGCTAGGTTGGGTGTAGAAGTTAATATTTGATCTTACAGACAGTAAAAATTGTAGCCTTTTATATAGCTCTTTTACTATTAACCTGAACTCTGGATTAGAGTTATTGTAAACCAGTCATATATAAAGGAAGTGTTCACCAAACTGTGTCAAGACCTAAAAGAAGTTATAATTTAAATAAATTAGACAGTAAAGGTTTTAGACATGTAAGAAACAATGAAGAATGACTACGTTGGGTTAGTAGATTATAAATCTCTGGAGGCAAACATTTTGTCTTCTATTCGTTTAGGTAAGCCTTTAACAGGCAAGAATGGTGCTTTAACCCCTCTGATAAAGAAGCTTCTAGAATCAAGCTTAGAGTGTGAGATAACTCACGACTTATATACTGATTTATCAATAAATAATCGCAGGAATGGAAAGAGTTCTAAACATTTACGTACAAGCTCTGGTTCTTTTCATTTAGTCACCCCTAGGGATAGAATAGGCAGTTTTGATCCACAGATCGTCAAAAAGCGTCAAACAAGTCTACATCCTGAATTGGAAACTAAGATTTTAAGTATGTTTTCTAGTGGTATGAGTTATAAATCTATAGCTGGCCATGTTAAAGAAATTTATGATCATAAAATATCATCTGCTGAAATATCTAGCGTTACAGATACCCTGTTACCGGTAATAAATGAATGGCGTAATCGTCCGCTTCAATCGGTATACCCTATTGTTTTTATGGATGGAATGTTCTTTAAGGTAAAAGAAGATGGCAGATGTGTAAGTAAATGCATGTATACCCTATTAGGGATAGATAAATATGGTAAAGAAGAAGTACTAGGCTTCTATTTATCTGAAAATGATGGATTTAACTTCTGGTTAGGTGTTCTTAATGAACTTAAGGAACGCGGTGTAGAAGATATCTTTATTGCCTGCATTGATGGCTTAAAAAACTTTCCTTCAGCTATAAATAGCGCTTTCCCTAATACACAAGTCCAGATGTGTACTGTGCACCAGATACGCAAGTCACTCAAGTATGTAGCTAGCAAAGATGTAAAACGTTTTTTAACTGATTTAAAGCAGGTATATAAAGCTTCAAGCATGGAAATTGCCAAACATTATCTATTGGAATTGGAAGAAAAATGGGGAGAAAAGTATCAGATGGTTACCAAATCTTGGCAAAACAACTGGGAGCATTTATCTGGATATTTTAAGTATTCAGACCCTGTCAGAAGGCTAATCTATACTACTAAACCCATAGAAAGTCTGCATAGACAAATCAGGCAATTCACTAAGACAAAAGGAGCATTCATAGTATAAATTCCTTGTATAAATCAGTGTATTGTGCTATAAAAAAGATGGAAAATAAGTGGACTATGCCTCTGCGAAACTGGGCATTGACCATATCTCAGCTAGATATATTCTTCCCGGGAAGAGTAATGGCTGAGCTGAGGTGAAAAGATTTTGACACAGTTTGGTGAACACTTCCTAGAAACCTTCAAACGAAAACTAGAAGTTAACTATTCGATAAGTAATAAAAGTACTTTTTTAATACAAATCTTACAAAGTCTATTGAAATGGTCTCATCCAGTAAGTTGTCAGCTTTATCAAAAGTAACTTTTGTCTTAGTCACTCGTCTTATTTGCCTATTAAGATTTTCGATGCTATTGGTCGTATAGATCATTCTACGCACCTGAACAAGATAATGAATATACGTAAAATAGTCATTTATATCTTCTGTTTGAAGAGACTTAACCAGTTTTTTCGGTCCACTATATTCAAGCGCACCGCAGGATCCATACGGGAGAAAAGCCGTATAAATGCGACATCTGTTCTAAATTGTTTACTCAATCAGCTAATCTTACAAAACACGCAGGTAGTCAGTATCTTTAAGTTGATTTAAAATAAGTTATGATTCCTTATTTTTATATTATAGAGAATTACATAATAGATTGTATATCAGATTTAGATAATCCTGTAACACGAATAATCTTATCTAATAAATCTCCCTCTTGTAGCATAGTTTTAGCGACTTTAAGCTTACCAAGTTTTTCACCTTCTGCTCTCCCCTCTTGTCTCCCCTCTTGTCTCCCCTCTTGTCTCCCCTCTTGTCTCCCCTCTTGCCTAGCTGTATTTTTCATGTATTCTTCTACAGCTTGGTTGTCCATAATTCGTTTAATCTCTTTCTCATAGGTGGATAATTCCACGTCTGACCAGTTGAATCTATTTAAAGCTTCATAAGCATCCTTTATAACAAAATCAGAACCTATTAATTTTTTTAAGTCTTGTTCGGTAGTATCAGGCGCATATTTGAAAAAATAACACCATTTTTCTATAATATTAGATAA
Organism: Candidatus Cardinium hertigii; assembly: GCF_050864915.1. Classification (GTDB taxonomy): domain Bacteria; phylum Bacteroidota; class Bacteroidia; order Cytophagales; family Amoebophilaceae; genus Cardinium; species Cardinium hertigii_D. The sequence goes on from NZ_JBOZWY010000005.1 coordinate 34,284, forward strand.
TTCTTCTATAGATTTTATCTTAAACTTAGGTAATTCTATAAATGTGAAAGAGAAATCTTTAAGATCTCGTTGGTAAGTGTTGTCATCTAAAATAACATGCTTAGATAAATAATTTTTTTTGTTAGGGAAAACAATATAATCTATAATAGCTATGAATATCACTTCTCTAAGATCCTGATATCTCCCCCCTACGTCTTTTCCTTGATTTAGTTGCCTAGAATATGCCTTAGCCGCATAATACTGTGCCCTTTTTTCGAACCCTTCTTGTGGCGCGACTTGCATCTCTATTATGAATTTCTTTTGATTTTGGTCTTCACATAACACATCTACTATACTTTCCTTTTTACAAGCAATATCAGGATCTTGAATGGTAGGCAAGAACTCTACATCTTTTACTTTATCTTTTCCGTTTAATTTCAATACATCATTGATAAAATGGATAAGAATATTTTTGTGTTTTTCAGTTCCAAATATCTTTCGGAAAGCTACGTCGTTCTTAGGATTTAAAAACTTTGAGGTTATCATAAGTATAGATCAGATATGTTGATTCCTATAGTAAATATAGTAAGTTTTTATGGTCGAACAAGGTTCTAATTTGCAAGGTATTCTCACTGCAAGAGCTATTTTTAGAATTTTGTCTCAAAAATGTTAAAAAAGATAAGTTTATGGTATTTTGTTTTTTTGAGATAGGAATATGAAATAGTTTATGGACTATTTTAAGTAGGTATTTTAGATGTTTTGTAAAACGTTCGTTTTTTGAGACAATCAGATGAAGATGGTAAGAGGATATGAAATCTTATTTAGTTTTAAGTAAGAACTATGGATGACAGGTGAGTTGGTTTTGTATAACCGAAAAAATTACTATATTGGATGTTTTGATTAATATCTCTTCTGTATCCCTATGGTAACTTCAAAGTTTTTAAGTCCCAATAACGACCTAGCCTTTCGTAAGATATTTGGTAGCGAAAAACATAAAAATATTCTTATTTCACTTTATTAATGATATGCTAGTTCTAAAAGACTCAGATAAAGTTGAAAACTTTACTTTCTTATCCAAAATTCAGGATCCAGATGTATAAAAAACATTATACATATAAGCTTTTTTATGGTAAAGGTAATACTACTTATAGTTTTTGTATTTTTTTTGCTACGGGTATATAGTTATTTCAAATCATATTTATCGACCTGGTTTTTCTAATAATTTGCTTTCTTTAGGAGGAAGTGGTTTAAAAAAATCATGCCAGCTTTTTTCTTTTTTTATATCTTTTAACACAAAATTTTAATACTAATCCAAACCATTTCTTACTGGGACTAAACAGCTAAAAGCGGAACAAAACGGAAACAAATTCTATAAATTTCTGTCCAGTTTTTTCGGTCCACTATAACACCATGGTCTCCCTTACTTCAGCAGAAAAACACTACCGATTGGCACTTTCTTTGGTACCAGGTATAGGCGCGGCTAGGTTAAAAAAATTATTAGCCTATTTCGGCAGCGCCCAAGCAGTCTTTGTAGCAGCACATAAAGGCAATACTTTGCTGCCCTATACACTAGCTCAATCGATTACCTCAAGCAGTAGCCTGGCTCAGGCAGAAAAAATCCTACAGCTGCATGCATCAGAAGCCATTCAGTTGCTAACCATAGAGGAGGATACCTATCCGAAAAGATTGCTAGACTTACCAGATCGTCCTGCTATATTGTATTATAAAGGGCAAGCCGTTTTGAATCAACAGCGGGTAGTCACTATTGTTGGTACCAGACAATTGACACCCTATGGGCAAGCCGCTATTACTAAATTTTTAGAAGAACTCCTTCCCTATCAGCCCCTTGTAGTCAGTGGTTTAGCCTATGGAGCAGATATATGGGTCCATAAGCAAGCACTAGAGATGGGTTTGACCACTGTAGCCGTCTTGCCTACAAGTTTGGATCAAATTTATCCTACTGCACACAAGAAAATAGCCTTGCAGATGTGTGGGGGTAGCGGAGGCTTACTTACGGAGTATCCGATAGGAAGTGGACTAGGTCCCTATACTTTTGTAGCCCGCAATAGAATTTTAGCTGGGTTGGCAGATGTAACCATAGTTATTGAAGCTAAGGAAAAAAGCGGTGCATTAATTACCGCCTACTATGCCAATAATTACCATCGAGAGATTTTTGCTTTGCCAGGTAGTATCTACTCAGCTACTGCTGCAGGATGCCATCGATTGATTAAACGCAATCAAGCGCATCTTTTGACTCATATCGATGACTTGGTCTATATCATGAACTGGAAAGTGGACAAGCCATCTCAACCAGATGCTTATCTTAACCATCCGCTTACCGAATCAGAACAAACGGTTTTTATCCAGATTCAGGAAGCCACGCAACCCATTACCATTGATGCTTTAACCCATGCCACTGACTTGCCACCTGGGACCTTACAAGCCGCATTATTGTCCTTAGAATTACAAGGTTTATTACGTGCCCTACCAGGTAAGCGTTTTACAATAGCTCCTATCTATAGCCACAACGGTAAAGTATGATTAATGTAAAGAATTTAGCTAAATTTGAGATAGCTAAAATAGCATACATAGATCAACATCATTTAATATATGTTTAAAGTCGCAACTTTATATAAGTTTGTATCCCTAAGTGACCTAGCTGCACTACAGCAGCAACTTCAATCTATATGCAAAGAACTAACCGGTACACTGCTGATCGCCCCAGAAGGGATCAATGGTACCATTGCTGGTTTACCTGGTCCATTGGATCAGGCGCTGGCTCATCTAACGGCTATGCCATCATTTAGCGACTTGTGGTATCAATATTCTGAAGCCAGCACTAAACCATTTCGCCGTCTAAAGATTAGGATTAAAAAAGAAATTATTACTATGCAGCGACCAGAGGATTCATGTATGTCACTGCGTGGTCGTCACGTCTTAGCCAAAGACTGGAACCAGACTTTAGAACAGGCAACGCTTGTTATTGACGTGCGCAACGATTACGAATGTCGATTGGGAAGTTTTTCCGGTGCCTTAAACCCGCATACCACCTATTTTAGTCAATTTCCTGCTTTTGTTGACCAAAATTTAATAGCTTACAAAGCGCAACCCATTGCCATCTTTTGTACAGGAGGCATCAGATGTGAAAAAGCATCTGCTTATATGTTGGCCCATGGGTTCAAAGAAGTTTATCAACTCAGTGGTGGCATTCTACAATATTTAGCGCATACTCAACTAGACCAATCCAAATGGAAAGGCGAATGTTTTGTTTTTGACGAGCGCATATCCTTAAGCCATGGATTAAAAAAAGGAAGTTGCCTACTTTGCTATGGTTGTCGTATGCCTTTAACTCCAGCAGATCTAGATACAAATTATCAACCTGGTGTTCAGTGTAAATTTTGTCTAAAAAATAAATAATATAGGGCTATGCATAGAAAAAAATGGATGCTTTTAGGATAAACTTTTAAACCATTGCTATAAACTTAAATGTATACAAATGAAAGGGTATTTATTTCCTGGTCAAGGGAGTCAGTATATAGGAATGGGAAAAGCGCTTTATCAACATAGCAGACGCGCACGTCAAATGTTTGCAACAGCTGATCGGATCTTAGGTATGGATTTGACACAACTTATGCTAGAAGGTACTTTAGAAGCTTTAAAAGCAACTACTGTTGCTCAGCCTGCTATTTTTTTACATGCTGTTGCAACCGCTTTGCTAAGTGATGCGTTTCATCCAGCAGCCGTGGCAGGCCATTCTTTAGGCGAAATAGCCGCTCTGGTGGCCAATAAGGTCATTGCATTTGAAGATGGCCTTTATTTAATAGCGGTCCGTTCTAAAGCGATGCAAAAAGCTTGTCAGCTTTGTCCCGGTACAATGGCTGCTGTATTGGGTCTAAGGGAGGAAGTGGTTGAAGCAATTTGCGCAAGGATTAGACAAGAAATCGTCGTTCCGGCCAATTACAATTGTCCAGGACAATTGGTTGTTTCAGGAAGCCAGACAGGTATCACCTTGGCGATAGAAGCTTTAATACAAGCAGGTGCGCGAAAAGTAATACCCTTACAAGTAGAAGGAGCGTTTCATTCTCCACTTATGGCGCCTGCCCAGGAAAATTTTGCCACTGCACTCTCCTCTATTTCTTTTTCTAAAGGGACTTGCCCTATTTATCAAAATGTGACTGGGTTACCTGTTACCGATCCCCAAATTATTAAAGAAAACTTGCTGCAACAGTTGGTTGCACCTATTTATTGGACAAAAACCATTCACCATATGGTACAAGATGGCATTAGCGAATGCATTGAATGTGGCCCAGGAACTGTTTTACAAGGGTTAACCCGAAAAATAATTCCTGATTTATCGATTGGATCCCTTCAGCTAAGCTATTTGATAACCTAATAGTGTAGTAATTTAGCCATTACGTAAAGATTCTAGTAGTATCCTTAAAGCTTGACCACGGTGTGATACAATATTTTTCTTTGCTTTTGTTAATTCAGCTGCCGTAAGACCTAACTGCGGATCATAAAAAATAGGATCATATCCAAAACCGTTATTACCTTTAGCTTCACGCTTTAGCAACCCCTTCCATATACCATGACATATCAGCGGCGTGGGATCTTCGGGGTGGCGTAAATAAACCAATAGACAATCAAATTGGGCCTGGCGCTCATGATCTGGTATATCTTCCATATCTGTTAATAATTTTTTGATATTATCTTGATCAGAACCATACGGACCACTATAGCGTGCTGAATAGATACCTGGAGCACCTTTTAATGCATAAACAGAAATACCTGAGTCCTCAGCAATAGCAGGTAAGCCAGTTGCTTTTGCGGCATGACGTGCCTTTAAAATAGCATTTTCTATAAAAGTTAGTCCAGTTTCTTCAATTGAAGCTATACCTAAATTAGTTTGAGCAATAATATCAAATTTGAATGCTTTTAGCAGCTCGGAAAATTCAGTAACTTTACCAGGATTGCCTGTAGCTAATACTACTTTTTTCATAAAATTTTCTTAATGTTTTAAATCAAAAATAGCTATTTACCAGTTTAGGAGAGCATAATCTATCTTTAGCGCTGCTTGTTCCAGGAATGGTTTAACAGGAAGCAACCGTGATTTAGCAGAGGGAACATTATGAATATACAAATAAAATTAGTACACTACATATATAATTTGTGCTATGTAAGCAAACCGCCATCTACCTGGATGACTTGTCCCGTAATATAGTTTGATGCATCAGAAGCTAAAAAAAGTGCACAATTCGCTACATCTTCCGGAAGCCCTACCCGCTTAAGCGGAATATTTTGGATCCAGGCTTGTTGAATCGATGGCTCCATTTGGTCTGTCATAGCAGTGGCTATAAAACCTGGTGCAATAACATTGGCACGTATATTCCTACTACCTAGCTCTAAGGCAATTGACTTAGTAAAACCAATCATACCAGCCTTAGAAGCTGCATAGTTCGTTTGTCCAGCGTGTCCACTAATGCCTACAATAGAAGATATATTGATAATAGAACCACTGCGCTGCTTAAGAAAGGTTTTGATAGATGCTTTGACAGTGTTAAAAACAGATTTTAAATTTATATTTAATACTGTATCCCAATCCGCTTCTGGCATACGCAATAGCAAGTTATCTCTAGTAATGCCTGCATTATTAATCAATACATCTAACCCACCAAACGTCTCTATTATATCTTCTATTACTTTATGAGTAGCTTTAAAGTCGGAAGCGTCTACATGCATAGACTGCACCTTAACGCCAAAAGCACGTAATGCTGCTTCTGTAGCTTGTACCGCTTTTAAGTCAGATTCACAATAGGTAAAAGCAATATGACCGCCTGCCTCTGCCAATTTAAGTGCAATAGCTTTTCCGATTCCTCGTGTGGCACCTGTAATAAATATTCTTTTTTCTTTTAGATGCATAATAAAAACTGATAATGAATGAACGACCTTTAATGAAATTAATAATACAAAAGTACCCAAAATAGGATCTTTAATCGATTATATAGTTAGAGATTAAAATTAAGTCATACTTTTGTATAATAGGATTATCTTAATTAAAGAGCTGGAAAAAGGCTGCAACGTGATTAGTATTAGATACCGTCCCGAACGTTCAACCCCAGCTTTTTTCATCTTAAAACTGAATAGTTAGCTGGCCATTAAAGCCCGTGTAAACGACGATAGTTAACAAGATGAATAAATTTAATACAAACATCTAGTAATATGCAATATATAGGCATCGATATAGCAAAGAATAGTTTTGTATCTGCTTTCCCTAGAGATAAAGGATATAGTACATCTACGTATAAGAATGATCTGAATGGTATTAAAACTTTTTTGGTTAAACTTGATAAATCATTGCATCATTGTGTATTAGAAGTGTAGTGGACTGATTTTTAAGACAAATTTTTAGGAATTTTATTTCCTTTTTTCCATTTGTTAATCACCTAAAGTAGTGATTTACCTGTCTGATCTACAATAGATTAGTATTATTTTCTTAGGTAGTATTTACATTTATTTAACAAGCATTTTTTCTGTCTGTCTTTATTAGGGTATTATATATAATAAGTTGATAAACAGAATAATTCATTTATTAGCAATTCATTTAGAATTATCTATAATAAACTATAAAATATATATTTAATTCTGATTATAAAAATAAAAAATACAATACTATATCTAGATTATACGGAAATAAAATTCTTATTTTTTTGTCCTAATTTTTCAATCCACTATAAATATAACAACTATCTATAGCAACGGCCTCATATCATGAAACCATATTTAACATTACTACAACATATTTTAGGAGAAGGAGTTGACAAAAAAGATAGGACTGGAACGGGAACAAAAAGTCTTTTTGGTTACCAAATGCGGTTCAACCTAGAAGAAGGATTTCCACTACTTACTACTAAAAAAGTGCATCTACGCTCTATTATCTATGAATTACTGTGGTTTTTAAGTGGTGATACAAATGTACGTTATTTACAACAACATGGCGTTACCATATGGGATGAATGGGCCTCCAAAGAGGGAAAACTAGGCCCTATTTACGGCCACCAATGGCGAAACTGGTCTACAGAAACAGGTGTAAAAATTGATCAAATAAGCGAGACGATAAAGGAAATTAAAGCTAATCCTGATTCACGTAGGCTATTAGTAAGTGCATGGAACGTGGGTGAAATTTCTAAAATGGCATTGCCACCTTGTCATGCTTTTTTTCAATTTTACGTAGCAAATGGGAAACTATCTTGTCAACTCTACCAGCGTAGTGCGGATGTTTTCTTAGGGGTTCCTTTTAATATTGCCTCTTATGCACTCCTCACGATAATGATGGCGCAAGTCTGCCAATTAAAAGCTGGCACGTTGATTCATACGATTGGTGATGCACATTTATACTATAATCACCTAGAACAAGCAAGTTTACAACTCAAACGTTCTCCTTATCCATTGCCTACTATGCAACTTAACCAAAACGTGACAGATTTATTTAGTTTTCTTTATGACGATTTTACATTGTTACACTACCTGCATCATCCAGCTATTAAAGCAGTGGTTTCTGTATAATGATATCTTTTGTACTAAATCTTAATTTCCTTTTAGGTATTAGGAAAATTTATACTTTCATGATTAGCTTAAAGCTACCGTCATAGACAAGAACAATTTGACTAATCGTATTATAAATAATCGGATCATTTGTGCTTCCATGTCCAAACCTGTTTGTTTTAAAGACTGGGATAGGTAAAGCAGATGCAAATTGATTCAGTGTTGTTATAATGTCTTTATTATCGGTACCACAATGGCCAAATAGTATGGCTTTTACATTTTTTAGTAGACCAGCTTGTTTAAAATGCAGTAAGGTACGATCTAGTTGATAAGCTTTTATTTGCGTATCTTCCAGAAAAAGAATTTTTCCTTCTGTTTTTACTTCCCAGGTTGTACCAATACCTGTTTGCAGCACGGTTATATTACCACCTGTAAGCTTACCATCTACAATATCGATAGATTGCGCTGCTGCATTAATCGGAAATATTTGATCAACTATAGCGTGTTTAACTTTTCCGGAAATGATCTCAGCTATCTTTGTAAAATTAGCACGTTTTTTATCACTTTTAAGTATTTCAACTATTCCACTTCCATGAATGGTTTTCCAGTCCCATGCTTGTGTAAAGAAAATATGGAGCGCAGTTATATCACTATATCCTATAAAAAATTTCTCTTGTTCAGGTATCGTTAATTTCTGTAAAGCAGGTATCAACTTAGCAGCACCATATCCTCCACGCAATGTCCATACTACATGATTGGTCTTATCAAACAGTGCATCCTTTAAGTATTTAAATCTTACTTCATCACTATTAGAATGAAAAACAGATCGGCTTTGATCAAAGCATCCATTTGGTATATTCAATTGGAATGAAGCGATGGTTTTCAAAGTAGTTAACTCGTTTTTATTGATACCTGAAGCAGGTGCAACGATTGTAATGGGTATATCTTTTAAGAGATTAATAAAATTTATATTCTGATTTTCAAATTTTACAATTGAAAAATTAGCTAATAAAAAGAATATAGTGGGAATAAAACACTTATGCATATATTTATAGACAACATTTAGAATACGTCCATCGTTATGCATACAAAGAATAAAGAGCTAAAAAAAAGATATTAATATTACATGAACAAATATAATTATCAAAGATTTTATTCTAAGTATTAACTATCAAAAACTGATGAAAGTCTATCTTTTAACATTTTAAAAAATGCAAGCTAGAAAATAGACAAAAGCAGGAAAAAAATTTATAAAAACTTGTCCTAAATTTTCGGGCCACTATAGTTTGAACCCTTACGTGGACTTGAAGGGATTCGAACCCCTAACCGCTGCATCCGTAGTACAGTGCTCTATCCAGTTGAGCTACAAGTCCATCTTATGGCTGCTATGCAAATTTAATAAACAAAAATTTATTTCAAAGTAATGTTTTGACATATTTAAAAAAAAAAGTACCTTTGTTTAGGTAGTATTTATACGTTATAATGTCATTAATTTACATGAAAAAAAAGATTCTTCCTTGGTTATTTCTTTTTGTCGCCTTACATTTTCCCTATGCAGCTTCTGCAGGTAACGCAGCTTCTACTCCTATAGATGCTGAAGTCGACCAGCCAGATAGCTCTTCAGGTAACGTAGCTTCTACTCCTATAGATACTGAAGTCGATCAGCCAGATAGCTATCTGCCGCTAGTACAAAATTATTTTAGCTTTGTATACGAACCCCTAAAAATGGATTACTTATATGATCGAAATTCGGAAAATTCGTCAAAATTTCCCAATACAAAAAAAATAGATTGGACCGCTTTATTCCGTAACAATACTGCATTTCTGTATGCTATTCGTCTCAATAAATCTCGTTTTGCTTTGTGTATAGGGGGTGGTTGTAGTAGTTTGTATTATTCTTTTATTGGTGAAAAACGTAATCAAGATATAATCTATAAAGAGCTTAAAAGAGTTTCAGAGTCTGATGCAAGTTTTCAGGATCTAGATAATACTTCAGGTAGAAAAGTGTCAGATTCTATTCTTAATATCCCCTTCTTTGATTTCTTGGTTAGGCTTCGATTCAATAGTGTCTTGGAAGCTCCTAAGGAAGGATTTCATGGTTGGTTAGGCCTTAAGCTTGGCCTGCGTAAACGTGCTGCTATGAAGTATTGCTATAAAGAATATAATGATTCAGGTGCTTCTTTGGTTACAAATGGTACTTTTAACCTTAAGCCGTTTGCTTGTGCATTCCAAACTGGAATGGGGTATCATCGTTTTGGTTTTACAGGAGGAATTCATTTGACTCCTCTCTTCGAGAAAAATAAAGGTCCTGATGATTCTGATTCGCTTAGGCCTTTTTCTTTTGGTATTTATGTAGATTTAATGTAACGAATAGATCCGCACTGCGTATACTTACTTGCGTTTACTGTTAAAAACTTTATCTCTTTTTTGTAACAAAAAAATATTTTTGTAGATTTGATTAATCTATTCATTTGGTATACTATATACTGATTTTCTGCTTATTTTTTGGGGGAGATGCCAGAGAGGTCAATTGGGGCGGACTGTAAATCCGTTGCGTAAGCTTCGAAGGTTCGATTCCTTCTCTCCCCACTAGTTGGCAGTAAAAATATGTAAAGCGGGAGTAGCTCAGTTGGTAGAGCGGCAGCCTTCCAAGCTTCAGGTCGCGAGTTCGATCCTCGTCTCCCGCTCTTTTTCTATAGGGCCGGTGTAGCTCAGTGGTAGAGTGCTTCCTTGGTAAGGAAGAGGTCACGGGTTCAAGTCCCGTCATTGGCTCCATGTTAGAATAGATCTGAGGAAGTTGATTTTAGCGTAGATCCAAAAATTTATATTGGATAAGTTATTTATTTTATTGAAAGTCTTAAAGAATTATAAGCTATGGCAAAAGAAACATTTAATCGATCAAAGCCACATGTCAATATTGGTACAATTGGCCACGTTGACCATGGCAAAACGACACTAACCGCTGCTATTACTACTGTTTTGGCTAAAGCAGGATTAGCAGAAAAAAAAGAGTTTTCAGCTATTGATGCTGCCCCAGAAGAAAAAGAACGGGGCATTACCATTAATACTGCGCACGTGGAATACGAAACCCAAAACAGGCATTATGGACACATAGATTGTCCAGGTCACCGAGATTATGTTAAAAACATGATTACGGGTGCAGCCCAGATGGATGGTGCGATTCTTTTGGTAGCTGCTACAGATGGGGCGATGCCTCAAACTAGGGAACATATTCTCTTGGCTAACCAAATTGGTGTACCTGGTATCGTAGTTTTTTTAAATAAGGTAGATCTAGTAGATGATCCTGAAATGATCGAGTTAGTAGAACTTGAAATTAGGGAGCTTTTAAATGCCTATAATTTTGATGGAGACAATGCGCCTATTATTCGTGGTTCTGCTTTAGGTGCCTTGAATGGCGAGCCAAAGTGGGAAGCAAAAGTTGAAGAGCTTATGGCTGCAGTAGATAGTTATATTCCACTTCCTGTACGATTGGTAGATAAAGATTTTTTAATGCCTGTAGAAGGGGTATGTACGATTACAGGTCGCGGAACAGTTGTAACTGGTAGAATTGAAAAAGGTGTGATTACCACCGGTAGTACAGTTGATATTATTGGTATGGGAGCTGAAAAATTGACTTCTACGGTTACAGGTGTTGAAATGTTCCGAAAAAACTTAGATAGGGGCGAAGCAGGTGACAATGTAGGCCTCTTGCTGCGTGGTATTGATAAGGCTTCTATTCAACGTGGTATGGTGGTCTGTAAACCCGGAAGTGTCAAGCCGCATAGTAAGTTTAAAGCTGAGGTCTATGTTTTAACCAAACAAGAAGGAGGGCGCCATACTTCATTCTTTAACAAGTACAGGCCACAGTGCTACTTTAGAACAACAGATGTTACAGGTGAAGTAAAACTACCGGAAGGTGTAGAAATGGTTATGCCAGGTGATAACGTCAATTTAGAAATTACCCTTATCCATAGTATTGCTATGGAAGTAGGATTGCGTTTTGCCATTCGTGAAGGAGGAAAAACAGTTGGCGCTGGCAGGGTTACTGAAATTCTTGATTGTTAATTAAAAGTTTTATAGAAGTGGCTTGCATAGTATAGTTAAAAGGCTACTTAAATATAATAAAGTAGCTACTAGACTATGTTTTTATCTTAGTTAAGATAAAAAATGTACATGTACAGTCCATAAGTCTCTATTCTGTAATTGTTTGTAAAACACAAGTTTACGTCCGATCATTTCGCTTATCAAACAGATCTTATTCTAAGCAGCATAATTTTTACCTAATTGTTAACTGTAAATAGATAAATACGGGTGTAGCTCAACTGGTAGAGCGATGGTCTCCAAAACCATAGGCTGGGAGTTCGAGTCTCTCCACCCGTGCATAAAATATGTCAAAAGCAAAGCTATTTATACGGAATCTAATACAAGAAGTAAGGTACAAGATTACTTGGCCTCCCTATCATGGGTTACAAAGTAGTTCCCTGCTTGTGCTAGTAGTCTCATTTATATTTGCGCTTCTTATTGGGCTTATGGATTGGTCTTTGAAAAAAGTTTTTATTTGGTTTTATAATCCTTTTTAAAAAATGGACAAATTGAATGAATGCATTACAGTGGTATGTGCTTAAAGTAGTCACTAAGCAAGAAGAAAAAATAAAAGCCAATCTAGAAGTAGAGCTTGTAAAAAACACTTTACAGCATATTGTTGGCGAGGTGTTGATACCTTACGAAAAAGTATATGAAGTCCGTTCTGGCAAAAAGTATGTAAAAAATAGGAACTTATTTCCTGGCTATATATTTTTGCAGGCAGATCTTGCAAACGGCTTATTGGTACAGTTATTAAAAGATATAACAGGTGCCTTGGGGTTCTTAGGTGTGAAAGGGTGGCGTGGCGCTCCTGTTCCATTGAGTCAAACAGAAGTAAATAGAATTATAGGTAAAACCAATAGCCTTGAATCTAATGATTTAAAGTTAAATACTATTTTCTCCCTAGGAGAAGTGGTTGAGATTATAGATGGACCTTTTGCAGGTTTTTCTGGAAAAGTTCAAGAAATTTTTGAAGAAAAGAAAACACTTAATGTAGTGGTTAAAATTTTTGATGAGCGGAGTACACCTGTAGAGCTAAATTATACGCAGGTTAAAAAGCTTTTCTAATGCTTTGTAAATATGCCTGTAAAGCATTTGTAAAATTTATATAATATGTCTAAGCCAGTTTTGGGTTATGTAAAGTTAAGGATTAAGGGTGGCTCAGCTAATCCCTCTCCACCAGTAGGTCCCGCATTAGGTAGTAAGGGTATCAATATTATGGAATTCTGTAAGCAGTTTAATGCCAGAACAAAAGATCAGCAAGGAGAAATTGTACCTGTAATCATTACAGTTTATCAAGACAAATCTTTTGACTTCATCATTAAAACATCTCCTACTGTTGTTGCCATTATGAAGCTTGCAGAAATTACAAAAGGCTCTCCTGAGTCCAATAGGCGTAAAGTGGCCAGTATTAGCTGGGAGCAGATTCAAGAAATTGCAGTAGAAAAGCTTCGAGATTTAAACACCTTAGATATACATGCCGCGATGCGTATGGTAGCTGGAACAGCAAGAAGTATGGGTGTTACGATAGAAGGTATTGCCCCTTGGGTTAAATAAAAGAGATGAAAATGGCGATTCAAAAAAAGAATAAGCATAGTGCAACAGATCATGCTAAAGAAGCCTATACTTTAACTGAGGCTGTTCAGCTCGTGCAAAAAAGTACTTCTACAAAGTTTGATGCTTCCATGGATGTTGCAGTTCGTTTGGGTGTAGACCCTAAAAGGTCTGATCAAATGGTAAGGGGAACAGTTTCTTTACCACATGGAACAGGTAAATCTTGTAAGATCTTAGTTCTCTGTACAGCTGACAAAGAACGAGAAGCTAAAGAGGCTGGGGCAGATTATGTAGGGTTAGACGACTTTATTGAAAAGATAGCAGCTGGGTGGACAGATATAGATGTGATTATAACGATGCCAACCGTTATGGTTAAACTGGGTAGATTGGGTAAAATATTAGGGCCTCGTGGCCTTATGCCTAATCCTAAGGTAGGTACTGTAACCATGGATGTGGCTAAAATGGTTAAAGAAGTAAAGGGTGGAAAGTTAAGTTTTAAGGTAGATAAATATGGCATTGTACATAGTAGTGTAGGTCGTGTATCTTTTCCCCAGGAAAAAATAGTAGAAAATGTGATGGAGCTGTTAAAAGTGATTGTTAAATTAAAGCCTGTCTCCTCAAAAGGGCTTTACGTAAATAGTATTAGTCTTTCTAGCACGATGAGTAGAGGCGTTTTTGTAGATAGGAGTATTGCCGTTGGGCTTTAAAAAAATGAAACGAGAAGAAAAATTACAGGTTATAGAAAGTCTAATAGAAAAGTTTTCTACTTTCGACTGTTTTTATGTAGTAGACGCTATGGGGCTTACTGTAGAACAGGTAAATAAATTTAGAAAAAGTTGTGCAGAACAAAATATAGTCTATCAGGTAGCTAAAAATACCCTGATACAAAAGGCCCTAGAACGATCCGAAAAATGTACCGCCCATTCGCCTGTTTTTTCAAGCGTATTAAAAGGATTTTCAGGTATTTTATTTAGCCATGATAGTGGCCGTGCTCCTGCAAAAATTTTAAAGTCTTTTTTGGAAGCGGAAAAGTTAAACTTGCCTATTTTGAAAGCTGCTTCCATTTATGGTGATTTATTTATTGGGGCAGAGCACTTGCATAGGTTAACAACCTTAAAATCAAAAGAAGAGATTTTGGCCGATATTATCACGCTTTTGAAAGCTCCTATTTTAAATGTGCTGGCTGCAATGCAATCTGGTGAGAAACGTTTGATGGGAGTGATAGAAACTTTTTTGAAAGCATCAACTTAATAAAAAAGTCTCTTTTTTATATTTATCTATATTTTACAAACCTTTACAAATTATGATCGACTTAAAAGATTTAGCAAAAACGCTTGTTAACTTAACGGTTAAGCAGGCATCTGATCTGGCTGATATTATGAAGAATGAGCACGGCATTGAACCAGTTGCCGCAGCGCCTATGATGATGGCTGCTGCACCTCCAATTTCTGTTGAAAACGTGCCAGAAAAAACTACATTTGATGTTATTTTAAAATCAGGCGGTGCGGCTAAGTTAGCAGTTGTAAAACTGGTAAAAGAAATAACAGGTTTAACATTAAAAGAAGCCAAGGAGTTTGTAGATGGTGTACCAGATACGATGAAACAAGGTCTTCCTAAGGAAGAAGCAGAGACTATTAAAAGAAAATTAGAAGAGGCTGGTGCAGAGGTTGAGTTGAAATAGTCAATGGGCGTATATATAATATAATTTTTGCTGCGTTAAAGGTTACCTATTTAGGTCTGAGTGCATATTTATTTGTAATGTACTCCCTTTAGCGCTTGCTTTGCTTCATGTTAATGTAGCTAAAACCGCATTCTAGTTTTGCTTTCTATAAGTTATAAACATGTAGCATCTTCGTAAAGAAAACACAATCTAGTAAACAAAATTGCCATATGCCTTCTGTTGATGCTCCCGCAAACTACACTGATTTGCTTGAAATCCAGTTGCAATCTTTTAAAGACTTTTTTCAACTTGGTATTAGTCCAGAAAATAGAATAAATGAAGGGCTTTATAAGGTTTTTATGGAGCATTTTCCTATTGAAGATTCTAAGCGAAACTATATTTTAGAATTTATTGACTATAATTTAGAGCTTCCTCAATATACGCCTCGGGAGTGTATTGAACGAGGCTTGACCTATGATGTACCTTTGAAAGCAAAATTACGCTTGTTACAAAATGACGAACATACTGGAAAATATGAAGGCGTTGAACAAGAGGTTTTTTTAGGGAATATACCTTATATGACCGATCAAGGTTCTTTTATTTTAAGTGGCGTAGAGCGTGTGGTGGTTTCTCAAGTGCATAAGTCTTCTGGTATTTTCTTTTTTCAAAATAAGCACATTAGTGGTTCGAATATTTACGCTGCTAAGGTAGTCCCTGCCAAAGGTGTTTGGATTGAATTTTCCGTTGATATTAATTCAGTCATGTATGTCTATTTAGATAGGAAAAAGAAAATACCAATTACTACTATGTTGCGTGCCATTGGATATAGTAGTGACAAAGATATTTTAGGTATATTTGGTCTTGCCGATGAGGTAGAGGCAAGTGCTGTAGTATTGGAAAAATGTATAGGCCGCAAATTAGCCGCTCGGGTTTTAAAAATTACAGTAGAGCATTTTGTAGATGAAGAAACTGGCGAAGAATATGTTTCTACCAGACATGAAGTTCTTGTAGAGCGCAATACAGTATTAGATGAAGCAGCTATAGAAGTCATCTTATCTTCTGGTGTTCCGTCTGTTATTTTCCATCATTCAGAAGCAGCTCCTGCAGACTACCAGCTTATATATAATACTTTTGGGAAAGATAGTACCAATGACACTAAGGAAGCAATAGAGCAAATTTACCGCCAGCTCCGTAATGCAGAAGCACCTGATGAGCAAACGGCTCGTGAAACGGTAGAAAGCCTTTTTTTTAGTAGTAAGCGCTATACGTTGGGTGAAGTAGGTCGTTATCGAATCAATAAAAAATTAAATCTGGATATTTCAGTAGAGGCTTCTGTTTTGACCCAAGAAGATATCATACAAATCATTCATTATCTTATTAAGGTAGTCAATGGTAAAGCAGAAGTAGATGATATTGATCATTTAAGCAATCGCCGGGTACGTTCTGTTGGGGAGCAACTTTTTACTCAATTTGGTGTAGGGCTTTCTCGTTTGGCCAGAACGATTCGTGAACGCATTAACATTAGAGACAACGAGCTATTTAAGCCTGCAGATTTGATTAATGCACGTACCCTTTCTTCAGTTATTAATTCTTTTTTTGGTATTAATCCACTTTCTCAGTTGATTGACCAAGTCAACCCATTGGCAGAAATTACCCATAAGCGTCGCGTATCCGCATTAGGACCTGGCGGACTTTCTAGAGATCGTGCTGGTTTTGAGGTTCGTGATGTTCACTATTCTCATTATGGTAGGTTGTGTACGATTGAGACACCGGAAGGTATGAATATTGGTTTGATTTCTTCACTTTGCATGTATGCACGTGTCAATAATATGGGCTTTATCGAAACGCCTTATAGGCGGGTAGAACATGGTAAAGTTGACCTTAGTGGTACCATTTGTTATCTTAGTGCTGCAGAAGAAGAACATGCTAATTTTGCTCCAGCTAATGTACAGTTAGATGCAAATGGTGTCATCTTAGATAACCGAGTCAAAGTCCGAAATGGAGATGAGTATCCTCTGGTAAAACCAGAACAAGTTAATTATATGGATGTTTCGAGCAGTCAGATTGCATCGGTTGCTGCTTCTTTGATTCCGTTTTTGGAGCACAATGATGCCAGTCGTGCCTTGATGGGATCTAACATGCAGCGTCAGGCCGTTCCTTTGGTAAGGCCAGATGTGCCTATTGTTTGTACAGGTGTAGAAAAAAGAGTCGCTAAAGAGTTTAGGGGGTTACCTACTGCAGAAGGTAGTGGTTTGGTTACTTATGTAGATGGTAAAAAAATTGTGGTTCAATATGATCGTTCTGAAGAAGAAGCACTTGTTGCCTTTGATGAAGCCTCTGTAACCTATTCTATGGATAAATTTAGAGGTACCAACCGCAGTACCTGTATTAACCTATCGCCAATTGTTTCTAAAGGCAGTCGTGTAGAAAAAGGCCAAGTGCTTTGTGAGGGATATGCTACTAAAAATGCAGAGTTGGCCCTGGGTAAAAATTTGAAAGTAGCTTTCTTATCTTGGAAGGGATATACCTTTGAAGATGGGATTGTAATTTCTGAACGTATTGTGCGGGATGGCGTTTTTACTTCTATTCATATTAAGGAATTTATTCTGGAAGTAAAAGATACAAAATTTGGTGCAGAAGAGTTGACCAATGAAATTCCAAATGTTAGTGAAGAAGTCATTGCCAAATTAAGTATTGATGGCATTGTTAAAGTAGGTACAGAAGTTAAAGAAGGTGATATCTTGATTGGTAAAATTACCCCAAAGGGAGAGATAGATGTTACGCCAGAAGCAAGACTTTTGAAAGCTATTTTTGGTGATAAAGCAGGCGATGTAAAGAATACCTCTTTAAAAGTCCCATCTGGTATGGAAGGTATTGTAATCGATACTAAAATATTTTCTAGTCCTGAAAGAAATAAGGAAAGTAAACAGAAAGTTAAAAAAGAACTGGAGCTATTAAAAAAGACACATGCTAGAAATTTATTAAAATTGCGTGATATAGCTATTCAAAAGTTATCAGTGGTTTTAGAAGGAATGGTTACCAATGGTATTTATCACCAATTCGGTGATGAAATTATTGCAGAAGGTACGAAACTTACTACTTCACTAATCGCTGAAAAACTCTTCCCTCCTAAAAATATTTACCGTGATGAGTCGCTTTATAATATTCCAGCAGAAGCCAATCTAGTTGGAGACCTTGTACTCAGTAATTGGACTCCTGATTCAGGTAAAAATCATCTAGTCCAGCGTATTTTAGGCAACTATATTAAAAAATGTACGGCTTCTATTGTACGTTTTAAGCGTGAAAGATTTACACTAGAAGCAGGAGATGGGTTACCCAAAGGAGTTGTAAAAGTAGCTAAAGTCTATATTGCAGAAAAAAGGAAGCTCAAGGTGGGTGATAAAATGTCTGGAAGGCATGGTAACAAAGGTATTGTTTGTAAGATTGTACCTCAAGAAGATATGCCATTCTTAGCAGATGGTACACCAGTAGACGTTGTATTAAGTCCACTCGGATTGCCTTCTCGTATGAACTTAGGTCAGTTGTATGAAACTGTGTTAGGATGGGCTGGTGAGCAATTAGGTAAACGGTATATCAACCCTATTTTTGAAGGTATGACCTTAGAGCAGATTTCCAATGAGTTGGATCAAGCCGGCTTACCTGCTTTTGGTAAAACAACGGTTTATGATGGAGGAACAGGTATGCCATTTAATCAAAGTGTTACAGTTGGGGTAGTCTATCTGCTCAAGCTTGCCCATTTGGTAGATGATAAAATGCACGCCCGTTCCACAGGTCCTTATTCTTTGATTACGCAGCAACCATTAGGTGGTAAAGCTCAATTTGGAGGGCAACGATTTGGTGAAATGGAAGTATGGGCATTAGAAGCCTATGGAGCTGCTTATACATTACAAGAAATGCTCAACACAAAATCAGATGATGTAGTGGGTAGATCTAAAGCCTATGAAGCAATCGTTAAAGGGAATAATATTCCAAAGCCCAATTTGTCAGAATCATTTAATGTGTTGATGCATGAATTAAGGGGGCTAGGTCTTGAAATTACGCTTGTATAGTAAATAGCCAGTTTGACATTCCATATCTCACATCGCTTACCAAGTTTAATCGTATGAAGTTTAAAAGAAATAGGCCGCAATCCATTCAATTTTCTGGTATCATTGCCAGTCTTTCTTCTCCAGAAGTTATTTTATCTCGTTCTTCAGGAGAAGTCACCTTGCCAGAAACGATTAATTATAGAACCCATAAGCCTGAAACCAAAGGATTATTTTGTGAGCGCATATTTGGTCCTGTAAAAGATTGGGAATGTCATTGTGGTAAGTACAAAGGCATTCGTTATAAAGGTATTGTATGTGATAGATGTGGTGTTGAGATTACAGAAAAAAAACAACGTAGAGAACGCGTTGGCCACATCGAGTTAGTTGTGCCGGTAACCCATATTTGGTACTTTAGGGTGTTGCCTAGTAAAATTAGTTACTTGCTCGGTATACCTACTAAAAAAGTTGAACAGATTGTATACTATGAGCGTTACGTAGTCATTCAACCTGGTATCAAGAAAGAAGATGGTATAGCGGCTATGGATCTGCTATCTGAAGATGAGTATTTGGCTATTTTAGATGAATTGCCTCCAGATAACCCATTATTGAGCCATTCAGATCCTAATAAATTTATTGCCCTTATTGGTTCAGAAGCTATTGAATCTATCCTAAAAAATATTGATTTAGAAAAACTTTCAGTTGACTTACGCGAGCAGTTACTTACTGATGCTTCTCAACAACGCCGTTTGGAGATTGTCAAAAGACTAAAAATTGTAGAAGGGTTTAGAGATGTCCATAAAAAAGTAGAAAACCGGCCAGAATGGATGGTGATGCGTATATTGCCTGTTATTCCGCCTGAATTACGTCCTCTTTTCTCACTGGGCGGTGGTAAATTTGCTACCTCTGATTTAAATGACCTTTATAGAAGAGTTATTATTAGAAACAACAGGCTTAAGAGATTATTAGATATTAAGGCACCACAAATCATCATACGCAATGAAATGCGTATGTTGCAAGAGGCTGTAGATTCTTTATTTGATAATTCTCGTAAAGTAAATTCTGTTGCTTCAGAGGGGATTCGACCATTAAAATCTCTTTCAGATATGTTGAAAGGGAAGCAGGGCCGTTTTAGGCAGAATTTGCTTGGCAAGCGTGTAGATTATTCCGGCAGATCTGTTATTGTGGTAGGGCCTGAGTTGCAGTTGCATGAGTGCGGTTTACCTAAAGAAATGGCAGTTGAACTATTTATGCCTTTTATTATACGTAGGCTCATAGAACGTGGTGTAGCAGAAACCGTAAAAGTAGCTAAAAGATTAATAGAAGAAAAAGCCGCTGTTATCTGGGATGTACTAGAGAATGTATTGAAAGGTCATCCTGTATTACTCAACCGAGCACCAACCTTACATCGATTGGGTATACAAGCCTTTCAACCTAAATTGATTGAAGGTAAAGCCATTCAATTACATCCTTTGGTATGTACCGCCTTCAATGCCGACTTTGATGGAGATCAAATGGCCGTTCATGTTCCCCTTGGTCAAGAAGCCATTGCAGAAGCTTCATTGCTTATGTTGGCATCGTATAATGTATTGAATCCCTCAAACGGTATTCCTATTACTATTCCATCCCGTGATATGATTTTGGGATTGCATTATCTAACGAAAGGAAGGCGTAGTACTCCAGAAAATGTCGTATTAGGAGAGGGTATGTCTTTTTATGCACCTGAGGAAGTATTGATTGGATTGGCCCATGAAAAAGTGTCTAAGCATGCTTATATCAAGCTTCGTTTGCCTGTAATCCAGTCAGATGGATCACAAGTTTATACACTGATAGAGACTACGGTTGGTAGGGTAGTATTCAATGAGTATTGTCCAGATGGGATGGCATTTATTAATGAAACGTTGAATGTAAGAAACATGCAGCGTATTGTAACAGATATGTACCGTAAGTTTGGTACGGTCGTTACTGTTGAATTTTTAGATAACATTAAAGCTTTAGGCTTTAATAGCGCATTTCAGGCAGGCATGACGATTGGGTTAGATGATGTAAAGATACCAGCTAACAAACATGAATTAATTGACCAAGCTACTGCAGAGGTGGAGTCGATTTGGGGTAATTATATGTTGGGCTTGATAACCGATAATGAAAGATACAATCAGGTTATTGACGTTTGGACCAGAACCAATACCCGTATTACCAATCAACTCATGGAACAGTTGGAGCGCGACCAGGAGACCTTTAACTCTGTTTACATGATGATGATTTCTGGTGCAAGGGGATCGCGTGAACAGGTGCGTCAGTTGGGTGGTATGAAAGGATTAATTGGTAGACCTCAAAAAAGTACACAAGGATCAGTAGGAGAAATTATTGAACATCCTATTATTTCTAATTTCCAAGAAGGGTTGAACGTGATTGAGTATTTTATTGCTACCCATGGTGCTAGAAAAGGGTTGGCTGATACAGCTTTAAAAACAGCAGATGCTGGATATCTCACTAGAAGGTTGGTAGATGTAGCGCAAGATTTAACAGTTATTGAAGAAGATTGTGGCTCCCTTAAGGGTATTACTGTAACTGCTATAAAAGTTGAAAATAAAGTAGTTGAATCGCTTGCAGAACGTATTCTAGGGCGTGTGGTGGTAGAAGACGTGTTGGATCCACAAACAGGTGTCCTATTAATTGCACGTAGCAATGGAATTGATGAGCAGGTTGCTGCCCGCATAGAGCAGACGGGTCTAGAAGAAGTATTTGTACGCTCTGTTTTAACCTGTGATTTGTCTCAAGGTGTTTGTGTAAAATGTTATGGCCGAAACTTAGCCACAGGTAATATGGTATCTGTTGGAGAGGCAGTGGGGGTCATTGCTGCGCAATCTATTGGGCAACCTGGTACACAGCTTACCATGAGAACCTTCCATGTTGGAGGTACTGCCTCTAATGTTACCGTTGATGCTAAGGTTAAAGCAAAATATGCAGGTGTAGTAAATTTTGAAGACTTGATCGTTACAAGTTATGTAGATGCAAACGGACAGACAATAGAAGTTGTTATGAGTCGTTCTGCTGAGTTACAAATTTTAGATGCAGATACAAGAAAAGTATTAACTAGTACCCATTTGCCATATGGTGCCCATCTTAAGGTAGCAAGCGATCAAATGGTAAGTCACGATCAAGAACTCTACCATTGGGATCCGTACAATGTTGTATTATTGGCTACTCAGGATGGGGTAGTCAGTTTCCTAGGTCTTAAAGAAGGCGTTACCTACCAAGAAGAATTTGATGAGCAAACCGGTCGTAAAGCAAAGGTAATGATTGAGTCCAGGGATAAGACCAAACATCCAAGTATCATCTTATCTGATGATGCTGGTGTAACCATTGCCTCCTATACCCTTCCTGTTAAAGCACATTTGGTAGTAGAAGCAGGTGATAAGATAGGCAAAGGAGCAGTATTGGCTAGAGTCCCTCGTATTATTAATCAATCTAGAGACATTACAGGTGGGTTGCCTCGTGTGGTAGAGCTTTTTGAAGCCAGAAAACCTGCCAATACTGCTTTTATCAGTGAATTAAGTGGTGTCGTAACCTATGGAGGCATTAAAAGAGGCAATAGAGAAGTTTTTATTGAATCTAAAGAAGGTATACAGGTTAAGTATATGATACCATTGTCTAAGCACATCTTGGTCCAAGATAACGATTACGTTAAAGTAGGAGAGGTAATCACAGATGGTGCCGTAGCCGCTGCTGACCTTTTGGTTACAAAAGGTCCATTGATTACCCAAGAATATATCATGAATGAGTTACAAAGCGTATACCGTTTACAAGGTGAAAAAATTAACAATAAGCATATTGAAATCATCATTAAGCAGATGATGCGTAAGGTAGAGGTATTGGATCCAGGAGATACTACACTTTTGCATGGGCAAATTATTGATAAAGTTAAATTCTTTAAAGAGAATGATAGAATCCGTGATAAAGTTATTGTGCTCACACTTGGCGATTCTACATTATTTAAGCAGGGACAATTTGTTTCCGCTAGTAGGTTGTTACAAGAGAATGACAAACTTACTCAACAAGGGCTGGTTCCTGTTGAAACTAGACCAGTAGAATTGGCGGTTGCCCAGCCAAAGCTCCAGGGTATTACACAAATTTCCTTGGCTACCGAAAGTTTCTTATCTGCAGCTTCTTTCCAAGAAACAGCTAAAGTATTGAGCGATGCAGGTATTAGTGCCAAGTATGATAAATTAAAAGGATTGAAAGAGAATATTATTGTAGGTCATTTGATTCCTGCTGGAACAGGTATGCGTGCTTATGAACGATTGGTTGTAAGTTCTAAAAGAGAGTATGATGCTTTGGTCTCTGCTAAATCTAGTATAATCACAAGTTAGATCTAAAGCAATCTATAAGCCATCTATATAGCTTTATCAAATCCTTTGTAAAAAAATCATAAAAAACAGTCCTGCTTACAGTTAAAGCAAAGTTAGTGTTAGCTATTCTATACAGATGATTTGGCTCTCTATTTGCAAGTAGTAGCTTTTTTCTGATTATAACTTTTTACAAGGGTTATTTTTTCTTGAAAGGTAATGGTTCCAAATAGCTAAACAAATACATAAAAAATACAAAACAATTTATAATTTTAGATAAAAAATATCCATAGGCCTAGCTATACACCCAGCTAAACAAGTCTAACTAGATTATTAGTCAGCTACTTTTGCTTCATCATACCTTAAATGTTTTTAGCTATGTATTATCTGCATCCTTTAGATGATCGGTAGGTGCTTTAGATGCCAATATATTGATTTGGATTTCTTGTGTAATTTTTTTCATAATTTGTCACTGTTGCTTCTAACAGATACTAATTTTTTAAAAAATTAGCTATTTCTGCTAATTTTTCATCTAATTCCCGCGTTGCATCATGAGAAGAAATATAACCAGGGTATTGATCAAATTTGGTTTTGATCGTGGAGGAAAGCTTCTTCCACGTAGCATCTTTGGTGCCATGCAAAGGGATTAATTTGGCATGTAAGTGGTTTACACCATATCCTTCAAATATAAGAGCTGTTCTAGCAACGGTTGGAAACTTATGAACCAATAGGTTGGATACTTGTTTAGCTGCTGCCATTAACCCATTGATCTCTTCTGGACCATGATCAAAAATATCGCTACTCAGGTGGCGCTTAGGTATTACCACTGTAAACCCGTCTGTATTAGGAAATATAGATAGAAAGGCCATATAATCTACCTCTTCCCACACCTTATGACAAGGTGCTTGCCCAGCTATGATTTGACAAAAAACACATCCTTTTGGAGATAGATCAGTAGGTGCTTGCATATGGATCTTAGTTGGCTTACCTTGGCTTATAATCATTTTTTAACATATTCCAATACAATACAAAGGGGCTAAACGGCTGTTAAACATTTAGACCAATGTGATTCTAAATTTAAGCAACAAATTGAAATGCACCAAGCCTATTATAGTTTCCTGTAAAGATTCTATTGGATAAAATTATAGAGGAAGCACAAAATGAATAGCGTTCAGTTAACACCACCATTGGTTGAACAAACATAGGTGGCATTTTGGATGGCTACTTGTTGTGCTAGTCTTTCCGCAATTTTGTTAAAAGGCTCGATAGTTTGCCCAGATAGGACGCCTACATCTCCCTGTTGGCAAATCATAGGAAGCAATGGAATTTGGCCTAAAAAAGGTATGGATGCCTGTTTTGCCAGTAGTGTGCCTCCATCTTTTCCAAAAATATGATAGAGATGGATCGCATCTGTTTTTTCTGTTGAGAAGTACGACATATTTTCTATCAATCCCAGTATAGGTACCTTAATCTGTTCTTTTTTAAACATAGCAATGGCCTTTATGGCATCTATTAATGCAATTTTTTGTGGTGTAGTAACCACTACTGCCCCTGTAATAGAAACACTTTGTACCAAAGTAAGGTGAATATCGCTGGTACCAGGGGGTAGGTCAATTAATAAATAGTCTAATACACCCCAATTTGCATCTTGTAATAATTGCTTAAAAGCAGCACTGGCCATAGGGCCACGCCATACAATGGCCTCTTCCATATTGGATAAAAACCCAATAGAAAGCAATTTCACCTTATGGCGATTTATAGGTATAATAAAGTTTTTTCCGGACTCTTTTCCTACAGTTGGTTTAGCGGTTTGGCAACCCCACATCGTCGGAATAGATGGTCCAAATATATCTGCATCTAACAGTCCTACAGCTGCACCATGGTTGGATAACGCCAGTGCCAAATGGGTAGCAATTGTAGATTTGCCAACCCCCCCCTTACCAGAAGCAACGGCAATAATATTTTTGACACCAGGTAATATAGAGGAGTTAGAGCGCCCTGAAGTCACTTTTGAGGTGAGTTGAATGCTAATCTCAAAATCATCGGTTACCGTTTCACGAATAGAATGAATACATGCCTGTTTGATCATTTCTTGTAATGGACAGGCTGGGGTGGTCAGTATAATGGTAAAAGAAATGGTAGAACCATTTATATCAAGGTGATCAATCATGCCCAATGAAACTAGGTCTTGCTTTAAATCGGGGTCATCTACTTTACGTAAAGCTTCTAAAACCTTTTTTTTTAAGGTGTTCATGATTATATGTTTTGGTTCATTTGGTTCTGCCGCGTCTATATTTGATTGTATATCGCTTTTCTTTTTGTCTTATATTTTACATATTATTTAGCCATTTTGCTACCAAAATGGTTAAAGGTAGATACCTGTTCTGCAGACTACGTTGCTATTGCTCCAAAATGTTACCCTATTTTAGAAGTTTTTTTCTTTAAGAGAGCAAATTTTATTATTTGTATACATGAGAAGAGGTATGCAACACAATCAAAGATTTAATTTTCAAAGTCGCCTTTAGGAAAGTCAAACCGCTTTAAATCGTCTGCTGTTTCTACATTGGGAAAAATCAGCTTGGCTTCTTCAAGAAAGAGACTTAGGTCGAAATAACGCGCAGAAAAATGCGTTAAAATTAATTTTTGAACCCTTGCTTGTTTAGCAATAGTAGCAGCTTGTTTTGCTGTCATGTGGGCATAATAAAACGCAAGACTTTTATGTTGTTCTAAATACGTGCTCTCACATAATAAAAGCTTGGCTCCTTTTGCTAAATCAATAGCATTTTGACAATATTTAGTGTCGATGACATAAGCAAAAATATCCCCTTTGCGCATTTCGCTTACATCGGAGAGCAAAACAGTGCTCCCATTTAAGCTTAAAACACCTCTTTTTTGGAGATCTCGAACTTGCAGCCCTGAAATATTTTTGGCTTGGAGTTTTTCTTTATCAAATTTTATAGAATCAGCTTCCGTGATGCGCCATCCTATATTATCAACTCTATGATCAAGAAATTTAGCTTCAATTGTAAATTTATCATCTTTGTGCACCACTCCTTCTTTAGAAACCGGATACTCAATGATTGGAATGTCATTTTTATTGGCCGTTCCATAGCGAAGGCGGTCAAAATACAACTTGCCACTTGCTGGATAATAACAATAAATAGGACGCTTGACCCCATCTAAATTGAGACGCATCAATATGGCACCAAGTCCTAGACAATGATCTCCATGAAAATGGCTAATAAAAATTCTTGTAACAGTAGAAGGAGCTATTTCTGCAAAAATAAATTGCCTTTGCGTCCCCTCTCCAGGATCAAATAAAAGCCCTTCTCCATTCCATCGAAGAAGATAAGCCCCATTATTCCGAAATCGAGTTGAATCCTGTGCGCTACATCCTAATATAATTAAATCTCTAATAATCATATGCTTGGTTTTTTGCATTCAAAGTGCTAGCGTCAATTCTAGATAGCTTTGTTGCATAAATAATTTACAATTTGCATTTTCATCGTGATCTATGAAGTATACTTAATTAATTTAGCTCAATTAGTCACTTGTTTGAACAACAAAGATAAATGTATTTTTAGGTATAAATAATATTATTAATACAGCAAAAGATTTATTCTAATGCATACAATAAATTCATAGATTAGATCCGTTGTTATATGTTAAGCTCAAGAGAGGCTAGATGATGGCTTACCTTGTAATAGATCAAAATAAATTTTATGAAAATTTCATACATTTGAGTCATTTCAACTGATCCAGTATTATGCGTGTACTTTTCGTGGTTTGTAGGTTGTAAATAAAATAGTAGCTATTGTTTAATAGCAATAATATATTTATATACAACTGTGGATGTACATGAAGTTTTCGATATAAATTTTAGCTATTTTTTTACTTTTATTTTTATTTTTTATTCTTTATGCCGATTCAGCCGCAAAAAGCAAGCTTTGTAGTTTTTGTATTGCTCTTTTTTTTTCAATCTGTCTCTAATAGCTTTGCTTTAGGAGTAGATTTTATAGAAAGAGCACATTTTAATGAAGATGGATCTGGTAAATTTAGCATTGAAGTAGATTTAACGAAGACCAGTCATTTAATTTCAGTCATTAAATACTTAAGTAAAAATTATGAAGATGTAACCAAAGCTGTTGGTTATAACGCATTTAGTAATGCTAGTGCAAAATTTGAAAAAATAGCAGGTATTAGCCACGTGGATGTGGCCTATAATGAAAAGATGCTCAAATTTAAGTTAGTGTTTAAATTTAATACACTTCAAGCACTTAATAAAGCGATAGGAAAACTTAATAAAGGCTTGGATCCTCCTAAGATTACCTATTTTATTCTTGATGATTTGCTTTTTATCCGAGAGGATCTAAATGGTATTGCAAAGAAGCTACTTTTTTACCAGCAATATGATAATTCCTTAGTTAAAAGTTTGGATTTAGCCTTCTTTTTTAAAGAATCCACCTATACAACTATCTATACTTTCTGTAATACAATTGAGGATTATAGTAATCCACTAAGTGAACTTACTAAAGATAAAAAAACCATACGCGTTACCCATCATGTCTTCGCTCCGGATCAAGTAGAACATGCAATAGGCAATCGGCTTCATTTTACAAAAAAGTAGTTTACTAAAATAAATTTTATGAAAACCAAGTACGCCCACCTGGCAGAAAGAATAGAGGCCTTAAGGGACTTTCTTTGACTATGCTGATAAAAACAGGCAATTACACTGCTTAGAAGAAGTGGTTGCTTCTCCTTTATTTTGGTCAAACCCAGCCGAAGCGCAACAAATTATCCAAAAAATAAAAAGTTTAAAAGAAACCATTGATCAATTCAATACCTTGCAGAACCAATGGGATGAGCTGCTTTTATTAGAATCTTTATTTGAAGAGGATACAATGGCTCAAGAAGAGCTCTCGCTTGTAGCATCTGGACTTGTTACTTTATTAGAAGCTGTTGAATTAAAAAAAATGCTGGCTGGAGAAGAGGATCATTTAAATGCCATCATAGATATAAAGCCAGGTGCAGGTGGAACAGAAAGCCAAGATTGGGCCCATATGTTGGTACGTATGTATACCATGTGGGCAGCCAAACAGGGTTATACCGTTAAAGTAATTCATTACCAGCCAGGGGATAGTGCTGGTATAAAGGCCGTTACGTTGGAAGTAATCGGTTCCTATGCTTATGGATACATCAAGGCAGAAGTAGGTATTCATCGACTGGTACGTCTCTCTCCCTTTGATGCAGCCGGTAAAAGACATACCTCTTTTGCTTCCGTATATGCAGCCCCTGTTATCGATGATTCCATAAAAATTGAAATAAATCCTGCCGATCTAAGTTGGGATACCTTTCGATCTGGTGGAGCCGGTGGGCAAAATGTCAATAAAGTAGAAACAGCAGTTCGTGTAAAGCATATACCAACTGGAACAGTAGTAGAATGCCAACAAGAGCGCTCTCAGCTACAAAATAGAGATAAAGCTTTGCAATTACTTAAATCTAAGCTCTATCAACAAGAACTAGAAAAAAGAAGAGACAAACAACAACAAATACAACGCAGCAAAAAAAAGATTGAATTTGGCGCTCAAATTAGGAGCTATGTACTACATCCTTATAAGGTTATTAAAGACAACCGAACAGGATATGAACGGAAAGATGTAGAAAATGTGCTAGATGGTGCTATTGATGGCTTTATAAAAGCCTATTTATTACAACCTTAAATTATTCTTTGCGTCCTAAAAAGTTTTTTGAAAAAAATGTCTAATTTTTTTGTACTTAAGGGGCAAACGAAAGAGCCTTTATAACTAATATATATAATTGATCTACAGTAACTCTAATCCAGAATTGACCTTAGTAATAAAAACTTTTCTAAATAAAAATTAAAAACAATAAAAATTATTTTCATGCTCATAATCAATATTATATTGATTTAATATTCTTATAAAATTGATTTTAAGCCGTTTTTTAATTATACGTATAAATTTTTTCATATAGTAGTCTTCTACATGGTAATATATTTCGATTAATTTTAATAGATTAACTATAAGTTCCTTGGCGGATTTGGTGAAAAGATAGAGATAAAGATTTAAAACGCAAAGGAGCTTTGTAAAACTTTTTTAATAACCAATCGCTGTATTCAAATTCATAATGAGGTTAATTCCTGGTCAACAAATAGAGAATAAGATGGAGTCAATCAGAATATTTTTTAAGGCTTTATCTTTGGAGATAAAGCCAGGCGCGTATGATAGATTGAATAAAGTGGAACAGGCTACAGATGAAAGCGCATATATCAACAGTCATAATGGAATAGGCTTACCCTATTGTTAGCTATATAGCTATGTTAACCGGTTATAATGGTATGGTTGAATGTCTTCTAAGGACACCTGGTGTAAAAATGGGTATTAAAAATAGTAAAAGGATAACCACGTTAAAAATTACTAAAAACCCAAGCACTAAAAAAAATGAATGATTTTGAAAAAAATAAACCAGCTTTAAGAAAAAATACAGCTAAAAAAAATAATCGCCTTTCTAGAGAAATAGACAAAGCAGCAGAAGCTAACCGATACGCCCCCGCAAAAACACGACTAGGTCCAGTATCAGATATAAAAGATACCACTGAGCCAAAAAATTCTCATTCCAACAATAATCTTTTGAAAAAGAATCGTTCGCTAAATCAAATACAAACTAACCTAGAAAAGTTAAGAAGCATGGATGCCTTTCCTAAAGTACTTAACGAACACTACCGTTCAATAAGTGAACAATTTACTAAGTACCCTTACAGTAGTTTACCCAACATAAATAGTAAGCCATTAAACATTAGTGATTTAGAAGGCGCATACACTGATCCTAAAGTACTTAACGAGCACTACCGTTCAATAAGTGAACAATTGATTAAGTACCCTTACAGTAGTTTACCCAACATAAATAGTAAGCCATTAAACATTAGTGATTTAGAAGGCGCATACACTGAACTATTTGAACCAGTGAATAGAGAAACGCTATATACCAATCTTCTTCGTAATCAAGAAGAAGAAATTTACATCATTAGCGGTATAAATACGAACAATGAAGATGATGCGAAGAATCTATTCCTCAATGAGTTAGAACAGTATAAAAGAGAAGCTATCTGTAATGATATAGGCATTCTTACCCATCCCTACTATACATTATCTAAAAATAAAGCCATACGGTTGGTAAATAGTGCATTTACAGAAAAAACGTTTAAGGAATTATGTGATAAGGAAACATATAAGAAAATATATTGGATAAAGTGGAGTGGGCCACAGTGCATGATCCTACAAAAGATCTATAATCCTAACTTTTACACCGATAGAAAATTTAACAAAGTTGTAATTAATAATAAGTCTAAAAGAATACGCGGTCTATGTACAACACTCACACAAGGAACAAAAGATAAATTTATATTTAGTGGTATAATTAATGATGATTACGATGCACTTGGAAAATTACTTGGGGTAGAACCTAGTATGTTTAATAAAAATAAAATTTTTGTCAAGCAAGATATACAAAAATCAAAAAAAATTTTTGATAATCTTTCTGATACGGTACACTGGCTTGAAGTAGAAGAAAATGAAAATAATCAGCAAATTATTTGGCGTAATTCCAAAGGAAGCTTACACAGTTTACGTGATTATGTTGATAAAAAAGAATATAAAAACGCATATGGAGAAAACGAACTTTTGGAGGCTATACAAGATAGACATGCCGTAATTATTGCTATTGATCCAGGTATGGGCAAATCAACTACCTTAACCAAATTATATCAATTAAAATATAATCTAAATAACTTATCAAGGCGAGGTTCCTGCAATTGGCTCATTAACATAAAGCTTCAAAACCATTTAGAAGACATTAAAAATATTGATGTCAATGCTATTAATATTGCTGATTTTTTATCAGCAATTAACAAAGATTTGAAATATAACATTGCCCAAGATTTATTAAAATTCACTTTAGAGGTAGCAAAAAATCATAAAACACCTTTGTTGATTATTTTCGATGGTTTTGATAAAGTAACAGATGCATCAGATAGGAATAAAGTTACTGCATTACTAAGGCATTTAAGAAACAATACATATGTTACGTTTTGGGTTACAACTTCTTTGCAGTATCAAAAAACATTAGAAGATGCTTTATCCACATTTGCGGTAACCTTTAAGCCATTAGATGATGATGAACAGAAATATTTTGTAAAAAAATATCTAACAAATCGTCTAAATCTAGTGTGCAGTAAAGATACGTTAAATATTTCTGGGGATGGTAAAATTGACGACAGTAAAATTGAGGAATATAGTAAAGCCTTTACAAATAAGGTACAATCTACGTTTCAAGGTGATCAATCGTTTATAGGTATCCCATTTCATTTGCATGTACTACTGACAGGTTCAAAAGAAGAAAAAAAGGTAGAAGGTGATATTGTAAGCAAAAATTGTATAAGCTCATTTAAGAACTGGGTAAGGGAGAATAATGAACCAGATTTGAGTTATATAGGTAAAAATAGGTTAGAGATCTATGCAAATTTTATCAATGGTAAGTATGAGACTTATTTTAAAAAAGTAGGGATTATAGAGGATACACAGAAAAATAACTTTAAATCTGATGCCAACAAATGTTGTGAGAAATTAGCTAAAAGCTTAGTCCATTCTTTAGAGTTAGATATAGAAAAAAAGAATTTAGATATGATTCTAGCTACTGAATTGGTTAAATCTGATCAGAACGGCTCAGCATTTGTACATCCAATCTTGGGCGAATATTTTTTATCTGAATGGTGTACGAATTTGATAATAAAAAAGAGTAATACACCGAATCCAACTAAATGGAAATTATTGCTGTCTATCTTAACAGATGTAAATCATAAAAGTGTTCGATCTTTTATAAATGAAAAGTTAGTAAATAAACAGCTAAGTCAAGTAGCCTTGCAAACATCGGGCGAAATGATTAAAAATCTGTACAACCCAGCATACAATCAAGGAAGAAATAAAAAAACATTTGAAGAAAAAACTGCATTACACGTAGCAGCAGAAGAAGGCAATATAGATATTGCGCGTTTTTTATTGAATAGCATTCACGATGATGTAAGCTTTTTAATAAGCTTTGTAAGCAAGCTTGATAAGGAGGGAAACACGGCTTTGCATATTGCCGTTATATATAACCGTTTCGACTTTATTTATTATTTACTAGAGTCTTTTAAGAACGATCCAGAAGAACTAAAAAAACTTCTCGAAATACAGAATAATCATGGAAATACTGCTTTGCATATTGCTATGAGAAAGAATCATATAGGATTTGTAGCTGCTTTACTAAAACCTTTTAATAATGAACTGGAAAAATTGAAAAAAATAATGAAAATACAGGATAATTATGGAAATACTGCTTTACATATTGCTATTAAAAATGGTGATATCGCTTCTGTAGCTGCTTTACTAGAACCTTTCAAGAAAGACTCGGAAGAACTAAAAAAACTTCTCGAAATGCAGTATAATCATGGAAATACTATTTTACATACAGCGGCTGAAAAGAAAAATGAAATTATAAATCCCTTACTAAAAACTTTTGAGAACGATCGAATAAAACTAAGAAAACTTCTCGAAATACAGAATAATCATGGAAATACTGCTTTACATATTGCTATTAAAAATCGTAATACAGCTTTTCTAGATGATTCACTAGAACCTTTCAAGAAAGACTCGGAAGAACTAAAAAAACTTCTCGAAATACAGAATGAAAATGGAAATACTATTTTACATACAGCAGCTGAAAACAATGATAAAATCATAAATTCCTTAGTAAAAACTTTTGAGAACGATCGAAAAACACTAAGAAAACTTCTCGAAATACAGAATGAAAATGAAAACACAGCTTTACATATTGCTATTAAAAATCGTAATACAGCTTTTCTAGCCGATTTACTAGAACCTTTCAAGAAAAATCCGGAAGAACTAAAAAAACTTCTCGAAATACAGAATAATCATGGAAATACTATTTTACATACAGCGGCTGAAAACAATGATAAAATCATAAATTCTTTAGTAAAAACTTTTGAGAACGATCGAAAAACACTAAGAAAACTGCTAGAAATTAAGGAAAATAATGGATATACAGCTTTGCATATAGCCGTTTGTAGAGGCAATTCTGATATTGTAGCTAGTTTGGTAAAACCTTTTGAGCAAGATTTAGGAACATTGAAGAAGTGGATAAAAAAGGGTGGCGGACATGGAAAGACTCTTTTGCATATCGCAGCTTATAAAGGCAATTATAATACCATAGTTTATTTACTAAAACCTTTTGAGCAACATAAGAAACAATTGAAAGAATTTATACAAACTCAGAACAGCGATAAAAGAACGGCTTTGCATATAGCTGCTGCAAAAAATAATCTGGTTTTTATCGATTCTTTACTAAAATTCTTTGAGCAACATAAGAAACAATTGAAGAAGCTCATAAGCATTCAGAATAATTGTAGAGAAACTGCTTTACATATAGCGGTTTATAATAAAAAAACTTCTTCAGATACAGCGGTTTGTGAAAGCAATTGTGATATTATAGCTACTTTGGTAAAACCTTTTAACCAAGATTTAGACACATTGAAGGAGTGGATAAAAAAGGCTGACGAATGTGGAAACACTCTTGTGCATATGGCAGCTAATAAAGGCAGTTATAATATCATAGCTGATTTACTAAAACCTTTTGAGAAAAATCTAAAAGAGTTAGACAAAATTATAAAAACGACTAACAATAACAAAGAAACAGCTTTGCACATAGCACTCCAAAAAGAGCATTATAATTTTTTTGCTAGTTTAGTAAAACCTTTTGAGAAAAATCTTATAAAATATACAGAATATTTAAAAACTATGGGTAGTCATAAAGAAACGGTTTTGCATATAGCACTTCAAAAAGCGGACTATGATTTTATCAATTCTTTATTAAAACCTCTTGAGCAGGACAAAGAACAATTGAAAAAGGTTATACAAAATCAGAACAAGGATAAAAAAACTATTTTGCATATAGCAGCTGAAAAAGGCGATGAACAGTTTATCACTTCCTTACTAAAACTTTTTCAGAAAGATTTAAAAGGATTAAAAGAGATTATAGCCACTCGAGATAATTATCAAGAAACGGCTTTGCATATAGCACTTAGAGATGGGCATGATAATTTTGCCATCTCTTTATTAAAACCTCTTGAGCAGCACAAGGAACGATTGAAGGAAATCACAAAAATTAAGAATAAAGATGGAAAAACTGCCTATGAAGTAAGAAAAAATCACAAGACAACCAATGAAATGATACAGCTATTCTTTGGTAAAGTTAATAAAGAATATAGGTCAAGCATATATTCAAATGGAATGATCTCACCATTAACCCAATCAATGTGCAGTCTTCCAACGCAAGATGAATACGTTTATAACGTTCCATCTACTAGTAGTAGCGATAAAATATACCCTACACTCCCTCAAACAATGGAATATATACCGACTAACGACTAAGAGTATAGAATGGACCGAAAAATTAGTCCTAATTTTTCGGTCCATTCTAGTTTTTACACCAAAATTCCACATATTGATCTTCTTATGAACCATCCAAGCAAGACGAGCCATATAAAAATAAGACCATCAATAGAGTTATACACTTGATATAAACAAAACTATTAAGAAAAAAGTTATACACTTTTTATCCATAGTCTTCCCTTTCCTCCTACTGGTTAAGCAGAGTTAAAATCAGAAAATATCTTTTTGATGAATTTTTAATCATAATTTTATAGAAAGATATTTTTAAATACATTTATAATTATATCATGTGTTTATTTTTTTAAGTCACAAGATATACAAAAAGTAGTTCCTATAATAAACTTTATAAATTGATTATCAACGTTAGCTCTGGATTAAATAAATTTTTTATACTGATAGTCAAATTATAATAGATACAATAAAAATGAATTTATACTTATTTTTTAACTAAAAAATAAAAGATTGACAACTAGTATTTTTAAAAATAGCCTTTGATGAACCCGCTGTTTAAATCCATAAGTAATTACATATGATCGTCTAATAATCAGTAATATAAAAATAATTTTTAATCTAAAAGTTACGGCATCAATATAAAAAAATACAAAATATATTAAATACGAAACATATACCAGTTGATAAACATTGAGCTATTGAAATTAATTTTAAAAAACTTTTCAAGTTACCACTTACAGTGAACACGCAGATCGATTTCAAGACTAAATGGACAGTGGATAAACCGATCATTTTAATAAAAATTATACACAATTTTTCTTTTAAGGTATGCTCCTCACATATCCACTAGATAGTAAATCTAATTCTTTTTTTAGATTTAAATTATTTACAATGCTTTTGGGGAAGATGAAGATAAGTATGAAAGTCTAGAGAGTGGGTGCCGCTGTGTTCCGAATAGCAGTATAACGGTTTAATCGATTAAGATAATTTAGGAGGTAGAAATGGATATAGATGATTTTTTTTCTAGAGATATAACTTTACTTGTAGGAATCGATAAAGCTCGACTGCTTAAGGATGAACTCAATATATATACCTACGAAGATCTTTTAAAACATTATCCATTTCGATACGAAGATAGAAGCCGTCTTTTTACAATTGCATCGTTAACGCCTGCTACTTCCAGTGTACAATTGCAAGGATATGTTACCAATTTGCAAAAGATTGACAAAGGAAAAAAGAAACTGGTGGCACAGTTTGAGGACCAAACCGGAGAACTGCAATTGATATGGTTCCATAACTTTTCTTGGATTATAAAAAAAATTAAACCAAATGTA
Source organism: Candidatus Cardinium hertigii (assembly GCF_050864915.1). Classification (GTDB taxonomy): domain Bacteria; phylum Bacteroidota; class Bacteroidia; order Cytophagales; family Amoebophilaceae; genus Cardinium; species Cardinium hertigii_D. The sequence continues at coordinate 70,308 of NZ_JBOZWY010000005.1, forward strand.
TTGTACCGTATCTGGGGCAAACCTGTTTTTTTACCACAAGGTTCAATACAAATGATGCATCCAGAAGTTTGTCTTGTAGAGCGGCTTCAAAAAAAAAAAGATAAATTATTGCCTTTGTATCATGCTACAGAAAAACTAAAGCGGCATCAGCTAGATACAAAGGGTATTGCGTTTCTGCAAAGTAAACTGTTGAGTCAGCTTCGTACAACGATAGGAGAAACCTTACCGAACTATTTATTAACACGCTATCAACTATCTTCTTTTAAAGAAGCTTTTCAAAATATTCATTTCCCTGATAACGAATCACTACTAAGACAGGCCCAAAGGCGGCTTAAGTTTGAGGAATTATTCTATATTCAATTAAAACTGCTTAAGCAAAAACGAATTTATTCCACCAAACAAAATGGTAAAATATTTAATGATTTATCACTGTTCAATATATTTTACCACTACCATTTGCCCTTTCATTTAACCGATGGCCAAAAACAGGCCATTAGAGAGATCTATTGCGACATAGCTTCTGGCAAGCAGATGAACAGACTTTTGCAAGGTGATGTGGGAAGCGGCAAAACAATTGTTGCTTTTTTGGCCATGTTAATGGTGGTGAGCAGCAAAGTACAGGTGGCGGTTATGGCGCCTACTGAGATTTTAGCCCATCAGCATTTTGAACGTTTTCGTGTTTTTGCACAACATTTGAATTTGAACATTGCTTTACTGACAGGGAGTACAAAAAAAAAAGAGAGAGAACATATTTTGTATCGGTTAAAGGTAGGTTTATTACCTATTGTGGTGGGTACCCATGCGTTACTTAGTGATGCAGTTTCATTTAATGAACTGGGCTTTTTTGTAATAGATGAACAACACCGTTTTGGTGTTGCACAACGTGCTGGTCTTTTAACTAAAAATCAAGTTTATGCGCCACATATACTCATTATGACCGCTACGCCTATTCCAAGAACTTTGGCCATGACTTTTTATGGTGATTTGGATCTTTCCACTATTTATGAATTGCCCTCAGGGAGGAAACCTATTAAGACGCAACACTACTATGAAAATTTTCGGTTAAAAGTCTTTCAACTCATAAAAGAACAACTTCTGTTAGGTAGACAGATATACATTGTTTATCCTCTTGTAGAAGCCTCTGCTGTGTTGGATTACCACAATCTTATGGATGGTTATACCTCTGTTTCTACGGCTTTTCCAAATACGCCTATTGGCATAATACATGGAAAGATGGACGCTCCTGCCAAAGAAATAGAGATGAAGCGTTTTGAAAAAAATGAAACAGGTATTCTAGTAGCGACAACGGTTATAGAGGTAGGAATTAATGTACCAAATGCTACGGTAATTCTTATTGAAAGCGCGGAGCGATTTGGACTATCGCAATTGCATCAGCTCCGTGGCAGGGTAGGGCGTGGTAGTGCGCAATCTTATTGTATATTGATGACCGATTATCGTTTAAATAAAATAGGAAAAAAACGAATGGAAGTAATGGTTAAAACCAATAATGGATTTGAAATAGCTGAGTTGGATCTCAAACTCCGTGGCCCAGGTGACCTAATGGGGGTGCAACAAAGTGGTATACTAAATTTAAAAATAGCTGATTTATCTAAGGATGCTGCTATTTTAGAAGTAGCACGTGGGATTGCTAAAGATATTATTCAACAAGACCCGAATTTTCAGCAGCCTGATCATTTGGTAATTCATAAGGAATATACTAGATTACTGGTCTCAGCTGGAGATTGGAATAGAGTAGGATAAAAGCGCGTTTATATAAGAAATAAAGGATTGAGCAGATACCATTCGTTTTAGCTTTCTTGGGTTAATTTTTAATAAAAAGATCGTGTCACTATAATGAAAAGATCATGTCACTATATAAAAGCTTTGTAGAAAAGTTTAGCCATATTCAGTTGCTTCGTCAGATAAAAGGGCTCTTATCATGGGATCAGCAAACTTATATGCCCGCTGGTGCGGTTGATATACGTGCCAAGCAACTTGCTTATGTTGCCAGCTTGGCGCATGGGGAGGCAACCAGTAGTAAATACCGAGATGCCTTGGCAGAAATGATTGATATAGAAACAGAAGAAATTAAGTTAGAAGGCTTATCTAAAATAGCAGCATCCAACCTTAAGCAGTGGTGTAAGGACTTTAAGCGGACCACTAAGTTGCCACAATCTTTTGTTCAGGCATATTATGCTACTACTGCTACTGCAACAGAAGTATGGAAAAAGGCTAAAGAAACTTCTAATTTTGCGTTATTTCGTCCTTGGTTGAAAAAGGTGGTGGATCTTAATCGAGAAAAAGCCAATCTACTGGGCTATGTAGATAGTCCCTATGATGCATTAATTGATTTGTATGAAGCTGGTGTAACCGCTTCTACTTTATCCACTCTTTTTGCGGATATATCTTCTTTTTTATCTTCTATCGTAAAAAATACTGATGGAAAAGATAGTCCTTATAAGATATATTTTGACCATTCTTTTCCACAAGAAGCACAAATGCAATTCAACCATTTGCTCTTAAAGAGCATAGGCGTTAGTGGTGAAAATACTAGGTTGGATTATTCTGCACATCCTTTTTGTTCCGGTATACATTCTTCTGATGTAAGGATAACTACAAACTTAGAGGGTGGGTTGTTGCAGAATATTTTTGCTGTTTTACACGAAGGTGGCCATGCACTTTATGAATTGGGTCTTTCTAAAGAAGACTGGTCTACACCTCACGCCCAAGCTGTTTCGATGGGGGTGCATGAAAGTCAATCTAGGTGGTGGGAAGTGATGGTCGGCCGGTCTCTTCCTTTTTGGTCCTATATATACCCTATTTTTCAAAAATATTTTCCACATTTTAACGAGCTATCACTTGCCAATTTTTACCGACACATCAATCATGTGCAAGCTTCTTTTATTCGTATTTATGCGGATGAAGTAACCTATCCATTGCATATTATCCTTAGGTTTGAGTTAGAAAAAGCATTGATAGAGGGGACCATGGATGTATCAGATGTGCCAGAGATGTGGAATATGAAGATGCAAGCGCTTTTGGGCATTACACCTAAAAATGATGCGGAAGGATGTTTACAAGATATTCATTGGTCTTCAGGTCATTTTGGTTATTTTCCGACCTATGCATTGGGTAATATCTATGCGGTTCAATACTTTTCTGCTTTTGTTCAATCTTTTCCAGACTGGGATGTAAAAGTGGCAAAAGGATCAATTGCATTTATGAAGGATTGGTTACATAAACATATTCATCAGTTTGGTAGGATGTATAATGCTGCGGAAAGTATACAACGTGTTACCGGTCATCCTATATCTACGCAACCCTATAAAGATTATATTAGGAGGAAGTATCAAAATTTTGATTGAGTTCCTATGCCAACTTACTTTTTTATACTAGCCGTGATAAAAAAGTAAGTTTTTGAAAACTTATGGCTTCTAGTGGTAGAAATGAAGGAAAATAGTTATAAACCTATTAAAAGATTCACTTTATTTGGTCGATTGGAAAAAAAACTGGCTTTAAAAGGCATCTCTTTAGTTACCCCTTACTATGTATTTCGTCTATTGTACCTTTTCTTTTTAGGGTTGCTTTATATTTGGAATGCACATTACCATGAAAGAATTTTGCATAAAATTCATCAGCTCCAGCCTATGGTAGATGCGCTTCGTGTGAAACATATGCAGCTACAATCTAGTTATATGTTTGATAGCAAACAATCTGAAGTAGCTAAAAGGGTTGTACCATTGGCTATTTATGAAAGTAAAACCCCGCCCTATACCATTAAAGCCAATAAAAAAAGTGGTCCATACTAAGGCAATTTTATTACGTGCCAGAATAGTCTTTCTTTCTGTTGTATTTTTTGTCGGGATCGTTATATGGAAAATAGTCTATTTACAGTTTTTAGAAATAGATAAGTGGCGCCATCGTGCCAAAGTGGCACAATTAGAATATAGACCTATTCTGGCCACCAGAGGTAATATTTATGCCGATGATGGCGCTTTATTGGCTACTTCTCTTCCCTTTTATAGGGTTGCTTTAGACCCTGTTCTGGCTTCAGATGTCTGTTTTAAAATAGGAATAGATCCACTTAGCCAGGCATTGTCTGATTTTTATAAAATTTATCCTTCTGATTATTACAAAAAGTTAATTATAGATGCGCGTGCCAGAAAACGGAGGTACCTACTCTTGGATCAAGGATACATCACCTATGAAGAAAAAAAAATGATGAGCCGTTGGCCTATTTTTAATCAGGGTAGGTTTAAGGGAGGCGTGATTTTTGAAGCACAATACAAACGGTACAACCCCTTTAAGGAATTAGCCAGGCGTACCATTGGCATGCACAGGGAAAGACATGCGTATGGTCTAGAATATTCCTTTAACCAAGTATTAAAAGGAGTAAATGGCAAGGCACTGTATCAAAAAGTAGTAGGTGGTAAGAAAGGAGTAGATGAAAAGACATTTTACCAGAAAGTGGTAGGTAGCAATTGGAAAAAGGTTCCGGAAGGTACCGTGATACCACCTATACATGGATGTGATTTGGTCACTACGCTAGATATCAATTTACAAGATGTAGCCCAAAGCAGTTTGTTGACCGTTCTTAAGCAAACAGATGCGCAAAATGGTTGTGCGATTGTAATGGAGGTTGCTACTGGAGCTATTAAAGCAATTGCTAATTTGTCTCGTACAGAATCTGGAAGATATATAGAAGCCTATAACTATGCCATAGGCAATCAAGGTAGAGTAGAACCGGGTTCAATTTTTAAGTTGGCATCTATGTTGGCTTTATTAGAGGAAACAAGATGGCCGCTTACCAAGCCAATAGATACGGGTCAAGGCGTGGTACGATTTTATAACAGATCGATGAAAGATGTTAAAAAAGGAGGTTATGGGTTGCTTACCCTGCAAGAAGTATTTGAAAAATCATCTAATGTGGGTATCTCTATGGCCATTCATGAAACGTTTGGTGCAGTCCCTCAAAAATTTATCAATTATATGGAGCAGTTGGGTATCCATCAACCATTGGGGATTGAACTAGCTGGAGAAGGAAAACCTTATATGATTACCCCTAAAAGTAAAATGTGGAGTGGCGTAGCACTTCCATGGCTTTCTATTGGTTACAACTTACAGATAACCCCACTTCAGATGTTGGTACTGTATAACGCAGTAGCCAATAATGGTAAAATGCTCAAGCCTATGTTGGTGCAACATGTACAATCAGCCCATGGCATCATCAAAACTTTTCCAACTACAGTCTTAAAAGAAAAAATCTGTTCAGATGAAACGTTGCATAAACTAAAACTTATGTTAGAAGGAACCGTAGAAAAAGGGCTTGCACAACGCATTAAGCATGGATTTTATAAAATAGCTGGCAAAACGGGTACTGCTGAAAAATTGGTGAATGGAAGGTACACGAACCACCACCTTACTTCATTTGCTGGTTATTTTCCAGCAGATCGTCCCTATTATAGTTGCATTATTGTAGTAGATGATCCGCAAGGTGCAACCTTTCGTTTTGGTTCAGAAGTACCTGCACCTATATTTAAAGATATTGTGGATAGAATAGCTGGAAAAGATTTGCAGGCAAGAAAACCCATTAATGGGTCTGTGCGCCCATATCCAACCTTACTTTCTAATGTAGGTAATGCCCATGAACTCCGTTTTTTGTACCAATGTTTGCACCTCCCTCTACCTGAACCTATAGATGATACGACCCCAATTTGGGGTCGTATGCAGATCAGTTCTACAGCTGTAACCTTTCAGCCATGCCACAACCTATCTCCAAAAGAAGTACCCTATGTATTGCATATGAAGCTACGTGATGCACTCTTTTTATTAGAAGAACATGGTCTTAAAGTTACAGTAGCGGGTAATATACATGGTGCAGTATCCAAACAATCTAAAGTAATCGATAACCATATTACTATTTTATTAAAGTAATGATGCACAATCTTCAACAGCTTCTAGTAGGAATTTCTGTAAAAGAAATATGTGGTTCAGTCGACCTATCTGTAGAAAGTATTTGTTTTGATAGCCGTAAAGCAGTACCTCACTCTTGTTTTATTGCTATAAATGGTAGTCAATTGGATGGACATAGCTACATATCAATGGCCATAGCAGCAGGTAGTAGCGTTATTGTATGCGAATGGTTGCCTGACTCCATTCAGGAAAATGTAACCTATATAGTGGTCTACTCTACGGCTAGATCACTGGGGATCATGGCCGCTAATTTTTACCAACAACCCAGTAAAAAACTAAAACTAGTAGCAGTGACTGGTACAAATGGTAAAACCACTATTGTACACTTACTATATCATATGATCCGCAAGATGGGCTATAAAGCGGGTATGTTTTCTACCATATACAATAAAGTTTTAGACCAAACTTATCCCGCTAGCCATACCACGCCAGATCCTTTGCAATTACAGTCATTCTTACATCTTATGGTAGAATCGGGTTGCCAATATTGTTTTATGGAAGCAAGTTCACATGCCATAGTCCAAGAAAGGTTAGCAGGCCTCCATTTTACAGGTGCTGTTTTTACCAATATTACCCATGAACATTTGGATTATCACCTTAATTTTTCCCAATATATTCAGGCTAAAAAAAAACTCTTTGACCATTTGCCTTCTACTGCTTTTGCCCTTATGAACCAGCAAGACAAACACAGTCAGATACTACTTCAGAATTGTAAAGCTAAAAAATTTACTTTTTCACTTCAAGACGTTGCTGATTTTAGAGCAAAAATAGTGACCAATACTTTACATGGGTTAGAATTAGCCCTAGATTATCAGTCGATATGGTTTCAACTACTGGGTGCATTCAATGCCAGTAATCTCTTGGCTGCTTATGGTACCGCTCAGTTATTGGGGCTAAGTGGGCAAGAAAGTTTGGTTGCACTTTCGGCGATTCCCCCTATTTTAGGAAGAATGAATCGGGTGCACCATGGAAAATCACAACAAGTTATAATAGACTATGCCCATACGCCAGATGCCCTTCAAAAAGTAATGGATACCTTGCATGCCATCCGTCCTGCTGGAAGTAGGCTTATTGCCATTATGGGGTGTGGGGGCAATCGTGACCAACAAAAGCGGGCGATGATTGGAAAGATTTTAGCTCAAAATAGTGACATTGCTATATTTACCAGTGATAATCCAAGAGAAGAAGATCCACAAAAAATTATAAATGCGATGCAACAAGCTGTACCCGAGGTGTACCTTCCAAAGGTATTGCATATCATAGATAGAGCGATGGCCATTAAAACAGCTTGCTTACTGGCGTACGCAAACGATCTAATTTTAATAGCAGGGAAAGGGCATCAATATTATGAAGCAATCAAAGGGGTGAAATATCCTTTTTTTGAAGCAAAAATAGTTCAGGAAGTTTTAGGCGATGCAAAAGTAGTTTAGGTGTAAACCAACCATATTGTTTTGCGCAGCCTCTAACTATTTTGGTCTTTTTCCGTAAGGATACAGAGGTCCAATGCTTCTTTAGCGGCCTTTTCTAATGCTTGCCCTATTGTTGGGTCCAGGTATGTATGGGCTATATGCACATCTATATTGAGTGTTTCTTGCGCCATATGCTTGACCTCTGATAGATGAATGTAACCAGCTGCATGGCGTAGGTCATAAAGCCGTTCGGCCAGTTTTATAAACAGCACAGAAAGCTGTAGATGTTCTTCTTTAATGGCTTGTGCCAGTCTATTCTGCACATAAAGCAAAGAAGGATGGTCTAACTCCTCCCGTTTATCTATTTTTATTACATTGGATACAAAAGCATAGACGCCTAAGTTATAATGTTCTTTGATATAAGAAAGGGGTAAACAGGTACGGCGTACCAATCCATAAAGCAAAGCAGCATAAACCACCTTAGGAGAGTGGAAAACCCAATCTACTACCAGTTGGGCAATCCCTACTGCGCGTACATAAAACAATTGGCCAGAGATATGCCGCTTAAAGCCAAACTGCTTCCTGAGCAATAAAAGTATACTTGAAATAGTCTTTACATCAATAGGATCCACTTCAGACGATGATATACAGACATGGTCATGGAATTGCATGAGCTGCATCATCGAATCAGCTTGCTCCTTAGGCGCAATAGGAGCTTCTCTAGTTAAGGAATCTATAGGCAATCTAGCAGTCATTTTATGTAGAATATCGGTAATATCTATAGGCAATACCATTAGGATATAAAGTTTCTTTTCGTCAAGAGAAGCTTCTAGATAACCATAATGGGCACGCACTACACTAGATAGGGTATCTTGTTCCAGATCTATAGATGGTGGGGCCTGTGTTTCTTCTTTGAGATCGATACAATCTATTTTATGATAGCACGCTTTTATCTTAGGTAGGTCATTGTGATGCATAGTAGACGGGCTGATGACTAGCGCAATAGCTTGAAAATCAATACAGACCGGAGAACTGTTTCCAATACCATCGGCTTGTTTAAACTGCAAAGCAGTAGGATGGAGTGCTACTTTAACAATGGGTGGAATGGTTTGAGTTAGCTTACCCATTCGTAAAATAATTTTAACCAGTGCGTAAGCTACCTGATGGATATCACATACTACATCGGTACCCAATGGGTTGCTAGGCAGTCTTATTTTTTTTACCAGTAGTTTAGGTGGATGTTCTATCTCCTGGGATAAAGTAACCTCTACTGTACGAATCAGCTTATCTAGAGTAATTTTATTAGGTTGCAATAGTGCATGCGTTTTGGCAGTTTCTCTGCTGTTAAAATAGGCTATCCAATCATAAAATTTATGGATAATGGTTTGGAAATCTTCTTTATAAAGGGGTGTATGGTTATCTAAAAAAGAAATAGATTCTTCTACTTTACGCACTACTTGTGCTAAAATAGATCCATATCCTTTAGGAGAATTGAGATGCGTGGAGGGAACCAGGGCCGCCTCATAGAGAGACGCTTTTAGTTGTTGCGAGGCGGTAATCTTTTTTTGATCTTTCAGGTAAATATTTTGTCGGGTAAGTTTATCTATTTTGGTTTTAAAATAGATCATAATGGCAAAGATACATAGACCAGCTAGGAATAGCGGCCATAAGGAAGCAAATAGGGCAAAAGACCATCCAAATGCAATAAGCTCCCCCCCTAAAAATGTAGTAGCTACCACCCCTATAGCGAGATAGAGGGGCAATATCCATAAGATTACCGCACAATGGGTCAAAGATAAAGCTAGACTAAAGATGGGATCTACCATATCCCACCAGTTTCCAATCAGTGTTAAAGGTAGATAAACGGCTAAGGTTATAAGTGCAACTAGGTTAATAAACCAGTTGGGAAGTATTTTGCCAAAGAAAGCTTTAGAAGCTATAAAAAAAGCACCTACAACCACTTGACATAGGGCAGCATAGATGCAATCTGGTTTAATAAACCAATAACTTAGAATCGCAGTAGTGGTTGTATAGATCCCTATTAAATATAGGGTAACATCGCTGGTTATCAACTGGGATAAGGTGGCTTTTCTATTGGCCCAAGCGTTTTGAATAGCTTCTTTTCGCTCCGCACGCTTCCGGGAATCCTCTTGTTGGATTTGTCTAAATACGTGATCGGGTTTCACCCAACCGGTACCATCTGGCTGCTTGAGTAGATAGTGGGCGGCCATCATAGCAAGGCCATTGGCCAGCATAGCAATAAAGGCACCATTTATACCTGTATCAGGCTCAATCCATTTGTTCCAAGCTAAGATGGTTAAGAGACCGGTAGTCATACCAATTAAAGCGGTACGAGTAGTGCCTCGAAAGCCCAAGACAGATAATATAAAAGGAGCTGCTATAATAGGTCTACTGCAATCAAGAGACCAATACAGTAACTTTAACAAGTTTCTGTATTTGAATGCTATCAGCATAGACAATAGCCCTACTACTAAAGTGGTACCTTTTGCCATTCTAAGTTTATAAGCGTCAGATATTTTTGTTTTATTTTGTATAGTTTGCGTTATATCGTTGCTAAATATAACAGAACAAGCATTTAACGCGGAATCTGCTGTAGATATCGTCATCGCTAGCAAACCAATGGCTAAAAATCCTTTAAAAAGAGAGGGAATATGGTCTGTTATATAGCCCCAAACTGATTCTATTGGTAAATTTAATGCTCCTGCAAAAGTAAACAAGGCTGTTAGAACTATAAAAGATTTTATACAAAAGGTAAAAAGGGTTGTATACATAAAAACCCTTTGGACCTGAATCGGTCCAGAAGACATATAAATCCGTTGCATAAGTCCAGGACTGCCATAAGGGACTATAAAAGATAGGCTTAGCAGCAATAAGCCCACCATCTGGGCATTAAACTTAAATAGTTTAGTAAACTGAAACTTAGTTTGGCTTTGTAGTATAGGAATGATTTCAGAAACTGGTTTATCTATTTTTATAAACATAAACCAGGCTAATAGAGGAATAATAATGGCAAAAGTTATAAACTGCAGTACATCTGTATAAGTAACAGAACGAACACCACCAAAGATGGAATAGAAAATAAGGAGTAAGGTAGAAAAGATAGTGACTGTATAGGGATTAATTGATCCCAAACAAATCTTAAGTGCCTGGGACATTACGTTAATTTGTATAATAACCATAATCATACAATGTAATATACTAAACAAAGCAGCAACGATACGTGGATATCTACCATAGATACTACCTATTGTTTCTGCTATAGAAAAATGTTCCATAAATGGCCCCATACGTAATCCTAACCTACTCATAAACCAGTATGAACAACAATCTAAAATCGTAAGCATTATCCAATATGATCCAAGTTGATAGATACACTCTATGTTACGTATTAGGGTTCCTCCATTATAAGCAGTAGCCAACACCGTAGCCACCAAAGTAGCCGTAGCAAACTGCTTATTCCCCACTGCATATTCTCGGAAGGTGGTTTTCTTTCTACTAAAGTAAATCCCTACTACCAGTGTTGACAATAAAAAAGCCCCTACTATTACAATAGTCATATTTAAGTAAATCATAACGCAAAAAATTAAGAAAGTATAAAAAAGACTATAGAGAAGATATATGTTTTTATATTACAAATTTTGGTGTAAAAAACCAAGAATTTAAAGAGCGGTATCCTAAAAAATTTCTATAATCGGGTTTGGTCTCGCTTGAGACGATGGTTCTTGTAGGGAGAAGAGGGTGTGGGTTAATTTGAATAGGCTTCAGGGACCTATAGCAAAAAGGGTAAAAAACAAAGGGATATCCATTGGATCTACATCTACCCTCTAACTATTTTAG
>NZ_JBOZWY010000006.1:0-59390 GCF_050864915.1 Candidatus Cardinium hertigii
CAGGTACTACATTATATGCGTAGAATGGGCTTATGTGTTGTTTATCCGCGTAAAAAAGTTTGTACTTCTTTTAAGTCTTCTAAAGATAAAGCACATGCTTATTTACTAGGTAAGTATTGGTTTTCCTCTGGTCAGACCAGGCGTCTTTATGGGTTCTGTCGCATCTGTATTTGATTTTGTATAGTTCTCCCCGTTGTCTTCAAATTTGGATATTATGCGGCCATAAGTTTAGAAAAGTTTTCAAAAGTAGATGCTTGTTTTTTAGATCCGATTAATTGTCCTTTTTGGATTATTCTGATATTTTCTATCTAAGGTAATGTTAGACGAGATGGAAACTCTTAAATCCCAACCATGAGGTTTTTATCCGTTTTTTGATAAATCGTATGATCTTTGTTCAAACTCTATTATTACAAGTATTGTTTTGAAATATTTTGAATCTTGTGATCTTGATCTAGTTCTTGTATTTTAGTACATCAAGTGCCGCTTTATTACTACTGATTTTTGTGTCAACTACATGGATGGAGTGTTATTTATATTGATAGCTTACGAAACAAAATAAAGAGCTGGCAGACTTGTCTCTACGTGCGACTAGAAAAAAATCAACTGTAATCTCCATAGTATCTACCTGCTCTATATAAATAAATCCACTTACCATGTTAATTTGACGTAAGTTTCATCCATCCTCCAGCTACTACCAACTGAGCGTTTTCTTTTTCTTACTTCTTGATCTATAAGGGGAATGAACTTAATCACCCACCTTTGTAAAGTAGAATGATCAATATTTGCGCCTCTCATATGCATCATCTCTTCCAAGTCTCTATAGCTTAAAGAAAAACGACATTTCATGTAGACAAATAACAAGATTAACTCCGGTGATGAACAAAATCCTTTAAAATAGCGCAATAATCTACGGGTAATAGTAAACATTTTAGTCAATTTTTGACTAAAATTAATAAAATAACCGCTCCCTTAAAACAAAGGCGACAGAACCCAATAATCTATGGGTAATAGTAAACATTTTGGTCAATTTTTGACTAAAATTAATAAATTAACTGACGCCTTAAAACAAATGCAACAGAACCCATAGAGGAATCAGCTATAGATTGGTTAGCTCCAGATGATCCATATTATGCATTGTTTGCCTACTATTTGTAGTCCCGTATGATCCAATATTGCGTCACTAAATACTATATTTGTAGCAGCTGTAACGGCTTTTAGCTCTTTCTTTAAATCTTCTTCTAAAGCCATACCCCGAATGGTTAGTAACTGGATCGGCGCTTTTATAGAAAGCTTACCATCTGCTTTGGCTTTGCGCACCAATCTAATGATTTCTCTAAGGTGCGCTACTTGATCCAACTGCATTTGACTTAAAGAAAGCCCTAATGCCCATTTAGGCCAATTGCCCCTTTGGTGTATAGAGCCTTTATGTGGATAAAGTCCATGGGAAAGTTCTTCCGTAATGTGGGGCAAAATAGGTGCAAAAAGTTGTAATAGAGCATAAAAGACATGGTAAAGCGTTATAATGGCACTAGTCTGACCTTGATTATCTTGCTCCATGGTATTGTAGACCCTAGTTTTACTAATTTCGATATAATCATCACAAAAAACAGACCAAAAGAATTTTTCTACATACTCTAAAGCCTCTGTATACCCATAGGACAGCCAATGTAGATAGACCTTTTCAGTCAAGGCGGCTAGTGACTGCAAGAGCCATTTATCTAAGGTATGGGTAATCTTTAATAGATTAAACGGCAGTGGCTGATGTAATGCACCTACTTTATCAAAATGACTCAAGAGAAATTTACCAGCATTCCACAATTTAGTAACCAACCGTTTCCCATTTTTCGTCACATGCTCAGAATAGCAAGTATCTACTCCCAAACGGGCATTGGCGGCCCAATAGCGGATTACATCAGCCCCATATGTTTCCAACAACTTTTCAGGAAGGAGCACGTTGCCTTTAGATTTAGACATTTTTTGTTTGTCTGGCGCCAGGCACCATCCATTGATCATAATATTCTTCCAAGGAATACTGTCTTCATGCAAATGAGACTTGAGTAAAGTATAAAAAGCCCAAGTACGTATAATTTCATGGGCTTGCGGCCGCAAATCCATTGGAAACAACTGCTGGTGCCTCTTATAGTCTACACTGAAGTCTTTATGAATCGCATGGGAAGAAAGTTGTGGCGAAATACTACTGGTTGCCCAAGTATCCATTACATCATAGTCTGGTTCTACCTCTTCCCTTGTATAGCCTATGGGTAGATTATGAAGTGGATCTACAGGCAATTCGTCTAATCTGGGTAGCAATATTTTCCCTTCTTCACCAGGTCTTTTAGAATACCAAACAGGAAAAGGAACGCCAAAATAGCGTTGACGGCTAATGCACCAATCCCAAGCAATACCATTGACCCACTCTTCCAGTCTATGCTGCATCGCAGTAGGATGCCATTTTAGTTGATTGATTTTAGCTAAAAGGGCTGCTTTATGCTCAATGGTTCGTACAAACCATTGGGGGGTAGTAAGGATTTCTAAAGCTGCACCAGAGCGTTCTGCGCATTTTACAGATTGATGTATGGCAGTTTGTTTGACCAACAGTGCCTGTTCTTTTAAGATTTGAACAATTTTTTCACGCGCTGTTGTTACCTTTAATCCTTCTAATGGACCAGCATGGGTTATCCTACCTTGTTTATTCAAAATAATGGCAGTAGGAAGTTGATGTTTTTTCCACCATACTACATCTGTTTGGTCTCCAAAGGTGCAGCACATTACCAAACCTGTTCCCTTATTGGGTTGTACCAGTTCATCTGATAAAATAGGGACTCTGATATTAAATATAGGCGTAATCGCATAGGTATGGGCCAAATGTTGATAACGCAAGTCATCCGGATGATAGAATACAGCAACACAAGCTGGCAACAATTCTGGTCGAGTAGTAGCAATAGGAAGGGGTGTTTGCGTTGTTTCATGGAAAAATAGAATGTCATTCATATAGGCCACGCGCGTTTTGTCTTCCATATCGGCTTGTGCCAAAGCGGTACCATCTACTGGATCCCACCACATAGGCTGTGCCCTACGGTATAGCGCACCTTTTTCAAAAAGTGCTAAAAAAGAAAGCTGTGCAAGCTTACGAGAAAGTGGACTAATGGTCTGATATTCTAAGCTCCAGTCAACAGAAAGGGCTATGGATTTAAAAACATGTCTAAACTTTTCTTCCTCCGCAACCACAACTTCCTCACATAATTTTATAAAAGCGGTTCTATCCATATGCGCTGCACGGACCCCTTTTTGTTTTTCTACCAATCGTTCGGTAGGTAACCCGTTGTCATCAAATCCCATGGGATAAAAAATATTTTTACCCAACATGCGTTGAAATCGCACAATAAAATCTGCTTGTGTATAGCTACAAATATGGCCTACATGCAGCTGTCCAGAAATGGTAGGGGGGGGAGTGTCTACGACAAAAGTATCTGCACGGGGTGATGTAGGGTCCCAGCTATATAAGGCTTCTGTTTCCCAAAAGCGCTGCCAATGTTTTTCTCGTTCTAAAAAATTATAATTCTTAGGTAAGGAAGCTATCTTCATTGGTTTTTGGTTGAAAAAAGGTTTATATAGTGGACCGAAAAAACTGGACAATATTTTATAAATTTTGTTTCCGTGTTATTTCTGCTTTATCGTATTGATTTTTTAGATGTGTAAGATAGACGTTCATAGGTTTCTGATATTTAATGCTAGAATGAAACCTGTTGTAATTATATTTATGCATGTAATCGTTAATGCCCTGTTTAATTTCTTTAATATTTTTAAAATCATTTATAAACAAGCAATTATATTTTATTGTTCTAAAAAAACGCTCTATAACTACATTATCAATACTTCTACCTTTCCCATTCATTGATATTTTAATACCATACTTTTTTAACAATTGTATGTGACTATGACTGGTATATTGACTTCCGTGATCGCTATTAAAGTACTCTGGAGCAGGATATTTACCAAGAGCTTCTTCTAAGATATCTGTTACAAGGGTTGTATCCATACTATTGGAGACTTTATAGCTCCATATAGCCTTACTATGCCAGTCTATTATAGCTGCAAAATAGATAAATCCATTGTTAGTTTTAATATAAGTTATATCCCCGCTCCAAACCTGGTTTGATTTAGGTACATAAAGACGCCTGGTCTGACCAGAGGAAAACCAATACTTACCTAGTAAATAACCATGTGCTTTATCTTTAGAAGACTTAAAAGAAGTACAAAATTTTTTACGCGGATAAACAACACATAAGCCCATTCTACGCATATAATGTAGTACCTGGTTTTTACCTATAGACAAACCATCTTCTAATAACTGGTTATATATATAACGGTATCCGTATTCTGGATGATGGCTATAAATATCAGCTATTTTATTGATAAGATCCTTATTAAAACTATCTTCTATAGTAGATTTATAATATAAAAAAGAACGATTAATCGATAATAATTTACATTGTCTTGCCTTAGGTAAATGAGCAAGCTTGGATTCTACAAGACCTTTTTTACTTAATAAGTCCAAGCTCTTTAGCTTTCCCACTGCCCAGTCCCGTTCAACTGTAGTTTTACCTAATGCTTTGGCTAAAGCATCATTTTCATCCTTTAGATGAGCTATTTCATCTTTGTATACACTAACAACTTTAGATGGATCAAAGGCCAAATAGGCATTCTCCATAAACTGATGTTTCCAATTTTGAAGGGTTTTGGTAGTTACTACATACTTAGACGATAACTCTACTAACGTCAATTCTTCTTTTAATAAGTCTAATACTATTTTAGTCTTCTCTACTGAAATAAACTTTCTAACCTTTTTTCTTCCCATTTGATAAACTCGTTTGTGAAACAATAAAACTAGTACAATATGAAACAAAGTATCTAATTTTCTGTCCAGTTTTTTCGGTCCACTATAATCACAAGATTCAAATATTTCAAAACAAATACTTAAATTATAGAGTCGAACAAGATCATAGATTCATTAAAAAACGGATAAAACCTATGTTAGGATTTAAGAGTTTCCATTCGGCTAACATTACCATTACAGGAATAGAAAATATTAGAATCATTCAAAAAGGACAACTAATCGGAGCTAAAAAACAAGCATCTACTTTTGATAACTTTGCTAAACTTATGGCCGCATAATATCCAAATTTGAAGACAAAGGAGAGAACTATACAAAATTAAATACAGATGCGACAGCGCCTGCGACAGAACCATAGTTCAACCCTCGGGGCTCTGTCCATTTAAGTGTGTAAAATATTTTTATGTGTTTTAAATTCTATTTTCGAATTTAATTAAAAAATGTGCTATAGCCTCACTCCAATTGTGAATAGGCATGGTCCACTTTCTGCTCATATAGTTAATAGTTAAATATAAGGTTTTAAAAACAGCTAAATCGTTAGGAAACACTCTTTTATTTTTAGTAACTCTACAGAATTGACTATTTACAGATTCAACAATATTTGTTGTATAAATAACTTACGTATTGCATTAGGGTATTGTAAAAATAGCATCAGATTATTCCAATTAGCATACAAGACTTGGCTATTTGTGGGTACTGTTTATCCCATTTGTTGCCAAAAGTTTCTAATGCCATTAGTGCTTCTTCTTCATTACTGATGTATAAATTGGCTTTAAATCAGAAGATAATGCTTTCCTATCTTTATAGGATACATACTTCAAGCTATTCCTAATTTGGTGAACGATACAGAGTTGGTGATCTGTTTTAGGATATACAGCACCGATTGCATCAGACATACCTGATAAATTATCTGTACAAGCAATGAGCATATCCTGCATACCACGATTTTTGAGCTCTGTCAAATTACCTAACCAAAACTTAGATCCTTCATTTTCACTCATCCATAGTCCTAAAACATCTTTTATCCCTAGTCGATCTATACCTAACGCAACATAGACTGACTTATTTATGATGCGTTTGTCTTGTCTAACCTTAACTACAAAACAATCAAAAAAACAATTGGATAGACTGTTTCTAAGGGACGATTTTGCCATATCTTAACATCTTCAATAACAGAATCTGTGATGTTACTTATCAGGCTTTCACTAACTTCTGCACCATACAATTCTTGTATTTGAAGCTGAATATCTGATAGACTCATCCCTTTAGCATATAAAGATAAGATCTTATCATCTAAACCAGGGATTCTTGTTTGACGTTTAGGTAATAAAACAGGTTCAAAACTGGATGATCTATCTCGGGGGACTTCAACCGATATAACAGCATTATCAGTTATAACTCGCTTACTAGACAGGCCATTATGGGAATTTTCTGAAGCACTACGTCCATACTTGCTATAACCTAGATGGGAATCCATTTCTGATTCTAACGCTTTTTCTACAAGACGTTTGCTTAATTGTTTCAGTAAACCGCCTTGATCAAACAGAGTCGATAGGTCTACCCCTGAGTCTATAAGGACTTCTATAGCCTTGCTTATTCCGTCTTTACATATATCTTTTTTTTCATCGATTTAAGTGTCATTGTTTAGGTAAATATAAACCCTAAAAAATATTTACACACTTACAAATACAGACTGACCCTCGGTGTTATCGATTTTTACAGAAAATAAAGAATACATATCAGTATATTTACCATTTAATTCTAATGCATAGTCGAAAGCAGACTTTCCGTATTCATCTTTTATATCTTTATCTATTCTGTTTTCCTGTAGCAAGCGTTTTACAACATTTATGTTACCTTGCAATGTTGCATGTATCAAAGCAGTCCTTCCTTTGTTATCTATTTCATTCAAACTAGCATTATTCTCTACCAATAAGTTAAGAATATATAATTTATTTTGTTCTGCTGCATAGATTAAAGCAGTTTTTTTATCTTTGTCTTTCAAATTCAAATCTACCCTGTTATTTATCAATAAAGTGGCAATATCTGTTCTTTCATATGTTGGTGCGATTGTATACATCAAAGCAGTCTGATCTGTAAAAGTATTTTTTGAATTCAGATCCGCATTACTATTTATCAACAATTGGACAAAATTTTTATTATTCTGTATTACTGCATGCATCAAAGCAGTTAGTCCTGTAAAAGTATCTTTTATTTCTATATTTGCATGGTTTTTTATCAATAAATTTCCAACATCTACACTGTTATATCTTGCTGCATGTATTAAAGCAGTTCTTCCTCCTGTGTAATCTTTTATATTTATACTTGTTTTATGTTTTATCAACAAACTAGCTGAATCTGTACTATTATGTATTGCTGTATGCATCAAAGCAGTCTTTCCTTTTTTATCCTGTATATCGAGATCTACGTGATGATCTATCAATAGGTTCATAACGTCTATTGCACCTGTCATTGCTGCACACATCAAAATAGTTTTTCCTTCTTTATCTTGATCCTGTTTATTCAAATTTTTATTATTACTTATTAAGCATTTAACATAATCTATATTAGCGCAGGAGCTTTCTGGTTTTACATTTTCTGTCTCTAACGTTCTATCCATTGAAATGATACTACTTATTTCATTTATAGTGTATACATCTGATCTTAATGATCTGTATGGTAATTCTGTACCTATATATGGATGATTATACAGATCGGTTAGATTGTTAAAATTCGTTGTTGACAAATTGGATACTGATCTATTGGTAAAGTTGATACAATTATCTTCAGTTGTATAGGGTACTGATGGCATGTTTGCATATAGTAGTCCAAAACCAGAAATTGCAGCCGTTGCCAACAATCCGGCACCTATAAGTATTTTTTTTTGGTTCCTATTATAGCTTCTTTTTACGTTACCTACAGTAGTTCTATTCATTTCTTGATTGGTCTTTACACAAGAAGAAAAGGTACTTAAACTTAATAGACCAATAGATAAAAATACTTTAGCGTTTATTTTTTTCATATAAATTATAGTTGAATAATTATTTTAAGTAGAATCATTTATTGATATAAATATTTATTTATAATTAATTATGTTATATAACATATTATATTTATTTTTAAATTTTTTATTTCTCTCTATTTTACTTTTAATAATAGCATTTCTCAAATCGTTACTTAACTTTTTATTGTATACTTTTGGAACAGCATCCTTATCTTCTTTAGAAACCTATTCTGAGGCAGCTTCAATCCTACTAATCCGCTCTACCAATTTGCCCATATCTAAAATGTTTTTATTTTTAATGGACTCTAGTTGGAAATACTTTACTGGATCATCTTTGTATAACTTAGATGATAGGAATCTTATCGATATTTTTATTTTGAACTTCTAAGCTTTTGATTTGGGATTGATAGGGGCCAATTAGCTTATTGTTCCTTTACTTAGCAGCCGTTTTAATCTGATCTGAACGACGTAATTATTGATCTATTTCTTTACAACGGCTATTTAAACTTTTAGAAATATTAGCACCTATCAATTTACTACTTTTATTGGTGAAATCATATATGTTTCCCAACAATACTTTTTCTCTATAGCATAAAAAAGTTCTGTCGAGCTCTGTCGCAGGTTCTGTAGCGCTTGTAAAGTATGTCAAAAGATCTTAAAAACCTATTTTTGATATAAATTTTTAGTAAAAAATTATGTAATTTACTTTCAGTATAAAAAATTATAATTCTCAAAAGATAATTTAGGGTGAAAAATAAAATTTTTAGCCTAAATCTTAACAGATGCGACAAACGCGACAGAACTTAAAGGATTTTGTTCTTCACCAGAGTTAATCCTTTTATTTGTGTATATGAAATGTCGTTTTTCTTTAAGCTATAGAGACTTAGAAGAGATAATGCGCATGAGAGGCGCAAAGATTGATCATTCTACTTTACAAAGATGGGTCATAAAGTTTATTCCACTCATAGATCAAGAAGTAAGAAAAAGAAAACGCCCAGTTGGTAGTAGCTGGAGAATGGATGAAACTTACGTCAAACTAAATGGTAAGTGGATTTATTTATATAGAGTAGTAGATCGTTATGGAGATACAGTTGATTTTTTTCTAAGTGCACGTAGAGACAAATCTTCAGCTCTTTATTTTTTTTGTAAGGCTATCACATATAATAACACTCCATCCAAAGTGGTAGTTGACAAAAGCGGTAGTAGTTAACTTACTCTGCATTTCAAATACAGGGCTTAAGATTACGGAATGAATTCCTTAGCTACAGCTAGTTTTCAACTTGAAAGTCTCCAAGTTTATCCTCTATAGATTCATGTTTATCAATATAATCTTTGATCATTTGATCAGTAACATTACCTGAATTTCTTACAAAATATCCAACACTCCATAGGTGTCTTACCCAGTACCGCTTCCTTAATTCTGGAAACTCTTGCTGAATCTTCCTTGATATTTTTCCCTTTAGATACTCAACTACCTTGCTAATACTTTGATAAGGAGGAACCGAAATATAGATATGTACATGATTTGAAGCTATTTTACCTCGTAATATTTCTACTCCATTATCTTTATATATTTCCTGAGTTAAGTTTTTTACTCTTCTACCAATATCACCAACTAATACTTTATAGCGATACTTGGTTACCCATACTATATGGTAAGTACAATCGTAAACTGTATGGCTTGTTTTCTTATAATAATCCATCTTTACAGCCTAAATATGTTCAAACGACGCACTGCAAGTGCGGGGTTTTTCTCCCAAAGTGGGACAATAAAGCTGCACTTGATGCATTAAATACAGAACTAGATCAAGATCACAAGATTCAAATATTTCAAAACAAATACTTTAATAATAGAGTTGAACAAGATCATAGGTTTATCAAAAAACGGATCAAACCCATGCTAGGGTTTAAGAGTTTCCATTTGGCTAACATTACCATTACAGGAATAGAAAATATTAGAATCATTCAAAAAGGACAACTAATCGAAGCTAAAAAACAGGTATCTACTTTTGAGAATTTTGCTAAACTTATGGCCGCATAATATCCAAAATTCAAGACAAGGGAGAAGACTATACAAAATTAAATACAAAGGACGTTTTCTAATACAGAACAAAAATCTATATAGTAGACTGAATATCAGAAGAATGCAGTCCGGTAATAAGCATTATATCTTCCATAGAGTAGCCTTTGGAAAGCATAGACTTAGCTATTTCTAACTTACCCTCTAACTTACCCTCTAGTTTACCTTTTTCTTCTCCTATTCGGATTCCCTCTTCTCTACCTTCTTCTTTAGCTGCTTGTTTCATATAATCTTCTACCGCTTGATTATCCATGATTCGTTTGATCTCTTGTTCATAGATAAACAATTCTTTTTCTGACCAGTTGAATCTATTTAACGCTTCATAGGCGCGTTGGATAACTAAATCAGAGCCTATTAGTTTTTTTAGGTCTTCTTCGCTTGTAGAAGGAGCATGCTTGAAAAAGTAACACCACTTTTCTATAATAGTAGAGAGTGCTTCTATACAACTGATATTAAATTTGGGTAACTCTATAAAGTGAATGAAAAGTCTTTTAATCTCTTTCATAGGTCTTTGCGTCTAGAATAACATGATTAGATAAGTTATCTTTTTTATTCAGGAAATATAACATAATCCGTAATAGCTATAAAGATAACTGCTTTAAGATCTTGGTATCTAGCACCTAATTCCTGACCTGAGTGTGAGTTGCCTGGAATAAGGCCTTAGAGGCATAATACTGCGCTCTTTTTTCAAAACCTTGTTGGGGGGCAACCTTGCATCTCTACTATTATTTTGCTTCCCATATTGGTCTGTGCATAAGACATCTACTACGCTTTCTTTCTTACAGGCAATATCTGGATCTTGAATCGTGGATAGAAAGTAACTTTTTCAACCTTATCTGAGTCCTTAGATTTAGGACATCATTGATAAAGTGAATAAGAATATCTTTATGGTTTTTCGCTACCAAATATTCTTACGAAAGGCTACGTCGTTCTTAGGACTTAAAAAACTTTGAAGTTACCATAGGGATACAGAAGAGATATCAATTATAACATCCAATATAATAACTTTTAGGATTATAGTATAGTGGCCTGAAAAAACTGGACAATAATTTTATAAATTTTGTTTCCGTTTTATTTCTCTTTTATCGTATTGATTTTTTAGATGTATAAGATAGACGTTCATAGGGTTTCTGATATTTAATGCTAGAATAAACCTGTTGTAATTATATTTATGCATGTAATCGTTAATTGCCCTGTTTAATTTCTTTAAATATTTTTAAAATCATTTATAAACAAGCAATTATATTTTATTGTTCTAAAAAAACGCTCTATAACTACTTATCAATACTTCTACTACCTTTCCCATTCATTGATATTTTAATACCATACCTTTTTTAACAATTGTATGTGACTAATGACTGGTATATTTGACTTCCGTGATCGCTATTAAAGTACTCTGGAGCAGGATTTTACCAAGAGCTTCTTCTAAGATATCTGTTACAAGGGTTGTATCCATACTATTGGAGACTTTATAGCTCCATATAGCCTTACTATGCCAGTCTATTATAGCTGCAAAAATAGATAAATCCATTGTTAGTTTTAATATAGTTATATCCCCGCTCCAAACCTGGTTTTTGATTTAGGTACATAAAGACGCGCTGGTCTGACCAGAGGAAAACAATACTTACCTAGTTAAATAACCATGTGCTTTATCTTTAGAAGACTTAAAAGAAGTACAAAATTTTTTTACGCGGATAAACAACACATAAGCCCATTCTTACGCATATAATGTAGTAACCTGGTTTTTACCCTATAGACAAACCATCTTCTAATAACTGGTTTATATATATAACGGTATCCGTATTCTGGATGATGGCTATAAATATCAGCTATTTTATTGATAAGATCCTTATTAAAACTATCTTCTATAGTTAGATTTATAATATAAAAAAAGAACGATTAATCGATAATAATTTACATTGTCTTGCCTTAGGTTAAATGAGCAAGCTTGGATTCTACAAGACCTTTTTTACTTAATTAAGTCCAAGCTCTTTAGCTTTCCACTGCCTAGTCCCGTTCAACTGGTAGTTTTACCTAATGCTTTGGCTAAAGCATCATTTTCATCCTTTAGATGAGCTATTTCATCTTTGTATACACTAACAACTTTAGATGGATCAAAGGCCAAAGAGGCATTTTCCATAAACAGAATCAATTGGTTAACAAGGAATTAATAACTAAAATCAGACAAACCGGGCTTTTAGTCAAATGACCCCTGATTGTTCTATCTTAGGATCTACTCTATTAGGTAATATAGGCTTCTTGCGACTTATCTCATGTAGGGCATCCTGACCACCTAGTTCATATAAGGACTTAAAACGGTAATAGCTATCTCTGCTATAACCCATGCTTTTACACGCTGATGAGATATTACCCAACGTTTTGGCTAACTCTAATAAACCTAGTTTAGGTTTAATTATTTTTTGATGTAAGTTCATAATAGTAGTCTTTGTTTATATCAACACAATTTAACAATTGTCAGATTAAATCCTGACTACTACACAATTTTACAGATGCACATGTTATGGAGGAATATGCCACTAAGTGGTAAGCGCTTAGCGTGCATTTGCGCACGATTTTGCCTAGTATCCTAACTACAACTAAAATTACCAAAATAACTGACGACTTAAAACAAATGCGACAGAACCCTAATAACTTATTCGAAGTTTATGCGACAGAATCCTTTCAGGTTGTACAACAGAATGTATATTAAGCACATACACGAGAGAATGCATACAACGGACTGTAGTAAAGTGAATTCATTGTATAACCTGGCAATTTTTTGATATAGGTAAATAATATTAGAATAATGCATTGTATGAAATATGGTATTGTATAAAAAATGCACCCACATTACTACAAACATATTATTATTCGTGATGTAGTAGATATAACCAAAAAACATTCCAGCAAATAAAAAAGGTATGACCTGATTTATATTCAAGTGATATGCAGTAAACAGTATGGATGTAATAATAATAGATAATAGCTGATTTTTAGTATACCTAAAGAAAATATATTGAAAAATTCCTCTGAATATCAACTCTTCAAAAATAGCAACACGTAATGAATGTACGATTATACCGTTCCATAAAAAATGAGAAAAACTACTATAGGAGCTATCTAGTATCTCTGCTGATAAAAAACCTAATTTTAATAATCTTGATTTCATTGCATATTCTGATATAAAGTTGAAATGCTTATATAAACAATTAATATCAAGTCTATTCCAGACAACCAACATATGTAATATGAATAGTACAATAGTAATTAATGTGCTGGTAAACAGTATACGTATAGAAAATTTACAATTATTGATAATAACACTTCCTAATGGTTTAAGAACATACTTTAAGTATACAATAGGTATTGCTAAACTCCATGTACTTACATTAATATTCGGAATCGCATATATCAACTGTTCACTTAACTTTAGTTGCTCATTTAAACTATATATCAGCCTTTTGAGTATAGCATTTGTGTAAAAATTTAAATAATTAAATATAAACCATATACACAGAAGCATAGCAATATCCCAAATCAAGTCAATAAATGGAGTTTTTTTTGCAAATTTGAACCTGTAAACTATTCTGTGTAAGTGCCATTTTTTAGGAGAATCTTCCATAAAATTCTATAGCGAATCGATTCATAGCTGCTCTCGAATCATGTAAAGCCATAGTCTACTTTTGTGATGACTTCTGTATCGCTAAATACAGGGGGCTCCTTGGATATAGGAAATTATTGTACGCTAATCATTTTTTTGTTTCTTGTAATGTGTGATTCGTAGAGCTTGTTACACTAAACATGTAGGAATAAGTATCGACTTATAGTGAGTTAAACGATTTGAATTATTCAATTCAATGTTTGAAAATTTTTATAATTTTAACAATCATATGTATTTCTACATCCTGTTCTGTGCTGGTTGCCTTGTATTGAGAACTCATCTTGATTGACATCTGCATTTATGGATAACTTAATCAAGTTATCCATAAATGCAGATCACAACTATTAAATTTCAAGATTTTATGTTAAAAATTAAACAACTCACAAATAGAAAGTTGTTAGATTTAAACTTAATCGGAAAACAGAGGTGTAACAAGCTCTACGAATCACACAAATAAGCATTTACGCAATTTTATTTACAAACTTTCAAAATTTATGTAGACAACACATACTTACTGTACATACGAATCCTCTATAGAACATTACAACCAGTTAGATCTCCTTCCCTGCTTACAACATCACCAGTAGAATAAGCTTCCAGCATTGCCCTAGCCCTTTTCTCATTCTTGATTTTTTCCTCCATTTCTCTTTCCCTTTCTCTTAGAACCGATTCTGGAGGCGCAGTACTTATATATTCCTTACGGTAACAACTTGTTTGATTCCCACTACCATTAGATGCACTTTTACCTTCTGTAATTCGCTTCATATGGTCTAAATTGGACGCTATCATTTGATTTTGTATTTCTGTTCTTTCTTCATATTCTTTTTTCATCTTGTTATAATCATTATCATTCATATTCCTATGAATGGATTTACATGAACTTAGCAGCAACAATACGCCTGTTAACCTTTTTAACTTAATCATACTATTTTTAGTTTAAAACTTAGATACAAAATCACATAAAAAATACTTATGGAATCAAAATTATAACATATTTATGTAAATAAAGCAAATTTTTAGGAAAAAAATAGAAAAAATATTTACTTAGTCGTCTTTGAAGTATTATATAATTAATTGTTAATCAATGTAAAAAATATTAAAAAATCAGAGGCCTTTGCTGTAGATAGGTATTGTAATTTTTGTTAAGTTTATAGTGGACCGAAAAAACTGGACAGAAAATTAGATACTTTGTTTCGTATTGTATTAGTTTTATTGTTTCACAAACGAGTTTATGAAATGGGAAGAAAAAAGGTTAGAAAGTTTATTTCAGTAGAGAAGACTAAAAATAGTATTAGACTTATTAAAAGAAGAATTTACGTTAGTAGAGTTATCGTCTAAGTATGGAGTAACTAGTAAAACCCTTCAAAATTGGAAACATCAGTTTATGGAGAATGCCTCTTTGGCCTTTGATCCATCCAAAGTTGTTAGTGCATACAAAGATGAAATAGCTCATCTAAAGGATGAAAATGATTCCTTAGCCAAAACATTAGGTAAAACTACAGTTGAACGGGACTGGGCAGTGGGAAAGCTAAAGAGCTTGGACTTATTAAGTAAAAAAGGTCTTGTAGAATCCAAGCTTGCTCATTTACCTAAGGCAAGACAATGTAAATTATTATCGATTAATCGTTCTTTTTATATTATAAATCTACTATAGAAAGATAGTTTTAATAAGGATCTTATCAATAAAATAGCTGATATTTATAGCCATCATCCAGAATACGGATACCGTTATATATATAACCAGTTATTAGAAGATGGTTTGTCTATAGGTAAAAACCAGGTACTAGATTATATGCGTAGAATGGGCTTATGTGCTGTTTATCCGCGTAAAAAAGTTTGTACTTCTTTTAAGTCTTCTAAAGATAAAGCACATGGTTATTTACTAGGTAAGTATTGGTTTTCCTCTGGTCAGACCAGGCGTCTTTATGTACCTAAATCAAATCAGGTTTGGAGCGGGGATATAACTTATATTAAAACTAACAATGGATTTATCTATTTTGCAGCTATAATAGACTGGCATAGTAAGGCTATATGGATGAAACTTACGTAAAACTAAATGGTAAGTGGATTTATTTATATAGAGCAGTAGATCGTTAGGAGATACAGTTGATTTTTTTCTAAGTGCACGTAGAGACAAGTCTGCAGCTCTTTCTTTTTTTCGTAAGGCTATCAAAGATAATAACACTCCATCCAAAGTGGTAGTTGACAAAAGCGGTAGTAATAAAGCTGCACTTGATGTGTTAAATACAGAACTAGATCAAGATCAGAAGATTCAAATATTTCAAAACAAATACTTAAATAATAGAGTTGAACAAGATCATAGATTCATTAAAAAACGGATCAAACCCATGCTAGGGTTTAAAAGTTTCCATGCTGCTGCAATTACTATAAAAGGGATAGAAAATATTAGAATCATTCAAAAAGGACAATTAATCGGAGCTAAAAGACAAACATCTACTTTTGATAACTTTGCTAAACTTATGGCCGCATAATATCCAAATTTCAAGACAAGGGAGAAAACTATACAAAATTAAATACAGATGCGACAGAACCCCCCAAAGGCCCATCACGCCACGCAACCGCGTTATGGTTTTGATTATATAGAAGTGCTAGGTGCAAGGACCCACAATTTAAAAAATATTGACGTTACTTTTCCACGCAATCAATTGGTGATCATTACAGGTGTAAGTGGTAGTGGAAAATCTTCTTTGGCTTTTGATACCATTAATGCAGAAGGTCAGAGACGATATAGGGAAAGTTTTAGTGCCTATGCACGCGGTTTTTTAGGTAGCTTAACCAGGCCGGAAGTAGATAAAATAAATGGACTCAGTCCAGTTATTGCCATTGAACAGAAAACAACCCATTGGAATGCCCGCTCTACAGTAGGAACTACTACGGAAATTTATGACTTTATTCGTTTGCTTTTTGCACGTGTAGCCGATGCCTATGCCCATACGACAGGTAATAAAATGGTCACCCAAGACGAGGAGCAAATCGTTGCCCATTTATTGCGCACTTTTTCTGGGAAAAGGGTTACCTTAATGGCTCCTATCGTTAAAGGAAGAAAAGGCCATCATGCAACACTTTTAAAACGTTTTATTAATCTGGGATTCAATAAAATTAGGGTTAATGGTGTAATCGTTGAGTTGACGGATCGTCTACAATTGGCCCGACATAAAAAACATGATATTGCTTTGATTATAGATCATATGTGCATAGATGTAAAAGTATTGGATCGCATCAACAATGGATTAAAATTGGCCCTCCAACATGGCAAAGGGACATTATTAGTGGTAGATAGTACGCAAAAGGATTATTACTTTTCTACCTACTTAGTAGATGAAGAGACAGGACTTGCCTATGGTCCACCAGAACCTAGTCTTTTTTCTTTTAATACACCCTATGGGGCATGTCTTACTTGCGATGGATTGGGTGAAACTACCCAAATAGATATAGATAGGCTTATTCCAGATAAAAGCTTAAGCATTCAAAATGGCGCCATTCTACCTTTAGGTTCTTATAAAACCTCACTTTTATTTAAAAAAATAGCTGCTTTACTAAAGTTTTTTCAATGTCAAATAACCGATCCGGTTGAAGTACTTCCTACAGCTGTATTAAATTTGTTGTTATTTGGCAACGTTACAAAATATCGTTCTGCGGTGGTTGCAAATTGCGTAGAACCTTTTGAAGGCATCATCACTGCACTCATCAAGAAACAAGAACGAGAAACGGCTACAGGGCATAGTAGTCCAAAAGAAGAATTGATCTATACCGTTATATGCCCAGATTGCAAAGGAACTAGATTAAACCCAACCGCTCGGTCTTTTAAAATTCAAGATAAAAGTATTGCTGATTTGGTTTCCATGGATCTAGATACACTCAAAAAATGGTTTTCCACCTTATCTACTGCATTGACCCACAAACAGCAAATCATTGCCAATGAAATTATAAAAGAAGTTACCAAACGGTTGCAGTTTTTAATAGATGTGGGGGTACATTATTTACATCTTAATAGAAGTTTAAGTACCTTATCAGGAGGAGAAGCACAACGGATTAGGCTGGCTACTCAAATAGGTACCCAACTATTAGGGGTGCTTTATATCCTTGATGAACCAAGTATTGGCCTACATCAACGGGACAATGGGCAGCTTATTCATGCTTTAAAAAGGCTTAGGGATATAGGGAATACCATATTGGTAGTAGAGCATGATAAGGACATCATGTTGGCAGCAGATTATCTGATTGAAATAGGCCCCCTCGCAGGCATTTGTGGAGGCGAAGTAGTAGCAGCAGGTCCCTTAGTGTCGTTCCTAGCACAGCCTAGCGCTACAGCCGAATTTTTAACCAACAAAAAACGTTTTCTCTTTTCATCCGATCGCAAACAAGGTAATGGTAAAACCTTAACCATTACAGGATGCAGTGGGAATAATTTAAAAAATGTAACCTTAACCATTCCATTGGGTTTAATGATTTGTATAACAGGGGTATCAGGAAGTGGAAAGTCTTCGTTGATTCGCAAAACCCTTTTGCCTATTCTTAAAAAACAGCTTTACAATAGTCAGGTTATACCATTACCGTATATAGAAGCGACTGGATTGGTCTACATTAATAAAGTGATAGAGGTCAATCAGTCACCTATAGGTAGAACCCCCCGTTCTAATCCTAGTACCTATACTGGTATGTTTGTAGATATACGCAACTTTTTTGCAATTCTCCCAGAAGCTAAAATAAGAGGTTATAAGCCAAGTAGATTTTCTTTTAATCTAAAAGAAGGACGCTGCAGCACTTGTGAAGGCGCTGGTATTCAGCGTATAGAAATGGGCTTTCTTCCAGAGGTATACGTAACCTGTGACAGCTGTAAAGGCAAGCGATACAATCGTGAAACATTAGAAATACAATATAAAAGCAAATCTATTGCCGATGTTTTGGATATGACGGTATCAAATGCCATTCCTTTTTTTGAAAGCCATCCCTCTATAGTGGTTAAGCTGCGCACCCTAGAAGCAGTAGGGCTGGGCTACATTACCTTGGGGCAACATGCTACTACGTTATCAGGAGGAGAAGCGCAACGGGTGAAATTGGCCACCGAATTAGCCAAAAAAAGCACAGGAGATACCCTATATATTTTAGATGAACCCAGTACCGGGTTGCACTTTCAAGATATTTTAGCGCTATTGTCTGTATTAAAAAAACTAGTAGACCAAGGGAATACAGTACTAATTATAGAACATAATATCGATATCATAAAGGTAGCAGATTATGTAATTGATATTGGACCCGATGGTGGACGAGATGGAGGATATCTAGTGGTAGAAGGTACCCCAGAAACAGTTGCTAGGGTACCCGAGAGTCATACCGGTTATTTTTTAAAAAAAGAGTTGGGACTGTAAAGTCCTACGCCCAATGGTTGGGAAGGCTTGGTTGCTGCATCACCTAAGTTCGAAATTACAACTAGACTATAGGCACTATTATATTTATTCTTTTATAGAAAATTATTTAGATTCATAGATTATAGAACAGGGGAAAATGCATTTGTATATACAAAATTTGAATAAAGACTCCTTATTTGAATAAAGACTCCTTTTTTCAAGGAAATTTTGGCTGTCTGAACCGGTTTACTTAACTTGTAGTTCTTTTTGCATATACACGTATCATTTGTATGATCAATTATTTATTCCAATCTGCTCCTTTTTATGCCACTCTATTGTTCAGGCGAAGCTGTTTATACCTTATGGTTGCTATATTGGGCGGTTTGCATATAATCCCCATCCATGCAAAATCAAAGAGTAAAGTTAGTATAGATCATAACCAAGAAACTATTGCACGCAACACTTCTGCAAAGCGGAAGTCAAAAGCAATCTTACCCACCTATAAAAAGAAAAAATCTAAAAAAGATTCTTTTGTAAAGGAGCAAATAAGTGAATTATTTCGATCTAGTACCCAGTTATGCTTGTCAGCTGGTTTAATCTTTGGTCTACATCAATTCACCAACAAGCCTTTCGAATTATCTACTTTAGTTGCGCCACTTATTAGTAACCTGGCTACTGATCCATTGAAAGCTATAGGGCGTTCTTGCGCTATGTTGTTTTGTCCTGCTTTGTCCCAGCCTAGATTAAATGAAGCTATAAACTTTAAAAAGCAGTATGAAGTGAGAAAACAGACCTTTTCACCAAGTATGCAAAGTTTTATAGAACAAATATTAAGCGAACATATATGGGCTATACAACGATGGGACTATTATGATCATAAAAGAGTAGGTCTTATTAAAGAGGTATTGCAATTTCCTATAGGGCCTAAGCAGGTTGTGCCTGATATAGCGCTCCTCAACCAATTTATGCGTAACTATCCAGACGAGGTTCGTTTGGCTATTGGTGAATGGGTTGCCACTATAATAGAGGATGCTAAAAGCAGTCAATTGACTAAAAAATCAACACCTGTCATCTTTGTAGGGCCGCCTGGAACTGGGAAAACCTATTTGGCTAAGCAGTTGGCCGCTTTGTTGCAGCTCCCACTCCAATCTATTGACATCTCTAAATATAAAAATATATATGGAAATAGATATTATTCTTCTGATCCTGAAAAAGGAATCATAGCAGAGGCATTGATAAAGTCGCCTAGTCAGGGGCAAAATTGGTCTAATAAAATATTTGTACTAGATGAAATTGATAAGGCCCTAGCCATAGATAAAGATGGCAGATTTCTATCCAACAATGGATCAGAAGTATATAGTTTGTTGCATACCCTTTTAGAAACACAAGAGGTAGCCATACCTTTGTCTCGTTATGACAATGCATGTCCTGATATCTCTCAGTTAAAGATTATTTTGATTGCCAATAAAACTTTTACAGAAACCTTGACCCCAGATAGGGCAGCAGCCTTAGAAAGTCGTGTAAAAATCATCCGCTTTGATGAAGGGTTTACCTTTGAAAAGAAACAAGCCATTGCAACGGCTTATGTGGATCAGCTGCTTATAAAAAAAGAGATAGATCGAACGATGCTAGATCAAAAGATAATAGATGCCATTATAGCAGAAGATGGCCGTATAGGTTTGAAAGGGGTACGTATTTTGCTTAGCGTGATCGATCGATACATAGATACCTTAAAGTCTCAAAAGTTGATCCATGAAATTTCAGGTATACAAATCCCTACTTTTGATGTAAAGAAAGCCTATGCGCCTTATCACCCTACAACAGAACCATTAGTTACATTAAGTGACAAAAAGCTGCCTAATAGGGCCACGCCACAATAGGGGTTCACTAAGCTAAAGCGCCATTTCTAATGCCCTTTTACAACCCCTTTCAACTAACGATTTCTAACCATTTTTGTACATGTCTGCTTCTTTTTCGCTTTCTTCTGTTTGGCTCAAATATTTTCGAAAGGGCTTTATGCACTTGTCGCTATTGGGCCTATGGGGCTGTAAAGACTTTAAAAGTTGGGAAAGTAAATATAGCGATGTACTAAACATTAAATTTGAAAAAAAAATGGATGAATGGGCACCGGACATACCAGAAGACTTGGGTAGTGAAAAACTTTCGGAACTGAAGTTTCACACAGAGCCAACTTTTTCAAAATATTTTAAAAAATTAGCTAATAATCTAAAAATACCCCTCGATCTAAATACCAATCAAATCAGCTTTGAGCTTATAGAGGTTACAGATAGGCAAAACCCGTATCATCAAAAAGTTACTATTTACTATGAAACCACTGTTTCGATGATTTCTCCTCAAGCAGGCGGGCTGCAAATAGCATACCGTATTAAAGATATACAGTTTGATAAAAATACTAAAAAGCCTGTTTTTAAGCATTACACAATCGAACATCCAGTACTCCTACACTCAAAAGACGAAGCATCGGAAACGCATGTTACGCTATATTATTAAGCCATTTCTGGCTCTGTTTTTGTTGGCTGCGGTCCCTGGGTATATAGTGGCCAAGGATCAGTTGCCCCCCCATAGAATTTGGCCCACTACCTGCTACCTTGGCATAGATCTAGCAAAAACTTGTGTGGGTTGGTACGAAAAGACAGGTTCTGCCTGTGAAATCAATGGGTCTATTGATTTTAGCCGCATTCTATTGGATCTAGACTATGGCTTTGGGACCATACAGCGTGACCATAGGAAAGATAAAGGCTCCCTTACATTTTCTAGGGGGAACTATTTTAGAATAGGCTTAGGGTATAATTTTCTAGCTCCTACCATGGACCACAATCAATTTTTTATAGGCTTTCGCTATGCTAGAAGTTTCTTTTATTTTCAATTAGAAAGTAATAAATTGCAGTGCAAACATCCGTCAGATAAGCCGTGTATTGAAAAATGTACCCCACCTAATCGCTTATCCGCTTCCTTAAAGAAACGCCAAGCTGCCCAAGTAGCCCACTGGTGGGAATGGGTAGTAGGCGGGAAGGTATATTTAATGCCAATGCTATCGATTGGTTGTACGGCTCGTTACAAATTCAGTAAAAAACTAGAAAAGCCTCTAGCTACTTTGCCATTTGATATTCCAGGGTTTGGATTAGCAGAATCTGACGATGCTTTTGGTTATAGTTTGTATCTTTTAATACGTATTCCACTACAGAAATCAAAAAAAATATGTCATCAAAACTTTCCGAAGAAAAGTACAACTTAAGCAAATGATGGTTCGCTATATAGCATAATTAGACCCTATTGTATCATGAAAAAATATCTAAAATACTTTTTAGTATGGTTGCTGATTATTCTTGTTGATCAAGGATCCAAGCTTTGGGTATATAGCCATATGTCATTGGGGTTAGACCACCATATTAAAATCTTTGGAGACCTATTTAAGTTTACCTATGTATTAAACTATGGTATGGCTTTTGGATGGCAGTTTAGTTTTAAATATGGAAAATTACTGATTACTTTCATCCGTCTTTTTGCCTCTTTTTACATAGCCATCCATATTCTTCGGTTATTGGCACACGCTGCCCCGCCTATTTGGATTTGGGGATGGATATTGCTTTTAGCAGGAGCAATCGGCAATTGCATTGATAGTGTTTTTTATGGTATTTATTTAAACAATGCACCTGATATAGCCCCAATGAAGTGGTTCCATGGTCAAGTAATTGATATGCTCCATATCGATTTTTGGTCTGGTATCCTTCCTGATTGGATACCTATTTGGGGCGGGCAAGAGGTTTGTGTGTTGCCTATTTTCAATATAGCAGATATAGCTATTTTTTTTGGATTGGGGCTTCTATTCTATGCTTTTAGACGATTGCTTAAATCTCAAAAAAAAGAGCAAACAACCAATTTTATCTTATAAAATATTTTATCATGAAACAGTTTGTGAAGTACTTTTTTGTAATATCCTTGATTGTGCTTGTAGACCAAGCCTCTAAACTTTGGGTATATACCCATATGGAAATGGGGACAGACGGACAAATAAATCTTTTGGGAAATTTCTTAAAACTTACCTATACTTTGAATCCAGGCATGGCTTTTAGCATGCATCTTGGTTTCAAGTATGAAAAAGTATTACTTACAACCTTCCGTGTTTTTGCTTCTGTATATATTTTTTGGTATATCATTCAATCCATAAGAAGAAAGGCAGCTGTGCCTTGGATCTTAGGATGGAGTTTGATTTTAGGGGGGGCTATTGGCAATAGTATAGATAGCGTTTTTTATGGTGTTTATTTGAATAACGCCCCTACGGATGCCCCTATGAAGTGGTTATATGGTCAGGTCATTGATATGCTGCATATTGACCTTTGGTCTGGTCTTATGCCTAGTTGGCTACCTATTTGGGGTGGATATTATGTATATTGCCTCCCTATTTTTAACATAGCAGATGTAGCGGTATCCGCTGGATTAGTAGTTGTTTTGTATGCCCTTCATCTAAAAGATGACACAAATTCTTAATGTTGGTTTTGTTGCATTTGTTTTAAAGAAAGCATTAAACAGGTCTTTCCATTTAATACTTATTAAAAACGTTTTCTATTACTCCAAGATTATTACCTTATTTTAAAGGATAATAAATCAAAAAAACAAGCAATAAAAACTCATTGAAAATGATTTTATTTCTAAAAAAGATGGATACAATCATTTGGATTCCATCAGAGATTTACCTACCTTTCCAGGGGAAAATCACTGGCTATTGTAGGCGGGGCACTTTTAAATGGCTGCACAGCCATTTAAAAGTGGTTGTATGCATGCCATAAAACAAATGGATTAAATTTGCTGATTTCTATCTAAGATAAAACTTAATCTATACATAATGTATATTGATTGATTGATTGATTGATAAAAGAGCATATAAAGTAACCATATAAAAAGTAAAAGTTTTATTTATTCTAAAGCTATATTTAAGATTTTAACCAGCTATGAAAAGAACATTTCAACCATCACTTAGAAAACGAAGCAATAAACATGGTTTTAGAGAGCGAATGTCCACAGCCAATGGTCGCGCTGTATTGGCCAGAAGGCGTGCCAAAGGACGATCCAAGTTAACGGTTTCTGATGAGCTCAGGCACAAGCGTTAATATATCCCGCTTCTCCTATTGGCCATGGGAAAAAACAAATTCCCCAAGTACAATAGATTAGTCAGCCGAAGCTATATACGTATGCTTTTTCAGGAGGGTAGCATTCTTAAGCTACATTCCTGTAGTGTGTTTTACCTACAAAAAAAGAAAGAGCTGTTTTTATATAATAAAGTTCTATTTGCGGTCCCTAAACGAAAAATCCGTTCTGCGGTGCAACGTAATAATGTAAAACGGTTGCTTCGGGAAGCTTATCGGATGAATAAATCCATATTAGATGATGTTTTAGACACTACTGGTTCTAAGTTTGTCTTTTTAATAGGATATGTGTATACTGGAAAAGAGGAAAAGATCCACTATCCTATTTTAAATAGGGAAGTTATTAAATCGTTGGAATATTTTAGATTTTTGCTAAATAGAGAGTTACCTGAATAATGTCCGATAGTGGCTGTTAACGGCTTAGTATAACTTTAATAATCAGTTTACGAGTCTCCTATTATTTGTTATCTAAAAATTTTATAGACGGTTGTGGCGTTAAATCCTTATAAAAGCATATTTTTTCAGCAAAACAACAAGAGGCCTCTATATGCATTTCAACAGTTTTATTTTTCTTCTTTTTCTATTGGTTAATTTATTTGTTGGGATCCGGTCAATTAGACGTCCCCGTAGCCAACATACCCAATCTACTACAGCCAATATTATTGGGGCCATCTTGGCCATAACTTATGGGGGAGAAGTGCTCTGTAATTCGCTTAATATAGATGACTTATTACGGTTGGCAGGTAATACCATTAGCTATTTTATAATAGGGAATTTGCTCGCAAATCGTTTATATCTTTTTTTAAGCAATGGTTCATTAGCAGAAACAATGGGTAAGCTCTATGGCGATCTTATTCGAAAAATTGTAGCCATATGTGGTATATTACATAGCGCAAGCGTAGCGGCCATACAATTCAAACTACTCTCGATTGCTATATGCTGGTTTTTTTCTATTCAAGCAAATTATAGTTTGATTATAGCTGCTCTCTTCATAACGTTTAGTGTTGGGTCCAATAACATACAATCCCTAACGTTGGTACGTGTAGTACGTTGTACTACCTTTGGTATATTATTACCCATGATGGCTTGGACGGTATGGAAACATATGGTAAGTCAGCATCATGCCAATCAAATGCATCTTGCTTTAGCCATTAAACGCTCCTGGAATAGCTTAATTGGCGTTCATACTAATCCACTAGACTATATTTCTTATTTTACTGTTTTTGCTATACCCGCTTTCTATCCTGCTCAGGTAGAGCGTATTGTACTTTCTAAAAATGCCACCCAAATCAAACATTCCTTTAATGGAGCTGGTTTTTTTTCCTTAAGCATAAACTTACTTTTACTATGGGTTGCATTATTGGTACAGAAAGACACTTGTAACTTGATGCTATCAACTGTTTCTTGCGGTACCTTTGCTACGTATATGGAATTAAAACCCCTATTTATGCTAGGGGTTGCAGCTTTAACGATCTCTACAGCAAGTGCAAACTTACATGCAGCTACTGGTTTAATGGCTAATGATTTACCCAATTTATTTAAATGGGTCAAACAACCAGTCCTGTATCAGGCTATAATAGGGGTAATGGCTACACTGCTTTCACTATACACTAAGGATCAAGTAATATGGATGTCTATTATGCTGTTTAAAACGGTTATAAGTGTACCATTACTGCTCTCTTTAATTGGAATTTTCTTTCATCCAGATGCAGTCTTAATCGGTATGTTAACAGGTGGTTTGACGACTATAGCATGGTACTGTTTTGAATCTAATCTAGGTATGCATGGTGTACTCTCAGCCATTGGTATGAATCTACTGAGCAGTATTGCTATTCAAATGGTAAAACGCAAACAGCTGTCCAAGTCATATCACAATATATTGGCTCAAACAATAGTATCCAACATACCACCATTATGGAAGCAATTGTGTAAATATGTTTTGAAAAATATTAAGCAATTTAACCTTTGGGACTATCTTCAAAAACAATTGCCAAGAGATCCTTTGTCTTATATACTTTTTAGTTTTTATATTTTGTTGACAGGTTATGGCTCTTTTTATACTTTTTCCAGTAATCCCGAATGGTACACTACATTAGAATCCTTTGTTCTTATACCAAGCCTCTTTGTGGTTACATTTTTCTTAGTCTATCTGTCGATTACTCCTCAATCATATATCCATAAAATTGCATCAGTAGTATGGCCATTGAGTCATATTTATTTTTTTTTCTTAGTAGGAACTGGTATGGCTATACTTAGTAAATTCGCACATATACATAATATCATTTTTATGATTAATCTAGCCTTAGCTATGTTTATAACCCCATCGGTTGTGGTATGGTTTGGATATATGATAAGTGCGATGATGGCCTGGATCATGTTCCACTATATGAGTAGTATTACATTTATAACTTGCTTCTTAGACCTGAATATAAACATTGCATATGGGATATTTATGCTCTTTCTTTTAATTGGTGGCTTGCTCTACCATAATAAAGGCGTAGAGAAACTTTTATCCATCATACGAGCATTAACTCGTGAAAAAGAGGAACAAAATGCAAAACAATTGTTTAATAAACAACAAGTAGAAGCACTTGCTTATGAAAGTAATTGTATTATATCGCAATTGAATAATAAACTCACTCGATTGGAAAAACCGGAAGAGCGCTTTCTTGCTTATTCAGAACAAGCTATTATGTTAAAAAAGTATCGCAACCGTATTTTTAACCACCTGAAACATAATCTCTATTTAACTACCAATTGGATTAGCATTGACCAATTATTGGCCGAATGTTTCGATGCCATAAAAATGAACAATATATATAATGTGCCATATGTAATTATAGATACCAAACATCTCTATATACAATGTGTTATAGAAAGTATAAGAAACTTGATTATCAATAGTTTATACTCTTGTAGTGCATATAATACCCTACATAACGACCAAAAAAAGGATATATATATCTATATAGATGATACAAAATTAGGTTATCGGTTAACACTTTTAGAGGGTAAGTTACAAAAAATAAGTGCGATTAGCTTGATCATCACAACTGATACACGCTTGCCTGCCATACGCCCTTTATACAAAGTAACAGAAATGGCAGATATTCAAATATTAGATGGAAATGAAGAGAAAACTAATTCAGAAAATCAACATATTGTCCATGCACATTATGGTTACTATGAACGCTTCAATTCTGAATCAGCTATTACCCATTTATATGTAATACCTGTAAACGTAAAGGAAATTACTAATGCATTTGCTACGCTTTCACCTGTGGTCCATACAAAAAGAATGGTCTTAGATCCAATAAGCATCCAAGAAGAAGCAGATTTTTTAGAAAAAGTTAAGCAGAAAAAAGAACTGGACATTGATACCGTTGTAGATGCGCTGCAATTGATTAAAGTTTATTATACAATCCAAAGAAGAAAAACAGGTGAGTTATCTTATTTACATCCTATGGCAGTGGCTTCCATCTTACTGAATATAACAGATGATGCCCATGTTATTATTGCTGGCTTAGTCCATGATGTAGTACAAAATACGCCCCTTACAGAAGCAGGCTTAACCACACTATTTGGCCATTCTATTACACAGATTGTACGGGTTGCAGCTCATTTAGAAAAGGAGCTACCAAGCGAAAAAGATAATTATGCTACCTATATTGAAGCTATAATACGTAATAAAAATCATGATGCTATACTGGTCAGGCTAGCAGATGTGTTGCATAACGCAAGAACAATTTCTGGCCATACGGTTGAAAAACAGATAGAAAAGGCAAGGTTAATCCAAAAATTTTACCTGCCATTGGCCATACAAATGCAGCTAGTGCATATAAGTCACGAATTGGAGCTACATATTCAAAATATATTAAATATAGCCATGGTAAAACACTAATAACAGGATTACCTCGGCTGATGAACAAAATCCTTCTATTTGTGTATATGAAATGTCGTTTTTCTTTAAGCTATAGAGACTTGGAAGAGATGATGCATATGAGAGGCGCAAATATTGATCATTCTACTTTACAAAGGTGGGTCATTAAGTTCATTCCCCTCATAGATCAAGAAGTAAGAAAAAGAAAACGTCCAGTTGGTAGTAGCTGGAGAATGGATGAAACTTACGTCAAACTAAATGGTAAGTGGATTTATTTATATAGAGCAGTAGATCGTTATGGAGATACAGTTGATTTTTTTCTAAGTGCACGTAGAGACAAGTCTGCAGCTCTTTCTTTTTTTCGTAAGGCTATCAAAGATAATAACACTCCATCCAAAGTAGTAGTTGACAAAAGCGGTAGTAATAAGGCTGCTCTTGATACGTTAAATACAGAACTAGATCAAGATCACAAGATTCAAATATTTCAAAACAAATACTTAAATAATAGAGTCGAACAAGATCATAGATTTATTAAAAAACGGATAAAACCTATGTTAGGATTTAAGAGTTTCCATTCGGCTAACATTACCATTACAGGGATAGAAAATATTAGAATCATTCAAAAAGGACAATTAATCGGAGGTAAAAAACAGGTATCTACTTTTGAGAACTTTGCTAAACTTATGGCCGGATAATATCCAAATTTCAATACAAGGGATAGAACTATACAAAATTAAATACAGATGCGACAGAACCATTTTTTCTACATTTTTCAGTTCAGTATTGCGCTCACATTAATGGATAGGTAGTGTTTTCTGACGCACGCATTAGATAGGAAACCCCTTCCTTCAATGGAAGTTCCTCAAAAAGGATGCGATAGATCAGTGCCGTAATAGGCGCTTCCACTTTGTAAAACTGCATAAGTTGGTGGATGACTTTAACCGTTTGGACCCCCTCGGAGACCTCTTTTGCGCCATACAAAATGGCGTTTAGCTTTTCACCTTTTGCCAGACGATAGCCAAGCATATAATTTCTACTAGCTGTACTGCCACAAGTAGCCACAAGATCCCCTAGACCAGCTGGTCCGAACAAAGCAGTTGTGCCGATGCCCATAGTGGTCATAATATAATGCATTTCTGAAATGGACATGGTAAGAAAAAAGGCATATGTATTACATTGGTACCCCATGCCTTGTAGTATACCCGCACCAATAGCAAAAATATTTTTAAGCACACTACACATTTCTACACTAAGGAGATCATGGCTTGTATAGACATGAAACCAATTTTGGCTTAAAAGCTGCTTTCCTATAAATAAGACCTTTTTAGCACCACTGGCAACGACGGTAACGGCTGGATCTTTTTTAACTAAATATCCAGACAAATTGGGACCAGCTAAACAACCAACTTGTCGAACTTTTGTTTCTTGCATGATGACTTCACTCATAGTAGCCAGATGGTTTCTGGTCAATACGCCATCATATCGGACCAAATCTAACCCTTTGGTGCCATGTATGCATATGTGTTCTGGTCTAAGATGTACAGCAATTTCTTGGATTAATCCACGAAATTTAACCGCAGGAACTATTGGAAAAATAACGGAACAAGAACGCAAAACCGTTATCAAATCATCTGTGACCACAATATTAGCTGCCAATGGTTGCGCTGCCATGGTGCGACTTATTTGTCCAGCAGCAGCATGCGCTGCTTTATGCGTATAAAGCAATACTTGGTCTACATTAGCAGCGATTAAGTTTGCAACAGCCGTACCAAATTTCCCGGCCCCTAAAACGGCTACTGGATTACTAAGAGAAAACTGCTTGGAGCCCATAACCAGTAAGTCTATTGTGATAATAAAATAATGTTAAAAGATCTTCAATAAGTAGATTCCCTTCTTTTGTTGCCACTAAAGGTCGTTGGCCATGATAGATCCCCAATTTAGCCAATCCATCTTCGACAATAGCATCCAATGAAGCATTCTTTACAATAGGGGTAAAATCTATTTTTTTTTCTCTATAAAGCCGTTCTAACGCTTGATAGGTATGGCCAAATGCTACCATAAAATCGGTATACTGGATTACAATACGGGGCAGATCCATGGCAAAATTTTGGCTTTTTTGCGCCAGTTCATAGGCTACAAAGGCTACTAGATGACTACTTAGGACGGTATTCATAGCGTAGTACGTTGCTACGATTTTATCGCTCACCAATTTAACATAGCCATCTGACCGCTTTCTAGCAGCCGTTTTGATGGGAAGAGCTAGAAACTGTTGATATAAATCTATTGCTTGACCTTGATGGTCGTAACTATGTCCCTCTATATCTACCCTATTCCCCATTACATCTAATGGTGCGCCTATATTAACGAATATTTCTGACCCTTTAAATAATATATTTTTACTGAACAACAGATTCGTACAACAATCATCTTGTGGACGCATAGAAGGCTCCCCCTCTTTAATTTGGACAGATTCACCTATCAATTGGCAGGCTTCTAAGACACAGTGGT
Source organism: Candidatus Cardinium hertigii (assembly GCF_050864915.1). Classification (GTDB taxonomy): domain Bacteria; phylum Bacteroidota; class Bacteroidia; order Cytophagales; family Amoebophilaceae; genus Cardinium; species Cardinium hertigii_D. The sequence continues at coordinate 30,562 of NZ_JBOZWY010000006.1, forward strand.
AATTAAGTACTATAGGAAAAATAAAAACTTTCTTCGCACTTGCTCCTTTATTTTGGAAGTTACGTTCCTGCGCCTCAAAAGGGGTACCTAATAACCCTAATTTTAAATCGGATTCTATTGCACCTAAGCGACTACGGGTTCCACCCGGATAAAATAAGGTATGACAGCCCCATTCCAGTATGAGTGAGGCATAATCTTTCTGTACTTGTAAGTAGGGTATGGTCTTTTTACGCCGATCTACCTTATAGGTACCTAGTTTATTAAAAATATAACGAAACCCTTTATGATTAAACAAATTCAACCCTGCTCCCCAGGTTAAAGGAGGTAGTCCCAATTGTTGCATAGCCAACCCTATCACCACAGAATCCCAATTGCTGACATGGGTAGGTACTAAAACAATAGTCCCTATTTGAGCCAACGCCCGAATGGTATCCGTTTGCCCCATCAAATGAAATTTCTCTTGGAACCTTTTGTGTGGAAAGGTGCAACGATCTGCCCCAAAGCGAAAACAATGCGGCTTAAGCAAATAAACAAAGGTATGATGCACACCTTTGGCTATACACTGATAATGGCGGACACTAAAATAACTACAAATTTCCTTTACATAACGTTCTATAACACTTTTTAAAAGCTTCATTGCTTCCATTTTGTTTGCAATGGCAGCTTCCATTCCTTCCCAAAAAGAGCGATCATCTTTAGGATCACAATGCCATGGATCTGAAGCGATTCTGGCTAACTCTCTAGAGGTTGTTTGCGTCAATATCCGGTAAACTACTGTGTCCATTGGATAACGTGCAGACAAAGAGGTAAGACTTTTATCCACTACTTCCCTTAAAAAGTTTTTTTGGTTTTTATGGAGCATGGTAATGGGCCAACGATTGGATTTAGGCTCAACAGCCACAAACTGATCTTGTGTAGACATCCTATATCTTTTTAAGAGAATAAGTCGTAATTTACTGCCCAACCGGCTGGACTAAAAGTTTACTTGATCGTTCCGCATGGTAAGATAATAAGATCAAAATGAATATTTATTATTTTTCAGAAGAAATTAGTTTTAGATTACGACAGAAAAAAAAAATTTCTGCTTGGCTCCAAATGGTTATCCAACAAGAAGGCTACACCCTAATCCAGCTGAACTTTATTTTTTGTCCGGATGGCTATTTACATGCTAAAAATATCAGCTATCTGGGGCATGATACTTTAACAGATGTGATCACATTCAACTATGCCACCGATACAAAAACCATTTTGGGAGATGTGTACATAAGTATTGAACGGGTCAGGGAAAATGCGAAGGCCTATAAACGCCAAATGGCAGCCGAGCTTTATATGGTAATGGTACATGGTCTATTACATTTATTGTCTTATAATGATCAAAAACCAGACGAACAATTGATTATAAGGGAAAAAGAAATTTTTTACCTTATGCAACTATGTCCGAATTTGGCCTTACCACTCTCCATACAGACTACTGTGTAAAGATAGAATCTAGCGCAAAATCTAGTAATCTGATTTTTATCCTAGTATTTAAAAGTTTTAGGGAACAACTTTCTTATTTTTCGTTCTATTTTTTTAGTCCAGGATAAAGGCATATTTTTTTAATTTTTATTAAAATTTAAAAATAGCACTTAAAAAAACAAAAAATAACTTGTAGATTTAAGTGTTAGATAAAAAAGAATCTATACAGACGGAAAATATTACAAATCCGATACCTATAACATAAGGCTTAGTAATCTTTTTGCCTTAAAATAGGCAAAAAACCTATAATCTAGTACCTTTAAGTTTATTTTAAAGAGAATATTTGCTTAATATATTTTTATAAAATATTTCAATCTATATATATGATCGACTATATAAATAACCCTAAAGCAGGTTTTTTATTTTTTATAAATCAGGTTGTCCTACTATTTAGTATTCTATTTTTTGGTAGTAGTTGTTTTGAAGGTATTATTAAAGATAAAGGCAAAAAACCCTATGAATACAACAAAGCAATAGTTTTCGAGAGTTTAAAAAGCAACAATAATCATTTCATCGATCATCTGGATGAAGCAAGAGCCAAACTAGAAGCGAATCGTTTTCAAAAACATGTTGAAAATCAAAAAGAAAATATAAAAAAAAGAAGCAGAAAAGTGTATAACAACAGTATTCCAAGAGGAGGCCATAAGAGAAGGAATTGATCTGCTTTCTTTAAGTGAAGAAGAAGATCTACAAAAAGCGATAGAAGAATCTATAACAACAGTATTCCAAGAGGCCATAAGACAGCAATCTTTCATGATAAAACCCCTTAACATGCCACTTGAATCGTACGGATTCGAGTACTACGACTACCTATCAGGATTAGCAGAAGAAATGGAAGGATCAGGCAACCCTACTAAAATTGAACAGGCAAAAAAATTAGAGTACGGTTAGCACAAATGGATGGCCAACTGCTAGACCAGCATGAAGCAATGGAAAGGTCTGGACGCCCATCGCCCATTTCCAAAGATGAAGCTGTAAATAAGCTAAAAAAAATGGTAAGGCCGGTTAAATCTGACGAGTTAGAGGAATGGAAAAAAGATTGCCGAGATAAGCAATGTGCAATGTGCAAGGAGGAATGTATAGTATGCAGATCTGAATTTAATGAAGATGATTGCTATGCACTAACTACCGGTTGTGAGTGTAAGCAAACAGCATTTCATATAGATTGTATGGCAAATGCTCTCGTTTCTTCATACGATAACATGGCAGGAAAATGCAAAAATCCTGAATACAAATGCCCTTTTTGTAAAAAATGCTTATTCTAAAGAATAAAAAATGCTTATTCTAAAGAATTTACATAACCTGAATTCAGGTTATGATACTTAAAGTAGAGATCGGACCTAAATAGATACTTGCTCACCTCCAACTCTTCCATTTCATTTGTATCAAACGAAAAAAACTTTCTCCTGCCATGATTAAACCCATTTTAGACTTTCCTCGTACTCTATTGATAAAGGTGATAGGCAACTCTACCATATTGGCCCCATATTGATAAGCTAGAAATTTTATTTCTACTTGAAAACTATATCCTACAGAAGCTATGTTTAAAATCTGTTTGAGTAGGGTCTGCCGATAACAGATAAATCCAGCAGTCGTATCTTTAACAGGTATGCCTGTAATAGACCGAGCGAACCAGTTGGCCATGTAGGACGATACCCTTCTCATCACTGGCCAATTGACCACATGCCCACCTGTAATGTACCGCGAGCCAATCACCATATCAATGGTAGGATCGGAGCACATGGTTAAAAGTCGAGGCAAATCAGTAGGTGCATGGGAAAAGTCCGCATCCATGCTGCAAATATAGTCATAAGGATAAGCCAGTGCCCAAGCAAATCCGGCCAAATAGGCACGGCCTAACCCCTCTTTTTTAGATCGATTTAAAAGATGTAATGCATGCGGGTAATGGGATTGTAGTCCTATGACAGCTTCAGCTGTACCATCAGGAGAGTGGTCATCTACAACTAGGACATGTAACCCTATGTTTAATCCAAAAATAGCTCCCAATAACTGTTCAATATTTTCTTGTTCATTGTAAGTGGGTATAACTACTACCGCACGAAGTAAGGCTGCCATTTATAAAATATTTGAACTATCTTTAGCTAGATTAGATTGGTCTAAAAAATAGTCATGCAATCGTTTCGCTTTTGATGCCCCAATTATGCCAGCTAAGGTCGATAAAGAACTAGATTCAACCGTTTTGGGACTACCCAATTTTTCTAATAGTGCAGCTAATGTTTGGGGACCAATACCGGGAATAGCCTTCCATGTAGACTGGAATGTGCTTTTGCTACGTTGTTTTCTATGAAAGGTAATGGCAAAACGATGGGCTTCATTTCTAAGCTGTTGGAGCAGTTTCAGTGCAGGAGACTGTTTGTTCAAATATAAGGGAAAGGGATCATTGGGAAAGTAGAGTTCTTCCAATCGTTTGGCAATGCTGATAATGGCTACTTTGCCATATATACCTAATTCCTGTAGCGCCAGAATAGCAGCATTAAGCTGCCCTTTTCCACCATCTATTACAATAAGATTGGGCAATACCGATGGCTCTTTTGGTTGATAACGGCGCTTGACGATTTCATACATAGAGGCAAAATCGTTGGGCCCTACTACTGTTTTGATATGATAATGCCGATAGTCTTTTTTAGAAGGTTTCCCATCCTTAAAGCAAACCATAGCCGCTACTGGATGGGCGCCTTGAATATTGGAATTGTCAAAACATTCTATCCAATAAGGTAGCTCTTTTAACTTTAAATCATCTTGTAATTTTACAAGTGTTAGATTGGGTTTTTCTTGAAAATTAGATTTTTTATATAAAAAGTCTTTTTTGCATAACAATGCATTTTGAAGTGCCAAATCTACCAGTTTGCGCTTGTCACCCATTTTGGGCATGCTGATGGCAAAGGGGGCTAGGGTTAGGTTCAGGGGCAAATTTACTAAAACTTCTGGGGCATTACTATGGCTGTAAGAACGGAGTGTACAGATCACCAAAGGCAATAGCTCTTCCATTTTTTCTTCCAATTTTTTGGTCAGCACACGATGTTGGGTAAAAGAAATGGCGCCTTGCTTAATATGCAAGTAACCTACAAAAGCATGGGTATCATCTGAAAGAATAGCCACTACATCTAAGTCGCCCACTAGTGGATTGATCACTAAAGACTTTGCTTGGTATTGATCCAATACCATTAATTTTTCCTTAAACTGTTGGGCTTGTTTATAATCAAGTAGGTCTGCAGCTGCGCGCATTTGTTCTTTAAATGCCTTCTTCACAGAAGCAAAATTTTTTTTAAGTAACGCCTCTATTTGCGCTATTTCTTTTTGATAATCGGATTCATCTTGATAATTCTCGCAAGGCCCTTTGCAGTGGCCCAAATGGTAATCCAAACAAACTTTAAACTTATTTTTGGTTATATTTGCAAGGTTATAGTTGCAGGTACGAAAGGTAAATAATTTTTTAATGACCTCTAAGGTTTGTTTAATGCTGTAGGCGCTGGTAAAGGGGCCGTAGTATTTTCCCAAAGGAGGGACTGTTTTACGGGTGATCATCAGTTTAGGAAAGCGATCGTTTGTAATACATAAGTAAGGATACGTTTTTCCATCCTTTAGCAAAATATTATACCGTGGTTGTAGCGCTTTGATAAGGTTATTTTCTAAAAGTAGCGCTTCATACTCGGAATTTAAAGCCGTATAGGCAATAGAGGCGATATGGCCAACCATCCGCTCTGTTTTTAAGTTATGTACCTTGCTAGCCGCAAAATAATCACCCACCCTTTTTTTTATATTCTTTGCTTTACCTACATAGATAACCTCTTCTTTTTGGTTATAGAATAGATAAATACCCGGCAAGCTGGGTAAATGTTGTATATCATTTGGGGTATAGCGTGGCGTTTCCATACTCTAAAACTACAAAATCCTTTTATTGCGCTACAAGATTTAATTGGTCTATTAGAGCAGTCACACGTGCACCTTGCCCAACTGAATGATCGAGTATAAACTTTAAATGCGGTATTTTATATATTTTACCAGCCATTCTTTTTCCCAATAATCTTTTAATGGTATGCTTATGGTCATTTATCTTTTTTAACAACCTTTCCTGATCCGCATTAAGGGAAAAGCTTAGGTAAACCTTTGCCAGACTTAAATCGCCGCTTACGTTGACCGTTGTAACCGATATAAACACATCGCCCAACCACCTCCTAACTTCTGTTAAAAAGAGCATACCTAGCTCTTTGTGTACCATTTTAGCGATTTGCTGTACTCTAATTACAGTTTGTACCATCTTTTTGTTCAAGTAATGCAGTAACGATTTTTATAAAATCATCTACCCGCAAAGAAGCACCCCCGATAAGGCCACCCGCTACATTGGGACAGTTAAATATTGCTTTGGCGTTTTGTGGATTACAACTGCCACCATATAGAATCGGGAGATTTCTACTCCCATATTGCTGCCATAAGATTTCTTTTATAAAGCTGTGCATTGCTTCAATCATTTCTAAAGAGGCTACTTCTCCTGTACCAATGGCCCAAACAGGTTCGTATGCAATAGCTACTTTTTCTATTTCTGTAATGCCATCTAAACTTTCCTGTATCTGTTGTTGCACCACTGCTTTATGTCTGCCATTTTTACGGTCCTCCAAACTTTCCCCACAGCAAATAAATGGTTGCATACCCCTTTCCAACACCCTTTTAACTTTTTTAGCCAAAAGTAGAGGATCTTCTTTTTGGTACATTCTTCGTTCACTATGGCCAATCAGTACGCCACCTACCCCTATATCCGCCAGCATGGCCGCAGATACTTCTCCAGTAAAAGCACCTTCTGGTTTGTGGTGACAATTTTGGGCGGCCAATTGAATAAAGGTTGAACCATTTAGCAAGCCCCCTATAGCCGGTAAGTGCACAAAAGCAGGCGCAATAAATAATGCCAATGAACCGCTATCTATGGCCTCTAATTGAGGCAACAAATGTTGCATAAAAGAAGTAGCTTCTTGTATGGTTTTGTACATTTTCCAATTGCCTATAAGATATTTTTTGTCCATTTTTTATCCATTAGGTTAAATATAAAACTTGCTTTAGTGCCGCCACTGTTTTGGCTACATTGGGTAAAATTGCCTCTATTAATGTAGGCGCATAGGGCAACGGTACATCCAGACTATTTACTTTTTGAATAGGTGCATCTAGATAGTCAAAAGCATGTTTTTGTACCTGGTAAGCTATTTCAGAGGAAATAGAGGCCAGTGGCCAGGCTTCTTCTAAAACTACCAAGCGGTTGGTTTTTTTTACGGATTGAATAATAGTAGATAAGTCCAATGGGCGGACGGTACGTAAATCAATTAATTCTACCGATATACCTTGCCTTTTCATCACAGCTGTCGCTTCATGGGCTACTTTTATCATTTTACCAAAAGAGACCAAAGTTACGTCATTTCCTATTTCTATTAGATGGGCTTTACCGATTGGTAGCAAATAGGTTTCTGTAGGCAACGCTCCTAAGTCACCATACATTAACTCTGATTCCATGAATATAACTGGATCATCATCTCTAATGGCACTTTTAAGCAACCCTTTTGCATCATAAGGATTAGACGGCACTATTACTTTTAGTCCTGGACAGTTTGCATACCAATTTTCAAAATTTTGAGAATGTTGGACACTTAACATCCCAGCATTACCGGTTGGTCCTCTGAATACAATGGGTACATGGTATTGACCACCAGACATCGCATACATCTTAGCAGCTCCGTTTACAATTTGATCTATGGCTACTAACGAAAAATTAAAAGTCATAAATTCTATAATGGGACGCAAGCCATTCATAGCCGCACCAATACCTAGTCCTGTAAAACCTAATTCGCTAATAGGGGTATCTACAACCCTTGTGGGGCCAAAATGTTCCAACATACCTTGGCTGACTTTATAGGCTCCATTATAGGAGGCTACTTCTTCACCCATTAAAAAGATCATTTCATCTCTTTCCATTTCTTCTATCATTGCTTCTCGCAATGCTTCTCTAAATTGTATGCTCCGCATCTGCTGGTATTTTATAAATCAAATCATTTTTATCAAAGATAGGGCGCGTCTAGTAAAAAACAGTACATCTTTCATCTGTGTCAAGGATTTCAATCTTTACTGATATAATCCTTTAGCGTACTTCTAATTTCTTGGGCAGATAGGTTGTTTTCCATTGTCCCCTTTCTAGCTATGGATATTTGACCCGATTCTTCTGAAACAATTAAAACCAAGGCGTCTGTGATTTCACTAAGCCCAACGGCTGCTTTATGGCGCAATCCAAAACAAGCAGCGATATTTCCATTTTCAGTCACGGGTAAAATGCATCTTGCTGCTACAATCTTATTGCTATGAATAATAACCGCGCCATCATGCAATGGACTATCTTTGTTAAAGATCGCAATCAATAATCGAGCAGAAACTACAGCGTTAATCAAATCTCCAGACTCTTCATAGTATCTAAGATCTCCATCTTTTGTAAAAACGATTAGCGCACCTGTGTTGCTTCCACCTAATGTTTGAACCGCTTTTACCACTGGTGTTACATCTACTTCTGTCTTTTTATTCGTCCACCACGGAATCATTTGTATGATAATGGCTTTGCTACCCAAAAGACTTTTTCCCATACTAAATAAAAAATGGCGAATCTCTCTTTGAAATAAAATAATCGGAACAATTGGGCTTGTAAATATGCTTAAAATAGATGCCAACAGTTTAATATGTAGTGTTTGAGCCAAACGACAAAAGAGATGTACCATACATAACCCTAACATACTCTTTTCCGCTACACTACCCTTAAAAAATGTATATACCCAATAGATGAAACAACCCACTAGTACCATATCCATCAGAAAGGTAAAACGGATGTCCCTGATTTCAAAATATAATGGGTTAAATAGCATGCGTTAAATATTTTTTAAATTTAAAGTTAAAATAATTTACATAGATATAGAATGAGGTATAAAAATATACAAGCCAGTATGATTCGTAAGTTTTTTTTAACTAACTTTATACTAAAAAGATAGGTTTTTTACTTTAAACGGAATCTTAAAATAAACTAAAAACATATAAAAATGCATTAATTATAAATTATTGGCCTAGATATTGGCGGCCTTTGTGCCCTATAATAGGTTTGGTTCTGTTACTTTTGTTTTACTGGATTTGTAACCGCTATTGTTTTCTAGCATCCAATCCCCAATACAGCTTTTCACGCAATACATCAAAAATAGTTGCATCACTAAACTGGACCAGTTTTAATAAAAAAGGAGCTTTTTTAACCACAAATTCTTCTTGCATAGTGATTGGGATAGTTCTTCCATCTATGGCCACCAGCATATCTTTATTATCGCGTTTTACTACGAAACTCAATAGGGCGGTATCAGGCACAACCAATGCCCGTAGGGCCAAATTATGAGGACTGATAGGTGTAATCACTAAGCTATTTGAACTAGTCAATACAATAGGGCCTGAGCAACTCAACGAATAGGCGGTAGAACCTGTAGGAGTGGCAATAATCAACCCATCTGCCCGATACGTAGTAATAAATTGTCCATCTATATAGCCATCAATGGTTAGTAAATTAATCTTATCTCGTTTCACCAGTGCTATTTCATTCAATGCAAAAGCAATGGGCACATCTGAACTATATAAGGCCAAAAGTATCCGCTCTTGTAGGGTATACTCCCCTTTAAAGAAAGCTACTAATCCAGCAATCGCCTCTGCTTGGGTAGTCCTAGTTAAAAATCCTAAATTACCTGTATGGATACCCAATAAAGGAATGGCATGCTCTTTAAGATAATGGGTAGTTTCTAGAAAAGTGCCATCGCCCCCTAAACTTATGATCAATTCTAAATCTAGTTGTAGATTTAACTGCTTTAAATCAAAAAGGGGTAGTTGGCAAAGCATAGATGGATGCAATAATTCAGCTAAAGTACTAGAAATTATTACCTGTTTTTGGTACATTTTTGCTAAAGTGACCAGTTTTTTTAAAAAATCTAAGGCAACTGGACAAATTTTTCTGCTATGTATGGCAATTGACATGAAGCTATTATATAAGATTTACATGTTATCAAAAACAGCTAAAAATTTAGCTATTCGTTTCCTCATCGCTATCCTGGTATAATAACGTATAAGTCTTCTTTCTCGCGTTTCATATAGTATTTTTCACGAGCAAGCTGCTCTAAAAAATCAGGATTAGCGGCAAGCTCTTTTTTTTCTTTTTTAATCTTTTGAATCTGAAAAGTGTAGTCAATCGCATCTGTTTGCAATTTTTTCCAACGTTTGTACAAGCTATATTGTACAAATATATTTTGATAATCAAAAAAAAACATCCATATTGTAAAAAATAGGATCGAAATAAAATAAAAATTTAACCATACTTTTTTAGTGGGGCGCATTGTATTTTTATAGTTCATATTAACTGCTACGGTTTAGACCGATGATCCCCTTATTTTTTAGTTTTGTTTGGCTCTATCTATGAGTTTTTGATCTAAGGCTTTGCTAGTGCGTGCGCCTAATTGTTTCATTTTCTCTGCTCTAGATACTAAACTTCCCTTTCCATCATATAGTTTTTTAGTCGCTTCTAGGAAGTTTTTTTGTGTTAAATCTAATTGTCGACCTATGTTTTTTATATCTTCTATAAAGGCAACAAATTTATCATATAAGGCACCACCTTGGGTGGCAATTTCTAAAGCATTTTGATTTTGATAGGCTTGCCTCCATAAATTTGCAATGGTACGGAGGGTGGCTATTAAATTCGATGGTGATACAATAACAATATTGCGTTCATAGGCTTCATTAAATAGCATGACTTCTTCTTGAACCGCTAGTGCAAATGCTGGCTCAATGGGTATAAACATTAAAACAAAGTCTAACCCTTGAAGGTTGTAAAGTGATTGATAGCGCTTCTCGCTTAGTGTTTTAATATGGCGCCTAATAGAGTGAATGTGTTGTTTAAGATGAAAAGCTTGTTCTGAGGGATGCGCATTGTTAAAAAACTGTTCATAATGGTTTAAAGATACTTTTGCATCAATGACAATATTTCGACCTTCTGGTAGATTAATGATTACATCTGGCTGCAATCTTTGTCCATCTTCTGTAGTAATAGAGGGTTGTATTACATATTCTCTATTTTTAACTAGCCCAGATTGGGTAAGAATATTTTCCAAAATAAACTCACCCCATCCTCCTTGTAATTTTGTATTTCCTTTCAGTGCTTTGGTGAGCCCTTCTGCTTCTTTTGTGATTTTTAGATTTAGGTCATGGAGTTGTTTTAGCTCTGTCCGTAAAGCTACATTTCTTTCCAAACTTTCTTGGTTGTATTGCGTTACCTGCTGGGAAAAGCCCTTAATTTTTTCGCTAAGTGGTGTTAATAACTGTTCCATTTGGCGTTGACTATGCTCTGAAAATTTTTTACTTTTTTCTTCTAATAGTTCATGTGCTAAGTTTTTAAAATGAATGGTCAGCTGCCTTTGAAGTTGTTCTAGAGATTGTCCTTGTTCGTCTATTTTTTCCTCTAAATGGTGGGTATGGGCGTGTGAAGCTCCTAATTCTTTAGTAATTTTCAGGTGTTTTTCTTGTAGTGTGTTAGATTGATATTGGCATTCTTCTAAATGCTTTTCCAGATGGGCAATTGTATTTTGTAAAGTTGAAATGGTCGCTTTGCTCAGAATCTTTGCTACCCACCATCCAATGGTTAAACCAATAAGCGCTGTGGTAATAAAGTAGATTAAGAACGGCATAGCGATCAAAAAATAGAAAAAAATAAAAGCATACTATCTATAAAAAGTTGCAAAAAGCCCATTCTCAAAATGGTCAAATAGTGCCCAATTTAGAACTTTTATCTAGCTGATTTGCGGGTTACTTTTAAGAACGGCTTTTTAACAAAACTTTTTCTAAAGTAGATTTTACTTTTGTAGCTTTTTTATATAAAGCTTATGGTTGTTTTATGGCAGCTTTAAACTTTAATTTCAACCTCTACACCACTAGGAAGTTCCAGCTTAGTCAATGCATCTACTGCTTTTGAACTACTAGAGTAAATATCTATCAACCTTTTATGGGTACAAAGTTGAAATTGTTCACGCGACTTTTTATTGACATGTGGCGACCGCAATACAGTGTATATTTCCTTTTTACCTGGAAGTGGAATAGGACCATTCACTACTGTTTTAGTAGCTTTCACAGCTTTAACAATGCTATCTGCTGATTTATCTAAGAGCACAGCATCGAATGATTTAAGTTTGATTCGAATTTTTTGATTCATATGATTGGTGCTTATGCTGCTATAGCGTTATGCCCTTTGCTTTATTAATAATCGCTTCTGCTAAATTTTTAGGAATAGGCTCATAATGGGAAAAAGTTAATGAAGCAGATGCCCTACCTGAGGTAATGGTCCTCAGGTCTGTAACATAACCAAATAGCTCTGCCAATGGTACGTCTGCTTTAACAATTTGTGTGCCCCCTTTACTGTCCATTCCTTTCATAATGCCCCTTCTTCTATTAAGATCTCCGGTTACAGAACCTGTAAACTCATTAGGCGTAGCTACTTCTACAGACATGATAGGTTCTAAAATTACAGGAGAAGCTTTTTGTGCAGCGGCCCTAAATCCAGCTCTAGCGGCCAATTCAAAAGATAGTGCATCTGAATCCACATCATGATAAGAGCCATGAAAGATTTTAACCCGCATGGATTCTACCGGATAGTTTGCCAATGGACCATTCTCCATAGCTGCTGTAAACCCTTTTTGAATAGCTGGAATAAATTCTTTAGGAATAACCCCTCCAATAATTTTATTTACAAATTCTAATCCAGGCTTAATCGATTCCCCTTCAACTATTTCTTTAGGTCCTATCTCAAAAACGATGTCTGCAAATTTACCTCTACCACCTGTTTGTTTTTTATAAACTTCTTTATGCTCTACCGTAGCAGTAAGTGCTTCTTTGTAGGCCACTTGTGGAGCACCTTGGTTGATTTCAAGTTTAAATTCACGCTTAAGCCGATCAATAATAATTTCCAAGTGCAACTCACCCATTCCTTTCAAAATGGTTTGGCCTGTTTCACGATTGGTTTCCATCCGTAAAGTTGGATCCTCTTCCATCAGCTTGGCAATGGATAGCGTCAACTTATCTTGGTCTGCCTGTTTTTTAGGTTCAATAGAATAACCAATTACCGGTTCTGGAAAGGTGATGGCCTCCAATATAGCTTTTTGCTTTTCACCCGTCAGGGTATCTCCTGTTTTAATTTCTTTAAAGCCTACTACTGCACAAATGTCTCCTGCTTGTACCCTATTGATAGGATTTTGTTTATTGGCATGCATTTGCATTAGACGCGCAATCCGTTCTTTTTTTCCTGTTCTATTGTTTTGAACATAGGATCCTGCATCTAGGGTACCAGAATAGACCCGTAAAAAAGCAAGCCTACCTACAAAAGGATCAGTGGCGATTTTAAAAGCCAATGCTGTGAATGGCTCACTATTCTCTGGTTTTCTAAGCATTAATTCTCCCGTATCTGGATGGGTGCAGGCTACTGCAGGTAAATCTAATGGAGACGGCAAGTAGGCACATGCTGCATCCAATAGTGCCTGGACCCCCTTATTCTTAAAGGCAGAACCACAGAGCACAGGGGAAAAAGAGAGGTCAATAACGGCTTTTCGAATGGCTGCCCTGATTTCATCTGGTGTAATCGCATCTGGATGGTCAAAGAATTTTTCCATTAATGCTTCATCATAACTGGCTACACTTTCAATCAGCTTTTGACGCCATTCTTCAGCAGTCTCTACTAAATCATCGGGAATAGATATAACCTGGTATGTCATACCTAAATCATGTTCATTCCAAACGATTGCTTCATTGGTAATCAAATCTACTATCCCTTTAAAGGATGTTTCACTGCCAATAGGAATTTGCAAAGGAACAGGATTGGCTCCTAACTTTTCCTTGATTTCATTCAATGCATTAAAAAAATTTGCACCGGCTCTATCCATTTTGTTTATAAAGCAGATACGGGGCACCTTATATTTATCTGCTTGATGCCAAACCGTTTCAGATTGCGGTTCTACACCAGATACGGCACAAAATAAAGCGACAGCGCCATCTAAAACACGCAAAGAACGCTCTACTTCTACTGTAAAATCTACGTGACCAGGTGTGTCAATAATGTTTACCTTGTAGGTTTGGGTCTTATCAGCTGTTTTGCCCTGTATCGTAGGATATTTCCAAAATGTAGTCGTAGCAGCAGAGGTAATAGTAATGCCACGCTCTTGTTCTTGAGCCATCCAATCCATCACAGCCCCCCCATCATGTACTTCACCTATTTTATGGGTTAGCCCTGTGTAATATAAAATACGTTCTGTAGTAGTCGTTTTACCCGCATCAATATGGGCCATGATGCCTATATTTCTTAAAAAAGTTAGTTCGCCTGCCATTTATCTCAGGTTAAAGTGTGAGTAGGCTCTACTGGAACTTGCCATTTTATGGGTATCTACCTTACGCTTGAAAGCAGCTCCTTCTTCCTTAGCAGCTGCAATGATTTCATTGGTAAGCTTTTCTTTCATAGTCTTTTCTCCGCGCGATCTTGCGTAAGCAATCAACCATTTCATACCTAAAAACACCCTTCTATCTGGCCTTATTTCAACGGGAACTTGAAGCGTAGCCCCACCAACACGTCGACGTTTGACTTCCAAAGTGGGCGTTACGTTTTGGAGCGCTTTGCGCCAAATTTCCAATCCTTCTTCTTTTGTTTTGTAAGAAAGTGCTTCAATGGTATCATAAAAAATGCTAAAAGCAAGACTTTTTTTACCTCGTTCCATTAATCCGTTTACAAACCTAGTTACAAGCGGATCACCATATTTATAGTCGGGTGCCAATACTCTTTTTGTAGCTTGTTTTCTTCTCATATTATTTCTTTCACTGAAACTAATCTTTTTCTGGAGCTATTTAAATGTCACCCTGTTACTTTTTTTGTTTTTTAGCACCATACACAGATCTACCTTGACATCTTCCACTTACACCTGAGGTATCCAACACACCACGAATAATAGAATAGCTGACACCTGATAAATCTTTTACGCCCCCTCCTCTGATCAGAACAATAGAGTGTTCTTGCAAGTTATGACCTTCCCCAGGAATATACGTGTTCACTTCTTTACCCGTTGTGAGACGTACCCTAGCTACTTTTTTCATAGAAGAGTTAGGTTTTCTTGGCTTCATAGTATACACTTTGATGCACACACCCCTTCGCTGCGGACATGATGCAAGCGCTGGAGATTTGGAAGCAGAAGAAATTTTTTTTCTCCCTTTTCTTACGAGCTGTTGTATGGTTAACATGTACTATATTGAATTATTTATAATTTTTGTTTTAATCCTAAAGGTGTGCAAATTTAAGAAAATTATAAGCCTATATCAAAATCTTAAGCAGGCTAACAAATTGCCTATGAAAACTGACCAGCTGAATATACGTATTAATATTAATTATTTCTAATAATTAGCATACTTAAGGTTGCTTGTATGGGTAAAATGTTTAGCGCTACTGAATGGCTCTATCGCAAATGATCGTTCGGTAGGCGCTAGGAAAGCTGTGCTATATCTTATTTCATGGCCAGCGAATGCTTTTTTGGACACCCCTTTATCTCTTAGCTGTAGGGGATAATAGTTAAAATATACAATAAGTTTTTGTAAATTTAGTAGTCTAACTAAAATATATTGTAACCCTTAGCATGGTATTATTTTGTATACTAAATCTAAATAGAAAAACCCAGTAGATGTGGTAAGTATTTTGCAGATAGCATGTATTAAAATAGTCTTTGATTCTGGTAGTTTTTGTTAATTTCTAGTGGTTATGCATATGGTTTACCTCTATTTTCGCAATCAGTTTAAAGCGTCTAAGAATGGGTTGAGACAACTGATTTTAATACATATTTTTAGTTTTCTATTTCTGTTTTTGCTTGATACTGCGTGTTATATCTGCGGTTGTAAAGATTACTTTTTGTGGCTTTATAGACAATTAACTTTTCCTTCTCTCTATCCATTGTTGCTACAGCGACCATGGACCATTATTACCTACTCTTTCATCCATAAAGGTTTTATAGATTTGTTTTGGGACATTTTTATATTATATATCTTTGCGCAAAGCATACCAGCCATTGTACGTTCAAAACATATGTTCCGCCTCTATAGTTTGGGACAAATAGTAGGTGCAGTTGTTTTTGGTATACTATACCACTTTTCGCCACCTTTTAAGGGCATTGCTACTGATCTTACTGGTCCTTCAGCGGCCATTTATGCTATTATGGCCGCTGTTTGTGTATCCATGCCTCATTTAAGGTTGTATTGCTTCTTTTTCTCGTTGCCATTAAGATATATTGCACTTGCTTTGCTGTTGATCCCGCTTTTCCATCTGCGCCATCTGCCCACGCAATATGCAGGTGCTTACTTAGCCCAGTTGGCTGGCGCGCTGGTTGGATATGTTTATGGCAAGCTTTGTAAAAATGATATGGATATGAACCAGTCCTTTTTTAGTACACATACGCATGGTATACATAGGACCCATATGTCTGTTAAGGTTACCAAGCAGTAGGATGGTT
Organism: Candidatus Cardinium hertigii; assembly: GCF_050864915.1. Taxonomy (GTDB): domain Bacteria; phylum Bacteroidota; class Bacteroidia; order Cytophagales; family Amoebophilaceae; genus Cardinium; species Cardinium hertigii_D. The sequence goes on from NZ_JBOZWY010000006.1 coordinate 46,665, forward strand.
AGTATATCGAATAGCCTATATTCTTAACCATGTAAAATCTACTCAACCAAAGTTAATTTTTGTATTTACCTCACTTTAGCAGAATGTTTTTTAGAATTGTAAAAATAGTAAGTAAGCTATTTGGAATGGCTTGTATGGTGGAACTAGTAAGAGAAAAGTTGGTCATATTAATCTATGCATTCCAGGATAGCCTGAAAAAAAAGGCTAAAAAAGTAGGCTGGATCTTGTTGATCTTTTCCACAGCTTTTATCCTATTTGGTTTAGGATTGCGTTTCTTATTACTTGGACTGGCCTGCTGGCTGAATCAAATCTTTGCGAGTAACTACATTGGTTTTTTGATGGTAGCATTTTTTTGTTTTTTAATGCTAGCAGCTGTATTGCTTATGTTGCGCAGCCATATTAATGACCAAGGAGCTGATCAGGAAAGAATTACGAATGGCTAATGGATAGGTCTCTCGCGTCTGTAGTTTATTTTGTATAGCCCCTCTCCCTTATCTTAATTTTTCGGTTTATTATAACACAATCTTTTAGAAAGACCCGGATAACTATACACTACAATTTTTACTGTCTGTACCATCAAATCTTGACTTTCTACAGATTATATGAGTACCTTTCGCAACCTAGCAACTGGTAGGTGCAATTGCTTTCTGTATTTAGTTACGGTACGGCGTGCCACATTGTATCCCTCAGCTGCCAATAACCCTACAATACCTTCATCCGAGTAAGGATTTTCTTTATGCTCACTATTAATTAACTCTAAAATTCTGTTTTTAACAACTTTATTGCTAATATCTTCTCCAGTAGATCTGTTGATGCCTTCAGAGAAAAAAAACTTTAAAGGATATACACCAAACTTACCTTGTACTGACTTTTGGTTGACAATTCTTGAAATAGTAGAAGCATCCATACCAACTTTATCGGCTACATGTTGCAAAACCATCGGCTTTAATTTATCAGTTTCTTCCTCTTCTGAAAAGAAAGCATATTGCAGTTGTAAAATTGCTTCCATGGTCTTTAAAAGTGTTTGACTCCGCTGACTTAGTGCTTCCATAAACCATTTGGCATACTCTAGATTTTTTCTTAAAAAGGCAATCATCTCCTGACTTTCTAGATCTTGTTTACGCTTTTTTTCATACGTTTCCAGTATACTAAGATATCTTTTATTAAAGCGTGGCTTATAAACAGGGTAGTGGACCAGTTCAACGCTAAGCTTGCCTTGATTTTCTAAAATTATAAAGTCTGGAGTAAGATAATCATTGCTATACGTTATTCCATTATTATATTGGCCTGGTCTGGGATTAAGTCGAGCAATATGCACCAGTGCCTTCTTCAAAAGATTTGTGTCAGCAAGTCCTAATTTTTTAACGATGATTTCATAGTGTTTCTTCGTAAAAGCTTCAAAACAACTACTTACCACACGCTGTGACAACTGAATGAGCGGATCTTTCTGATTTTGCCCTTTCAGTTGAATTAATAAACACTCTTGTAGATTTCTAGCTGCAATACCAGGTGGATCTAAATGCTGAATAGCCGTTAATACTTCTTCAACTTCTTCTAAAGAAAGTTCTAAATAATGCATTACATGAAGATCTTGTACAACTGTTTCCAAATCACATGAAAGGTAGCCATCTTGATCTAAACTACCAATTAGATGTTCGCCTATTATATACCCTACTTTATTTAAGTGGAGCAAATGAAGTTGTTCTCTTAACTTTTCTTGTAGTGAAACAATAGATGGAGTCCAAAGGTCACGAGTGGGGTTACCCTCTGTTTTATATATTTTTTTATTTAAATCATTTGAACGATAATCAGAAAAATCCTGAGCAAGTTGTTCGGATATGCAAGATACTTCTTCACTTTCTACCTCTTTTACCTCATCTAATAAAGGATTCGTGGCGACCTCTTTTGAGATGTAGTCGTTAAGTGCTATAGTAGGTACTTGCAATAACTTAACAAATTGAATTTGTTGTCCAGATAATTTCTGCGTTAACCGTTGTTCTAATTGTAACTTCTGCATCTTAGCATTCAGTTGGATTAAATAAAAACTATTTATAGATTAGATTTTGCTCGGTATGTTATATAGCTATACCGGGAAAATATGAATCTTTCTATACTATTCCTATACTAATAAAGAGAATACGTTGTATCGCAAAATTAAAGAACTTTTACAATTTGGCACAGTTGGTTGTGCAATTGAAACAAAAGGTTGGATTCGCACCAAGCGTATCAATAAGAAAGTTATATTTCTTACGATAAATGACGGTTCTTGCCAACAAAACTTACAGGTAGTTATGGCACCATCTGCACTTCCTAAGGCACTGCTGAATCAACTGATTACAGGTGCTAGTATTGCAGTATCTGGCAATCTTGTGGCCTCAAAAGGAAGCAATCAATTGGTGGAATTACATGGTTGCCAACTGACCCTACTGGGTAATGCTCCAGGTTACCCCTTACAACCCAAAGCCCATTCGTTAGAATTTCTACGCACATGGCCACATCTTCGTTTTCGCACCAATACTTTTGGTGCGGTGTTTCGCATTAGACATGCCGTTAGTTATGCCATTCACCATTTTTTTCACGATCGTGGTTTTTTTTATCTGCACACGCCTATTATTACTGCAGCTGATGCAGAAGGTGCAGGAGAATTATTTCGTGTAACCAGTCTGAATATTGCCCATTTACCTAAAAATCTAGATGGTAGTATTGATTTTAGAGAAGATTTTTTTAATCACCCTACCAACTTAACCGTCTCTGGACAACTTGCTGCAGAAGCAGCTGCGATGGGACTAGGAGCAGTCTATACTTTTGGTCCTACTTTTAGGGCAGAAAATTCTAATACAACCAGACACTTAGCGGAATTTTGGATGGTTGAACCAGAGGTAGCTTTTAATAACCTGGAAGATACTATTGCGCTTGCAGAAGCGTTGTTAAAATTCGTATTAGACTATGTACTAAAACAGTGTCCCACAGAACTAGATTTTTTGAACCAACGGTCGCTTAGCTGTAGAAGTGAACAAGATAGAGCTGGGGTTTCCCTGTTAGAACGGTTACGATTCGTATTGGCAGAGCCTTTCGCTTGTATTACCTACACCGAAGCCATTGCCCTTTTAAAGGAATCTGAATCAAACAAGCATGGCAAATTTGTCTATCCTGTTACCGATTGGGGTATGGATCTTCAATCAGAACATGAACGATATTTGGTAGAACATTTTTTTAAAAGACCTGTAGTAGTAACCGATTATCCAAAAGATATTAAGCCATTTTACATGCGACAAAATGATGATGGCAAAACAGTAGCAGCTATGGATCTGCTTTTCCCTGGTATAGGAGAAATTATTGGGGGGGGGCAAAGAGAAGAGCGCATAGATTATTTAGAAAAATCAATGCAGTGTATCTCTATTCAAGATTTAAACTGGTATTTGGATACCAGACGTTTTGGTACCATACCCCATAGCGGATTTGGTTTAGGGCTTGACCGATTGATATTGTTTATAACGGGTATGGAAAACATACGTGATGTTATTCCATTTCCACGTACACCAGGTCATGTACCTTGTTAAGTGGCTTTATCACATCTATATTTGATTGCATATAGCTTGGTTCTGTCGCGTTTGTTTTAAGGAGGCAGTTATTTTAGTATTTTTAGTTAAAAAGTAACTAAGATGTTGTCTATTATACCCAAATTATTGCCTTACTTTAAAGGATTTTGTTCATCAGGTGAGGTAATCCTGTTGTTTGTATGAAATGTCGTTTTTCTATAATCTATAGAGATTTGGAAGAGGTGATGCATATGAGAGACGCAAAGATTGATCACTCTACTTTACAAAGATGGGTTATAAAATTTGTTTCCCTGATAGATCAAGCAGTAAGAAAAAGAAAACGCGTAGTTGGTAATAGTTGGAGAATGGATGAAACGTATGTTAAACTAAAAGGGAAGTGGATCTATTTATATAGAGCAGTAGATCGTTATGGAAATACAGTTGAGTTTTTTCTATGTGAGCGTAGAGATAAATCTGCAGCTCTTTATTTTTTTCGTAAGGCTATCAGAGAGAATAACCTTCTATCCAAAGTGGTAGTTGACAAAAGCGGCAGTAATAAAGCTGCTCTTGATGTGTTAAATACAGAATTAGATGAAGATTATAACATTCAAATACTTCAAAACAAATACTTTAATAATAGAGTTGAGCAAGATCATAGGTTTATCAAAAAACGGATAAAACCCATGCTAGGGTTTAAGAGTTTCCATACTGCTTCCATTACTATAAAAGGAATAGAAAATATTAGAATCATTCAAAAAGGACAATTAATCGGAGCTAAAAAACAGCTATCTACTTTTGAGAACTTCACTAAACTTATGGGCGAATAATAATTAAAATTCAAGATAAGCGGAAGATCCAGGAAAAATTAAACATAGATGCGACAGAGCCCTCTATGAGTCCATCAAATTGTATTTTATATAAATCCAATGAATCGATTTTGTAACAATTCATCTTCTGTAGTTGAAATGCCTCTTCGCACATTATCAGATCTATTGTCCCAGTCATTAGCCTTGGCTATACCTAACCAACTAGAATGTCGTGCTATAGTACAACAATTATTGAACTATTATTTACAAGTTGATCTAACAGATTATATACTCAATCCACTGTGTACCATTTCACCTGCTGTTCAAGAAAATATTTTGGATGGGTTAGGTAGATTAAAAAAGTATGAGCCAATTCAATATGTTATTGGCGCTACCTATTTTTTGGGTAATCTCTTTAAGGTAACGCCTGCTGTATTGATTCCACGACCAGAAACAGAAGAATGGGTAGCATTTTTAATGCGTCATCTTTCACCTCCCACCTCTATCCTAGATATAGGAACCGGTAGTGGTTGTATTGCTATTACGCTTAAGAAGCAATTTCCAGAGGCTTTAGTAGATGCGCTTGATATAAGTAAAGAAGCGTTAGAAGTTGCTGCTTATAATGCAATGCAGTTAGGTGTAGCCGTTCGTTTTATAGAAGCAGATATTTTAACAGATCCACTTCCTTCATGTAATTGGTCCTTAATCGTTAGCAATCCCCCCTATGTGTCCATACAGGAAAAGTCTCTTATGCATCCAAATGTGCTAGACTATGAACCTCATTTGGCTTTATTTGTCCATGATGATCCACTTCTATTCTATAGACAAATTATTCAATGCGCGGTTCGTCATTTGTGCCGTAACGGTATACTTTGTTTAGAGATTAATGAAACATTAGGTGAAAAGATTGTAGATTTATTGCGTTGCGCGAATTTTAAGCAAATAGCTTTATATAAGGATATACGTCAAAAAGACAGATGGATTATGGCTGTATTAAAGCATAAGCCTAGTATCTGAGTGGTAGATTTAATTTAAATATTGGTATTTTAACTATGGAGTGTGCATTAGCGATAAAGATCTTACGTATTGCCGTTCTCTATACATTTTTTAGTATTAGAGTCTTTGGAGCTAATCCAGAAAATATCTCTATGGTTGATACCCATGGCTTGCGCTTTCAGCAAGCGCAAGCAGATGCTGATTTAGAAATATCCAACAGGTTTTCAAAAAAAGAGGGTACCCAGATAGAAAAAGGGGAATATCCATTGGTAAAGGTGGCACATAGAAATGTTATGGATCTTTTACGGCTCTCTTTGGTCGCTAAAACTATGCACGTGGCTAATTATACGCCTATTTTACAGGATGTTGGAATAAGGGTAGATTGGGTTAAGTTTCTACAAAATGTGTGGAAAAGTGGACAAGAAAGCTATGGAGTAGGGATTGACTGCCATTCGATTGGTCCAATACAGTTCTCCATTGATGCAGTCTACGGATCTTATCAGCTGCAAGAAAAAGATTGTAATCGTAACTCAAAGGGATACTATGGTTTAGTAGCTCTACTATATGTCATCCACCCCAATCCGCTTACCAATGCTTATTATGGTATCGCTTATGGGCATAGCCGATTTGACCTTATTACCTCTTATAATAACGCTCTAACTTCTGCGGTCGAGCCCCTTATAGCAGGTTGGATTCAGTTGGTTGGAGGCTCTGAGTATAGATTGGTATCTCAACTTTATGGAGGGATGCGGCTTGGAATAGCCCATCGTTTGCATTGGACCAAAAATAATAATGATCATCAGGTATTGAACTATTATGTTCCAGGTTATGGTAGAATAGTAAACAAACTAATGTCCGATCTAACATTGTATCTAAAATGGAGTATCTCATTCCTTGAAAAGAAAGTAGTTATTTAGTTTTATGGTATTTAATAAAATAAGCAGTAAAACAGCTTTTTAATGGTAATTATTATGTCGAAATTAGCTGTTATTGATTTGGGTACTAATGTTATAAATGTTTTAGTAGGGGAAATTGATCGAGAAAAGTATACCGTACTTTACGAAGAAAAAATTATAAGAGCTATGGCTCAAGAGCCCCTAGATTCTACTCATATCTCATTAGAAGAACAAAAAAATATTGTAAATACAATGGTAACCATTAGAAAAAAGTTAGATGCAGAGGGTGTCCGCTTTATGGTTGCCAAGGCTACAAGCCTCCTACGTGATGCATCTAATGCAGCTGAAGTCATTAAAGCAATTTGTTCTGAAACCGATATTCGAGTAGAAATTATTTCTGGTATAGACGAAGCTATGTTAATTTATCAGGGTGTTGCTTCTTCTTTTGGATTAACAGATAGGGATGGCTTAATTGTTGATATAGGTGGCGGCAGTGTAGAGTGTATTATCTTTGACCATCTACAATCTTTGTGGGCAGGAAGTTTTAAACTAGGTATACGTCGTGTTGCTGCTCAATTTCCCTATAATGCGCCTATTACGCCTCTTCAAGTAGCGCTTTTAGAAGACTATTATCGTACTGCTTTGGCACCGCTTTTTGTTGAAACTAAGCTATATAGACCCAGTCAACTTGTTGGAAGTTCTGGTGCTTTTCGTACATTACTAATGTTATATAAATCTTACTATGGTGCTTCAGCTATTGAAACAAATAGTAGTATAAAAAGAGTCTCTGCAGAGCAGTTTTTTAAAATTTATGAAATTATACGAACCACTCCTGTAGATATTTGGCAAAAACAGCTTGCTATTGAACCTGTTTTTTTAAAGCTAATTCCATTATCTGCTGTTCTTATTAAAGTAATTATTAAAGCATGTCATCTAAAAGAAATTATTATTTCAGATAATGCGCTAAGAACCGGATTATTTATTCAAGAATGGAATCGTTTAAAACAAAAAAATTTATTTAGTGGCGCCTGAAGGGTTCTGTCGCATTTGTTTTAAGGCGTCAGTTAATTTATTAATTTTAGTCAAAAATTGACCAAAATGTTTACTATTACCCATAGATTATTGCCCTATTTTAAAGGATTTTGTTCTTCACCGGAGTTAATCTTGTTATTTGTCTACATGAAATGTCGTTTTTCTTTAAGCTATAGAGATATAGAAGAAATGATGCATATAAGAGGTGCAAAGATTGATCACTCTACCTTACAAAGGTGGGTCATTAAATTCATTCCACTCATAGATCAAGAAGTAAGAAAAAGAAAACGCCCAGTTGGTAGTAGCTGGAGGATGGATGAAACTTACGTCAAATTAAATGGTAAGTGGATTTATTTATATAGAGCAGTAGATCGTTATGGAGATACAGTTGATTTTTTTCTAAGTGCACGTAGAGACAAGTCTGCAGCTCTTTCTTTTTTTCGTAAGGCTATCAAAGATAATAACACTCCATCCAAAGTAGTAGTTGACAAAAGCGGTAGTAATAAGGCTGCTCTTGATACGTTAAATACAGAACTAGATCAAGATCACAAGATTCAAATATTTCAAAACAAATACTTGAATAATAGAGTTGAACAAGATCATAGATTCATTAAAAAAACGGATCAAACCCATGCTAGGGTTTAAAAGTTTCCATGCTGCTGCAATTACTATAAAAGGGATAGAAAATATTAGAATCATTCAAAAAGGACAATTAATCGGAGCTAAAAGACAAGCATCTACTTTTGATAACTTTGCTAAACTTATGGCCGCATAATATCCAAATTTCAAGACAAGGGAGAAAACTATACAAAATTAAATACAGATGCGACAGAGCCCTGCAACCAACCTATACCATTGATCTCAATACAAGAAAACAGTCATGCAGCTATCTATCTGCATATTCCATTTTGCAAACAAGCATGCCACTATTGTGCCTTTCACTTTAGCACAAATTTAAAGCTTAAATCATTGGTAATCAAAAGTATGCTTAAAGAAATTAAGCTACGTCAGAATGATTTAAAAGGTATGCCGATTACCAGCATTTATTTTGGGGGAGGTACGCCTTCTTTATTATCCCTTTCAGAAATAGACCAACTATTGAATCAAGTGGTACGATATTTTCCTATAGCGCCATCAGCAGAGGTTACTTTAGAGGCAAATCCTGATGACATCACCTTAGAAAAATTGCAAGGATGGCATCATATGGGTATCAATAGACTTAGCATAGGGATACAGTCCTTTAATGATACTGTATTGCGTTATATGAATAGAGCCCATACGGGTGCAATGGCACAAAGAAGTATAGCGTGGGCACGTGCTGCTGGTTTTAATAATTTAAACATAGACCTTATGTATGGGCTTTCTGTTACTACTACACAGGATTGGTCTGCCGACTTAACGCAAGTCCTATTGCTGGCACCAGAGCATATTTCTGCCTATTGTTTAACCATTAAACCCAAAACCGTATTGGGTTATTGGCATCAAAAAGGCATCATGGTTGAAGCAGATGAAACACTAACGGTAGAACAGTTTGAATGGGCAGTAGAAACTTTCTGTAAACAGGGATATGTCCACTATGAAATTTCTAATTTCTGCAAGCCGGAAAAATATTCTAGACATAATACCAACTACTGGAAATCAGGTCCATATATAGGTATAGGACCCGGTGCACATAGCTACAATCGGTTACAAAGACAATCGAATATTGACCATAACGGAATTTATGTTAAGGCGATTCAATATGGCAAGCTTCCCTATACCGAGGAAATATTAACAATTGCCAATCATGTAAATGAATACATTATGACCAATATTAGAACCTGCTGGGGATGTGATTTTGATTGGATTTATAAAAAATATGCTATTGACCTGATGTATATACAAAAAGATTATTTAAAAAAAATTATACTACGTGGATTGGGCTATATGAACGATCATACACTTTATTTAACAAATAGTGGTAAATTACTAGCGGATCAAATAGCTAGTGATCTTTTTGTGGAGGATTAATAGTTGAGATAGCATCATCAATCTAATTTTTATCGTTAGATCAATAAGGGTAATATTCATTTTCAATGCGCACTTATTCTAGAATTTTAGATTACGCAGGGCCTTGGAGAAGATGCGCTTTGTATTATTTTTTTGCCATCTTGCTGTCCATTTTTTTTGGATTGGCCACCTATGGTTTGGTGATTCCTTTGCTTAAAATACTATTTAACCAAGAAGAGTTAAACCGTCTATTGTTGGATCAGCAATGTTTTCCAAAACCACACCTCGATATACATTATTTAACCAAATTATTTAATTATTGCTTTATAAGCATCATTATACATCAAGGTAAAATACATGCACTTTTTTGGTTGGCATTTTTATTTATGTTGTCTAACGCAATTAGTGTATTTTTCAGGTATATAGCAGATGTTACCATGGCTAAAGTACGCATAAATCTAGTGCATAATTTACGTTTGGCACTTTTTAAACACATCTTAGCCCTTCCTACACAATACTTTACCCGTCAAAAAAAAGGAGATATAATAGCACGTATTACTGTTGATATTCAAGAAATCGAACATGCAATATCAGATACTTTACGGGTATTTTTAAAAGAACCGACTCAACTCTTTTGTTACATAGCTGTGCTATTTTACATGTCGCCAAAACTTAGTCTATTTACCCTACTGTTTTTACCGATTGCTGGATGGGCTATAGCTAAAATTATACAATCCTTGCGTAAATGGACCGATCAAACCCAAAAGTCACTGGGCAACTTAATGAATGTAACTGAAGAGACGATAAGTGGTATGCAAGTTATAAAAAATTTTGGGGCCCAGAAATATGCTATTGATCAGTTTAAAAAAGAAGCAAAGTGGTATATCGGTACCCATATGGGAGTAGCTAAAAAAAGCTATATGATTGTTCCTATATCTGCATCATTGAGTGTGGGAGCAGTTTCCATTATACTTGCCTACGGTGGCCATTTGCTTCTTTTAGATCGTAGCATGCTTACACCCAGTACTTTTATTGCATACATTATTATTTGTTCCCAAACACTTATACCGATTAAAATGATGGCAAGATGTATCGGCCATATTCAAAGAGGTACGGCTGCTGGAAGACGTATTTTCGATTTATTAGATGAAAAATCTGAGTCGAAAAAAAATTTAAGAACCCATACCGCTACCACATTCAAAAGTACGATCATTTTTAAGGATGTTTCTTTTGCTTATGAGGATACAAAAAAGGTTTTACATCGGGTCAATTTTACGATTCAAAAAGGTGAAACAGTTGCATTAGTTGGTGCTTCTGGATCGGGGAAATCCACTCTTTTATCCCTTCTATCGGGGCTTTATCAGCCAAATGATGGAGCCATTGAAATAGACCATCTACCTATTTCCCATATTAATGAAGCATCGTTACATCGTTTAATAGGCATTGTTGCGCAAGAATCTATTTTATTTCACGATACAATCTTTAATAATATTACCCTCAATAGACCAAGATTTAGCAAGACAGAGGTGATAGAAGCGGCTCGAATAGCTTGTGCACATCATTTTATTATGAACTTACCCCAAGCATATGATACCATCATTGGAGAAAATGGAAATAAACTCTCTGGTGGTCAAAAACAATGTATTTGTATTGCAAGAGCCATATTAGGCCATCCACCTATCTTAGTTTTAGATGAAGCAACTTCAGCTTTAGATACTGCTTCTGAACGAAGGCTACAAAAAAGTCTTGAATTATTTATTAAAGATAAAACCTCTATTGTGGTAGCCCATAGGTTAAGTACCATTTGTCATGCTGATAAAATTATTGTATTAGAGCAAGGGAAAATAGTAGAAGAGGGAACCCCTGCAACGTTATTGGCACAAGAAGGACTTTGTAAAAAATTATTTTTAGGACAAAAAAGTTAGGTGTAGTAGTCAGATTTAATCTTGACAGGAATAAAAATTATAGTTTAGTTGTCAGTTAAGTCTAGGTTGTCAGCCATGTTTTTAATATAGGCGATTTGATTATTTTATTTCAAGGTACTAATTTTTACTATCCTTCCAAGTTTGCATCTGAGTTTTCCGAACCAATATTTCCAAGAGTGAGGTCGCTCATAATTGTAGTAAGCAACCAGTAATCTACATCTTCTTGTAAATCATTAGATTCTATAGATTTTTTACGCATGCTGTATCAAAAATTCCGTTTCATAGTTTTTTAAAACGCTCACAAAATCCATTGGTTTGCGGTGAATAGGATTTAGTAACCGTAGCGGTTCTGTCGCATTTGTTTAAGTCGCGGTTATTTTAGGTAATTTTAGTTAAAAATTGACTAAATGATTTTACTATTGCCCGTAGATTCATTGCCATATTTTAAAGATTTTGTTCATCAGCCAGATTTAATCCTTCTATTTGTGTATATAAATGTCGTTTTTTTTAAGCTATAGAGACTTGAAGAGATGATGCATATGAGAGCGCAAATATTGATCATTCTACTTAACAAAGTGGGTCATTAAGTTCATTCCCCTCATTAGATCAAGACGTAAAGAAAAGAAAACGCCCAGTTGTAGTAGCTGGAGGATGGATGAACTTAACGTCAAATTTAAATGGTAAGTGGATTCTATTTATATAGAGCAGTAGATCGTTATGGAGATACAGTTGATTTTTTTCTAAATGAACGTAGAGACAATTCTGCAGCTCTTTCTTTTTTTCGTAAGGCTATCAAAGAAAATAAGACTCCTTACAAAGTGGTAGTTGACAAAAGCGGTAGTAATAAATCTGCTCTTGATGCATTAAATACAGAACTAGATCAAGATCACAAGATTCAAATATTTCAAAACAAATACTTGAATAATAGAGTTGAACAAGATCATAGGTTTATCAAAAAACGGATAAAACCTATGTTGGGATTTAAGAATTTTCATTCGGCTAACATTACCATTACAGGAATAGAAAACATTATAATTATTCAAAAAGGACAACTAATCGGAGCTAAAAAACAAGAATCTACTTTTGAGAACTTCGCTAAACTTATGGCCGCATAATATCCAAAATTCAAGACAAGAGAGAGAATTATACAAAATTAAATACAGATGAGACAGAGCCGTGTTAAATACATTCCAAGTATTGAAGTAAAAGATCATTTTGAAAAAAAACTTAAAACCATACACCAAGCTTTTAAAGAAGAAATAAAACTCACCAAAAAACAAAGTAAAGAAAAAGGGAAAAAACAGGGTAGACAAGAAGGAATCCGAATAGGTCAAGAAAAGGGTAAAATGGAAATCGCTAAATCTATGCTACAAGAGGGAGATCCAGTAGAAAAAATTATACGGATTACTGGTTTATCCATCAAACAAGTAGAACAGCTAAACCAGGTGGATTAAATTATATAAAAACTACCTATCTTTCAGTATGCTCCAAGCTTATATATCCTTAAATAAAAGGAAAAGTATATCGATTATAAAATAATAAT
>NZ_JBOZWY010000007.1:0-24330 GCF_050864915.1 Candidatus Cardinium hertigii
TGGAGGTCAATGAAGTTAAGGTAAACGAAAAAGCGATAGATAACTTTACTCCCCTTCATATAGCAGCACAAGAGGGTCATACAGAAGTGGTCAAAGCGTTATTGGAAGATAAAAGAATTAATGTAAATGAAAAAGAGATAGATAACTGTACTCCCCTTCATATAGCAGCACAAAATGGTCATACAGAAGTGGTAAAAGCGTTATTGGAAGATAAAAGAATTAATGTAAATGAAAAAACGATAGATAACTTTACTCCCCTTCATCTAGCAGCACAAAATGGTCATACAGAAGTGGTAAAAGCCTTATTGGAAGATATAAAAATTAAAATCAACGAAAAAGCGATAAATAACTGTACTCCCCTTCATCTAGCAGCAAAAAATGGTCATACAGAAGTGGTAAAAGCCTTATTGGAAGATAAAAGAATTAATGTAAATGAAAAAGCGAAAGATAACTTTACTCCCCTTCATATAGCAGCATATTATGGTCATACAGAAATGGTCAAAGCGTTATTGGAACATATAAAAATTAAAATCAACGAAAAAGCGATAGATAACTTTACTCCCCTTCATCTAGCAGCATATAGTGGTCATACAGAAACGGTCAAAGCGTTATTGGAAGATAAAAGAATTAATGTAAATGAAAAAACGATAGATAACTTTACTCCCCTTCATCTAGCAGCACAAGAGGGTCATACAGAAGTGGTCAAAGCGTTATTGGAAGATAAAAATATTAATGTAAATGAAAAAACGAAAGATAACTTTACTCCCCTTCATATAGCAGCAAAAAATGGTCATACAGAAGTGGTAAAAGCCTTATTGGAAGATAAAAGAATTAATGTAAATGAAAAAGCGAAAGATAACTTTAATCCCCTTCATATAGCAGCACAAAATGGTCATACAGAAGTGGTAAAAGCCTTATTGGAAGATAAAAATATTAATGTAAATGAAAAAGCGATAGATAACTTTACTCCTCTCCATCTAGCAGCACAAAAGGGTCATACAGAAGTGGTAAAAGCGTTATTGGAAGATAAAAGAATTAATGTAAATGAAAAAACGAAAGATAACTTTAATCCCCTTCATATTGCAGCACAAGAGGGTCATACAGAAGTAGTCAAAGCGTTATTGGAGATCAATGAAGTTAAGGTAAACGAAAAAACGAAAGATAACTTTACTCCCCTTCATCTAGCAGCACAAAAAGGTCATACAGAAGTGGTCAAAGCGTTATTGGAACATCCAAATATTCTTGTTAATGAAAAAAACAGATATGATGACACGCCTCTTGATTTAGCTAGGAAAAATGATCATGAAAAAATAGTTAAATTATTGAAAAAAACTATAGTGGACCGAAAAAACTGGACAGAAAATTAGATACTTTGTTTCATATTGTACTAGTTTTATTGTTTCACAATCGAGTTTATGAAATGGGAAGAAAAAAGGTTAGAAAGTTTAGTTCAGTAGAGAAGACTAAAATAGTCTTAGATTTATTAAAGGAAGAATTTACGTTAGTAGAGTTATCGTCTAAGTATGGAGTAACTACCAAAATATAGTGGACCGAAAAAACTGGACAGAAAATTAGATACTTTGTTTCATATTGTACTAGTTTTATTGTTTCACAAACGAGTTTATGAAATGGGAAGAAAAAAGGTTAGAAAGTTTAGTTCATTAGAGAAGACTAAAATAGTATTAGACTTATTAAAAGAAGAATTTACGTTAGTAGAGTTATCGTCCAAGTAACGATTACATGCATAAATATAATTACAACAGGTTTCATTCTAGCATTAAATATCAAAAACCTATGAACGTCTATCTTACACATGTAAAAAATCAATACGATAAAGGAGAAATAAAACGGAAACAAAATTTATAAAATATTGTCCGATTTTTTCGGTCCACTATACTTTTCATTTCCAAATTTAAAACACAAAAAAAATTTTAACTTTTTTAATTGCTAATCCCGATCCAGAATTGAGGTTATTTGATTAAACAAACGCGATAGAATCTTTATATCTAGTTTGTATTACCGCTACAAGTAGGTTTAACAACCTTTTTACTATTTGCTCAAAGCAAAGTAAACGTAAACAGATACAGTATGTATTACGGATAGTTGTTTCCCAGAATTTTCCCTTTGTTCATGTCTATTGTATACGCTTTATGTTATCTACTTTCTTTTTTACCGCTTTCTCTATTATATTGTGTATCAGATTTATGCTATATAATAGTCTACTACCTGATCGGTTATAGAAAAAGAGTAGTCATACAAAATTTAATGCATGCTTTTGCTACTAAAACGGTTCATGAACGTAAACAAATAGAAAAATTGTTTTACCGACGTCTATGTGAGCTACTATTAGAACAAATAAAAGCTTGCACGATAACATCTCAACAGCTTTTGCAGCACATTACCCTTGAGGATATAGAAGCTATAGAACAATTTTATAAACGAAATCAATCGATTATATTAGTTTCGGGTCATTTTGGCAATTGGGAATGGGCTGCAAACGCCGTTGCGTTACAGACATCTTATACCATATGTGCAGGCTATCAACCGTTACACCACAAAGGCATAAATCGTATGGCATTGCATATAAGAAGCCGTTTTCAACGAAAAGCCATTCCGATGATTACCCTATTCAGACATATGACTACCTACAAAGGGTCTCTTCAGGCTACTACACTTTTAATAGACCAAGCTCCACTGCATAAGCAAAACGGGTATGCTACTACTTTCTTATCCCAATCCACTACTGTTACCTTAACCGCTGCAAAACTGGCCCAAAAGCATAACCATCCTATTTTTTACATTCAAACAGAGCGAATCAAACGGGGAAAATATAGAGTAAGACCTATATTATTAGCAGAAACACCTGCCCAACTATCGGTTCAAGAGATTGCAGAACGTTATACTAAAAGACTCGAAGCAGATATTTTACGAAACCCAGCCTGTTGGCTTTGGTCACATAGAAGATGGAAATAAAAACCATTTTCAGTAATATGCCAAACGGCTGTAGTTACTTCTCTATGCTATCCCCCTTAACGACGACTACAATAAATCGATCTAGAAAAAATAGAAATAAGCCCTAACATATATTTGGATATAAATAAGAATGTACGTAACATTCTCAATAACATAACGCTTAATCTTAATTCGACAGGTTAAGCAATTTATAGCAATAATCCACAAATAAAACAAAAAACAATCATATGCAGTTCATAAAAAACAAAACAATCCATACAAAAAAATGGTTGCTAACCAGTAGCGGCATGCTAATACTAAATGGTAATATGTGTACCTCAAAGACCCAACCATCATTTCATCAAAAAGTACTACAACCTGGAATATTATTCAGTTTTATAGGGGAATCAACGATGATATAAACAAGAAAAATGGGGAAACAATCCAAGGTAATTTAGGATTATATTTAAACGAAGCAAAAAGTAAAAACAATAAGCTATTAGCATCAAAGATCATACAAGATATCAATGAACTGATAGATAGGATGAAAATAAAAAAGCCTCTTGAGTAGCAAAACAAATATAAATATATTGTTTTGCTATTTCTGTGATTCGTATAAGTTTTTATTGTATCTATACAGATTTAGCAAGTATAAAATTAAATATTAATCACTACAAATAAGACTATCTTAAGTAAAGAGCTGAAATAAGGTCGCATTGAAGTTGGTATTAACATAGGTCGTTTTAGATTTACCTAATTTATTTACAGCTGTTTTAATACAGTAATTTTATTGGTATTTTTACTAAAAAAATTAGCTATTTTACTTGATTTTATCAAGTAATTTTTAACATAAAAACTGATAATCAATATGAAAAAAATAGTAAATAACTATTCCAGTCAAGTGGGTTTATTATTTGCGTCTGTATTGTGCATGAATTTTACTTCTAAAATAGTATACTGTGCATTATTATTTACTTTTTTAACATTTATTTTAAATAGAATAGCAAATAGCCATGGCCATCAAAAAGCAACTATAAGCATTCTATTGTCTACCACCACTTCACTTGGGTTATTATACGATAAGCAATATTGCATCGCTGGGAAACCTATTCCTGGACTTATAGGAACTTCTTTATTGGCTATATTAGTTGCTGGTTATATAGGTTTCAAAATTTTCTTAAAACTAAAGGCTAGATACAGTTTTATAGTAAGCAATTTTATCAGTTTATTAATTGCTGCATTTGTCGACCACTTGATAATGGGTCTATTCTTCACTAAGAAGTTTCCTATGCATAAGGTTTGGCTAATATGCTATAAAGAAACAGCCTATACCACCCTCTTTGCATGTGTAGTATCCCTATGTTTAGCTGCAATTTTATATGTAAAAGTATTTTATTCCAAAATAAAAACGCTGTACCTCTTTAGGCCTTTATCCTCTAAGTAATATAAAACAGCTCGATCGTAAGTAAAACATAGTAGATGTGATGATATCCAAATCCAATAATCCCAAATGGTACTCACTAGATCCTTTTTTATACAAGATACCAATACAGTCAGTACCAATTTAATTGGTAAACTATTATGTTTTTATAACTTTAAGGGAATTATTACTGAAACGGAGAGTTATATTGGTACAAATGATCCGGCTTGCCATGCAGCTAAAGGTATGACCAAAAGAACTAAAACCATGTTTGGACTAGCTGGATTTACTTATGTATATTTTATATATGGCAAATATTACTGTTTAAACATTGTTACGGAAGATTTAAATTTTCCAGCTGCTACTCTTATTAGAGGTATAAAATTGATCCATCCACCCTATACTTACCTAAATGGTCCAGGCAAGCTTTGCCAGTATTTAGGCATTAATTTAATGCATAATGCCATCGATGTAACCGTATCAAAAATATTATCTATTAAAGATATAGGTTGTCAATTATCTTATAAGTCAACACCCAGAGTAGGCATTTCAAAAGGGTTAGATAAAATATGGCGCTATGTTGTTACAGATGTAGATTGTACAGCAGGTATACCATACCAAAGCTAGCCTGTACCACTAGCTTGTAATATTCCTATATTCGGTACTGTTGCTTTTTCTTTAGAATATTTTCTTTAGTATCTCTACTTAAATTAAAAAATAGCTAGCATCATATCATATTCAAAACTCAGGGTTAGGAAAAATGTTACACAAAACCAATTGTAGAGGGAATAGAACCTAACTTTTTCATTAAATTGTAATACATAGTGTTTTACATTAAAGATTTAATTACCTACACGTAGATGAAAAAATACAAAACGCAAATGCAACTCAATTTGCTAGACATTGCAAAAAAAATGGATCTTTTTTGGGAAGAACAAAAAACATTTGCATGCTCTATGCAGCAACGTGAAAGCAATGAGCCTTTTGTCTTTTTTGAAGGGCCTCCTTCAGCCAATGGTGCACCAGGTGTACACCATATTTTGGCCATGACCGTTAAAGACCTTTTTACTAGGTATAAAACCATGCAGGGTTATTATGTACGTCGCAAAAGTGGTTGGGATACACATGGTTTGCCGGTGGAGCTTCAAGTAGAAAAAAAATTAGGTATTACCAAGGGAGATATTGGTAAAAAAATTAGCATAGCCGATTACAATCAGACATGTCGCGCAACAGTTATGGCTTACAAAAGCGAATGGGAATCATTAAATAAGCAGCTAGGCTACTGGAAAGACAACCTAAATCCTTACATCACCTATGAACGCGATTATATTGAATCGGTTTGGTACATGCTGAAAGCACTTTACAATAAAAAACTGATCTATAAAGGCTATTCTATACAACCTTACTCCCCTACTATTGGCACAGGACTAAGTTCCCATGAATTAAACCAGCCAGACTGCTATAAGTTGGTCAAAGACATTTCGATTGTAGCACAGTTTAAACGAAAAGACAATGAATATTTTCTGGCATGGACGACTACACCATGGACCCTTCCTGCAAATAGTGCCCTAGCAGTAGGGGCTACTATTAATTATGTTAAAATAGCTACCATCAACCCCTATACCCATCTGCCTATTTACGTTATTTTAGCAGAAGATGCAGTAAAACGTTTCTTTACAAGTGCGCCCACTAGCTGTGATGGCTATCAGTCTGATGCTAGATCCGATCGTACTACTTTACCTTGGGAGATTGTCGACAGCTATACAGGCGCTGATTTAGTAGGCATCCGCTATGAACAACTTTTAACTTATGTACAACCCAAAGGAGATGCTTTTAAGGTGATCGCAGCTGATTTTGTCAATACCACAGAAGGTACTGGTATTGTGCATATTGCGCCTACCTTTGGTGCAGATGATTACCGAATCGCCCAAAAAGAAAATATTGCCCCTATTGTGGTGACCAATGCATCAGGTGCATCTGTTCCAATTGTAGATAGACAAGGTCGTTTTGTAGCAGAAATCAGTGATTTTGCTGGACGTTATGTAAAATCAGCTTACGAACAAGCGTCCACTTTACCTCCTGTAGATCTATTGATTGCTAGGAAACTAAAGCAAGAAAACAAAGCTTTCAAAGTAGAAAAATATGAGCACAATTATCCCCATTGCTGGCGTACCCATAAACCAATTCTTTACTATCCACTCGATGCCTGGTTTATTAAAACAACAGCTTATAAAGAATTATTGATTGACTCAAACCGTACCATTCAATGGAAGCCTGCTGATGTGGGCAAAGGACGATTTGGTAGTTGGCTAGAGAATTTAGTAGATTGGAACCTAAGTCGTGAACGTTACTGGGGTACGCCACTCCCTATCTGGCGTACAGTTGATCAAAAAGAAGAAAAGTGTATCAGTTCCTTAGCGGAACTAAGATTTGAAGTAGAGCAATCTGTATTGGCTGGTTTTATGCAACAGCAGCTACCGGAAGATATTGATTTGCATCGTCCCTATGTAGATGATATTGTCTTGGTAAGCAGCAATAGATTGCCTATGTATAGAGAGGCAGCTGTAATAGATGTTTGGTTTGATGCGGGTGCAATGCCTTGTGCACAATGGCACTATCCATTTGAAAATCAAGAAATATTTGAAAAAAATTTCCCTGCTGATTTTATTGCAGAAGGGATAGACCAAACCAGAGGATGGTTTTTTACCTTACATGTTATTTCCACACTACTTTTTGAAATTCCTGCTTTTAAAAATGTAGTAGTCAATGGACTCGTATTGGATAAATATGGCAATAAAATGTCTAAAAGCATTGGTAATACCCTTGATCCAACCGAATTATTGAGACAATATGGTCCAGATGCGATACGTTGGTATATGATTGGTAATGCCAATCCATGGAATAATTTAAAATTTGATGCCGCAGGCGTAGCAGAGGTAGTACGTAAATTTTTCATTACGTTACACAGCACGTATAATTTTTTTGCACTTTATGCCAATCTAGATGAGTTCTATTTTAATAAACGTGTACTTACCAATAGTGACCTAACCCAGAGTGACAGATGGATTATTTCTCGTTCCCATACACTGATTAAAATGGTAACAGAAGCCTATGACCACTATGATCCTACACCAGTGGCCAGAATGATTCAAGATTTTGTAATAGATGATTTGAGTAATTGGTATATACGGCTGAATAGAAAAAGGTTCTGGAAAAACCAACAAGATAAGGACAAAGAAGCTGCTTATCAGACCCTATATCATTGCCTTATAACGGTTGCTAAACTGATGGCACCTATAGCGCCTTTTTATGGAGATTACCTCTATCAATCATTGAACCATGTTACAGAAAAAGAAAGACATTATTCTGTTCATTTGGCAGATTTTCCAGTAGCAGCATCAGAAGCCTTAAATCCAAGACTAGAAATAGAGATGGCGCAAGTACAAAAAATTGTTTCTTTGGCACATGCTTTACGTAAAAAACATAGCATTAAGGTGCGCCAACCTTTATCTAGTATCAGCATTGCAGGTCTGTTTGTTTCAGCTGGATGGCCTCATCTAGAAACGCTGATAAAAAAAGAAATTAATGTAAAGCAGATCCATTACTTAGATAATATCCATCATCTAAAAAAAGCAAAACCTAATTTTTCTCTTTTAGGTAAACGGTATGGTCCTAAAATGAAACAGCTTAACGAGGCTATTATCGCTTTAACAGCATCTGAAATTTCTTCTTTAGAGGAAGGCAACACCCATCTATTACACGTACAAGATGAGGTAATTCCCCTTACCTTAGCAGATATATTGATTTTTACAAAAGATATACCTGGATGGTGTGTGGCCACAGAGAGTGAAATAACCATTCTACTAGATACTACCTTGGATAGCGCGCTCCAAGAAGAAGGTATTGCACGTGAATTTGTGCACCGTATTCAGCAATTGCGTAAGACCCTGAACTTCAATATTCAAGACAAAATCATTATTGATATAAAACAATATGAAAATTGTATAAATCAGGCTATTATCACCTATAAAGATTATATCTGTAGAGAAACACAAGCCATACAGCTAGAATTCGTATCCGAGCTAATAGGATTCGAAATCGATATAGAGGATGTAAAGGTAGCCGTTCGGCTTACCAAAATAGATAGATAGATAGATAGATAGATAGATAGATAGATCCTATTTAGAGGTATAATACTATAAAAAAACTTTGACTTATCGTTTAAGTGTTGGGTATATCAGATGTTCTTTGACATACGTGATTGATTATTGCTTCAAAAGTTGATTTTTAACTATCTTGAACACAAGCAAAAAAAATCTATACAAACGTAGCGCATATGTTAACAATAAAAACTGATCTTAAGCAAGATTAATAAATTTTATTTACAGACTTTGTTTGGAAAATTTGATTTTAAAGATCTATTTAGTATCATTATGATAGATTGTAGTCGCTTATAAAATCGGGGACTTAAAGAGCCTCTTTAAAATAAGTACAATAATAAATTATGAATACCTAAATAAATTATAATTATGAAAATAAAAAAAGGTTTTGTATTGCATTTGCTAATGTTAGCCGGATGCAATAGCATCCATCATACGCATAAAATTTCTCCAAATTTTACACAGAACCACAGCCAAAAAAGTAAGGAATTTACATCAACGAATGCTTCCTATACACCGCATAAGGCTAGTGCGCCTGTTGCTGCTTCCCGTCGCTTTATCAATACTGTTTTCCCCGGATGCACTGCTACGGCTTATGCCATTGCTAGTGCTGGATTGGCGGGTAGTGCCTATATTATGGGTGACGGTGATCTTGCTAGTACTGCTGCTGCTGCTGCACTTACTATGGCTTCTGGTGCGTTTGCTGCTGGTGCTGCTAGTGTATTTTCCGCTGCTGGGAATAGTTCTAATGCTGGTCCCCAAACTGATAGTATTGGTGCTAACGCTATTGGTGCAGTCTCATCTATAGTTGGTGCTGGTGCACTTGCTGCTCATACTATTTCCACTGATGATGATTATGTAACTGCTTGTAGTGGTATGCTTGCTTTTGGTGCCAGCTCATTGGCCATTTCTTCTGGTGTGCTTGCTATTCAATCTGTTGATGCCGCTCGATCTAGTGCTGCTTCTCATACCGATGGTGTTGATCCTGAAGTTATTGTTAATGATGCAAAACTAATTCCTTAAATTCGCTTACTTTTTGCTTCATCAAAAAGTAAAAAATAAAGTCCTGTGTAAAAAGTTTGGGTAAGCCCCGCTTGCAGATTGCAACTTTTTATAAAGGGCTTTTTTATACTTCTTAAGATGAGACGCCATAGCTATTTGACTGCCTGCTGTTTCCTTTTACCAAATACCTTAACCCACATTATTCCAGCAAATTATTTAGATCTATAACTGTAAAACTTTAGAAATAGAATGAAAAAAGTTGCCTTTCATACTTTAGGCTGCAAATTAAATTTTTCTGAGACTTCGGAAATTGGTCGATTGTTTACAGAAAAAGGATTTGTTACGGTAACATTAGCACAACGTCCTGATGTTTTTGTACTAAACACCTGCTCTGTAACGGAAAATGCAGATCATAAATGTGCAAAAACTGTTAGAGAAGCGCTAAAAATGGCACCGAAAGCTTTTGTAATTGTGATAGGTTGCTATGCACAACTCAAACCAGAAAAGATTGCAGCCATACCAGGTGTAGACGCCGTATTTGGAACACATGAAAAATTCAAATTGCTTGATTGGATTACTGACTGGAATAAAAAACGATCAGATGAATGGGCTACTATACAGGTTACCTCCATTAAGGAAAAACTAGCCTTTTCTCCTGCCTACTCTTTAGGAGATCGTACAAGAACCTTCCTTAAGGTACAAGATGGTTGTAGCTATCATTGTTCTTTTTGTACCATACCACTCGCTAGAGGCCCAAGCAGAAGTGCTAGCATTGCAGAAGTAGTCACCCAAGTCCAAACCATTGTTCGCAACGATGTCAAAGAAATTGTACTGACAGGAGTAAATTTGGGAGATTTTGGCATCATTGATCAAAAACGACAAAGCAATTTTTTTGAACTGATTCAAGCCTTAGATGAAATAGAGGGGATAAAACGTTTTCGTATTTCCTCTATTGAACCCAATTTACTTCGTAAAGAAATTATAGATTTTGTAGCTGTATCCAAATGTTTTGTGCCACATTTCCACATGCCGCTACAATCTGGTAGCAACAAGATTTTAAAATTAATGCAGCGTCGATATACAACTACACTTTATCAAGAACGTGTAGCCTACTTAAAAGAAAAAATACCTTCTTGTTGCATAGGGATAGATGTACTGGTTGGATTTCCAGGTGAAACAGAAGAAGATTTTTTAGAAAGTTATCATTTTTTAAATGAATTGCCGATTGCATATATACATGTTTTTCCTTACTCAGAAAGAGCCCATACAAAAGCGGCTCATATGGATCAGGTAGTACCTCAAAGAGAGCGTGTAAAACGGGCTAGAATGTTGCGCATCCTGTCAGAAAAAAAACTAAGACATTTTTATAGCCAATATTTGGGTCATACTGCTACTGTTTTATTCGAATATGGAACAGATAATAGCGTTATAGAAGGATTTACAGAAAATTACATTCGTGTACAACTGCCCTATCAACCAGCATTAGCCAATAGGCTATGTAAGGTTCTACTCAAAAAAATAAATGCGGAGGGGATGGTCATTCCAGAATTATTAAAGAGCTAATTTAGGTAATTTGTGCAATACAGAGTTTGTAAATAAAATTGTGTAAATGCTTATTTATTATTAACAATATAGTGGGTTCTAAGGGATAGAAAATATTAGAATCATTCAAAAAGGACAATTAATCGGAGCTAAAAGACAAGCATCTACTTTTGATAACTTTGCTAAACTTATGGCCGAATAATATTCAAATTTCAAGACAAGGGAGAAAACTATACAAAATTAAATACAGATGCGACAGAGCCATATAAACACCCTAAAAAATATTTACACACTTATAAAGACAGACTCTCACTAGAAGAGCCTATTAAAGCAACTGCTCTACTGGAAGATATTCTGGAGCAAAGTTTATGACAAATTCTGATTTAGCGCTTTGCATCCATTTGTCAAGCACTGCTTTTTTTTTCTGTTCGAGTAAGTGATTATGGATCTGTTCATAATCTTGCGTAAGATTCATGTGATGCGCTTCTACCTTTTTCTTGAGATAGTATAACCGCCAAGCTGATCTACCTAATGTATCAATATACTTCTGAGGTTCACTAACTCCTCCTACATTAAGGCTCTCAATTGCAAAATAGACTTCTGGATGCAAATATTTAAAAGGAATGCGTATACCTGATAATAGTTCACCTTCTTGGTTATGCGTAATCAACTTTGCCTGAACGGCTATTTTCTTGTCTTCTGCATATTGCTGTACAACTGCTTCAAACTTTAATATACCTGAAACTATTTGTGCTCTAATTTTATTTAATTCAATCTCAACTAATTTAATTTCTTGTTCTGTTGGCTTAACTGCTTTAGGGTAGACAACCAGTTCATATACCTCACCAGAGGAAGGATAGTAAGGACGTTTATCTGGTGGCAATGCATTGAAATAATTTTTTACCTCTGCTGGTGTAACCAATACATGCTGGGTAAGATGGCGATAGGCTAAAAAAGTAAAATATTCTTCTTTTAAGCTCTTTTTTAGACTTTTCTTAATATGGTAAATAGATTCACCTGCAATTTCCACAAACTTTTCTTGAGTGCCAAACTGATCTATCCAACGAGCTATTTTAGCATCACATTCTTTTTCAAGGTGTCCTTTGGGAATTTTAAGGTTTTCTAATTTAGCTTTTGCTAAAAGTATTTTATTGACAACCAGCGCTCTTAATAGCGCTATTTTTTTAGATTCATCTATTACTTCCCTTTCTGAGGCCAATTGTTTGCATGCTTCTTCTAAATCAGAATGTAATATTATCTCTTGATTTATAGTAACAATTACTTTATCCAACAAGAATTGATCGTTCGCTTTAGTAACAGGTAATCCAGCACAAATATTTATAGCAAGAGACCATATTACAGTTTTAGTTAATGTGCATAACACAGGTATGATTTTTTTTTGCATCTTCTAAGAGTTTATATTTGATTTTATGAATGAGATCTAATTTTCTTTTGTGTAGTATAATGGCTCTAATGCGATTTTCCACTGATTCTAACGGAGCAATTTCTTCTGCTAGTTTATACTGATCTATTTTTAAAAAATAGGTATGTTTTTGGTCTGCTACATGAATAAACTTCTTGACTTTTAACAATCTAGTTGCACCTTCAACTGGACGATAACCAATTTTGGCCAAAACAGCTTCCCAAGGTAGCCATTTATCTGTTTCTAAGAAAGTTGTATCGGAATAGGGGCTGCAATAGGCTTGTAATTTTTCTCGATCTGCTGCTTTGTTGGATAATATGAGTGACCTTATAGATTTGGTACAAGCAGCTTTTGAGGGAAGCGCTAGAAAAATACCCCTTACGATATCATGAGGGAGTATAAAGTCACGCTGTTTGTATTTTTGATAGTAATCTGCTACTTCTTCTGATGATATATATGGATTCCATGTAGGCTGAATTAGCTTTTCTAAAAAATGGTACACCAATAGGTCATTTTTATAGTCATTTAACTTCGCCTTCATGGAAGGCTGGATAGATGGGTAATCCGCTTGCGCAATAAGGAGCTGCTTACATGCCCACTCTTCTACATATTTTTTAATAAAAAAATCTTGATCTGCAACATCAGTATGCAAAGGATCTATGGATGCAAGATCCGATGGATATAAATATTGTTTACCAACACAAGCAATAAAAGAATCATTTGGGGAATTTTTTGTGCTTTTTTCAGCACTACAACTGCGCAGTACCCAATAAATCAGGATCAACAGCAAGCCATAAGCAAAAAATCTAATTAGATAAGATAGCTTCAAAATGAATCCATAAAAAATGATACTAAACTAGGTTACAGACTAATAAAAACCATTATAAACTGTATGATACCCCCCTCTTTACTGACTACATAAAATAGGAAAGAGAGGGCTTCGGCTTATTTTTTCTTGACTGCTTTAGCCGAACGGGTAGATGGCTGAGCAGCTGTTTGTGTTTTCGGGCCTACTACAGGCGGCTCTATCTTTTTAGGCGCCATTGTTTTAAGTTTTTCCAATACAAGCTCAGAAAGATCAAATGCAGTCTCCGCAAAAAGTACTATAGGACCTGCCTCTGTATCTTTGGCCAATACAATAGTGTAATTTTGTTCTTCTGCAATTTTGTGAATGACCTCTTGCATTTTGGTATACAGCGGTTGAATAATTGCTTTATGTTTCTCTACTATTTTAGTATGCTTCTCATCATTAAGATTATTAATGTTTGCGTGTAAATATTGACATTCCTTAATTTTTTGATTTTTCTGAGCTTCGGTAAGTGTATTTATTTGTTCTTGGTACGCCTTACCTTTTTCTTCTAACTCTTGGATTTTTATTCGAATCTGATTATCCAACTGCTGCTGAAAAGTTTGTAATTCTTGACTGTTTTTTATAGCCTCTGGTAGTTGGCCGAATATATAAGCGACATCTACATACCCAATTTTTAAACTAGACGGTACCACTTGCGATTGGTCACCTTTTTTAGGTAGATTTGCCTTTACGCCCGTATACATGCAGGCCATTAGCATCCATGCAAATAAAAATCTATAATTCATCATAGTATAATTTTAAGGTTTAATCATATCAATACAAAAGGAATATTTAATATTCCTTATTTCTATACACTATCGCCACCCATAGATACCAATTATATGGCAATAGTGCTGTTCACTTAAGTAAAATACTTTTACTTGGTAAATTTAACTAAAAAAATAGACTTTTAAATCTTTTTTATCATTAGCTATGCGACATACCTTTATGGTTGGTTACAGATGTAGGTCCGTTCCATATCTGCTTGCAACTGAATGCGGTTATTGTGCTCCTTTATGTGCGCTGCTTAGCAGCCTTTCTCCTTTGGAAATAGCTTGTTCAATATTCCCGACTAAGTTAAAAGCCATTTCAGGCAGATGGTCTACCGTTCCATCAATGATCATATTAAATCCTTTAATGGTATCTTCTATAGGTACACGTTCTCCTTGAATCCCTGTAAATCGCTCTGCTACATGAAAAGGCTGAGATAAAAACCGTTCTACTTTTCTAGCACGGTAAACCGTGCATATATCTTCTTCTGATAGCTCGTCCATACCCAAAATGGCTATAATATCTTGTAGTTCTTTATAACGTTGGAGGGTTCTTTTTACTTTTTGAGCTGTATCGTAATGCAAATTGCCTAATACTTCAGGATTTAATGCCCTAGAAGAAGAGGCCAAAGGATCTACAGCCGGATAAATACCCAGTGCTGCTATCCTTCTGGAAAGGACTGTAGTGGTATCCAAGTGGGTAAAAGTAGTAGCAGGAGCAGGATCTGTTAAGTCATCAGCTGGAACATAAACTGCTTGAACAGATGTAATAGAGCCATGCTTAAGAGAAGTAATGCGTTCTTGCATGCTACCCATTTCTGTGGCCAAGGTAGGTTGATAGCCTACAGCAGAAGGTATCCGCCCTAGTAATGCAGAAATTTCTGCACCGGCTTGTGTGAAACGAAAAATATTATCAATAAAAAAGAGAATATCTTTTCCTTCCTCCCCTTCACCATGATCACGAAAATACTCTGCAATAGAAAGTCCAGTCAGTGCTACGCGGGCCCTTGCACCGGGAGATTCATTCATTTGCCCAAATACCAGTGCAGCCTGGGATGTTTTCAATGCTTCATAATCTACTTTGCTTATATCCCAATCGCCTTGTGCCATCGCCTCCGTAAATGCTTTCCCATAATTGATCACACCTGCTTCAATCATTTCCCGTAAAAGATCATTGCCTTCACGCGTTCGTTCGCCTACACCAGCAAATACAGAAAGCCCATTATAAGATTTAGCGATGTTGTCAATCAGCTCCATAATCAAAACTGTTTTACCTACACCTGCACCTCCAAACAACCCAATCTTCCCCCCCTTCACATAAGGTGCAAGCAAATCAATTACCTTGATACCGGTATAGAGAATTTCTGTTGTGGAAGAAAGTTGGTCAAAAGATGGCACTGGTCTATGAATCGGAAATTTCTGATCGGTTACTGGTTGTGCCATACCATCTATAGCACTTCCTATAACATTAAAAAGGCGCCCACGTACCCCATTCCCTACGGGTACCTGAATAGGGGCTCCTGTATCCATTACTTCTAGTCCTCGCGTTAATCCTTCTGTTCCTTCCATAGCAATGGCACGTACACAATGCTCACCCAAGTGTTGTTGACATTCTATGACAACCAATTTCCCAGAAAGGGTTTTAACATACAATGCATTTAATATGCTAGGCAACTGAGCTTCTTCACTAAAACGGACGTCTATTACAGGACCTATGATTTGAATAACTTTTCCAGTATGGGACATTACTTTTTAATCAAAATTTAAAGATATAATGCAAGCATCTTTTGCGTATGGATTGTACTAGATCTTCAAAAAAGATCCTACAAGAAAATTAAATACCCGGAACTATATGCAAAAATTTGGAAAAAACAGCAATAGCTCTAAGCAACAGAGCCGTATATAATAACATTAAAAACTCGAAGTAAAGTTATAAATAGACGTTCAATGCTTGAAACTATTTTACATGCTGTATAACCATTTCTAATATATTGCCATGCAGTATCTACATCGTTTCCTAAATTTATAAAAAAGGATTGAATTTGCTACTGTAAATGTAAAGGGATGGATCTGTCGCGTTTGCTCTGTTTCTACTTTATGTTTATTTTTCCATGATGTAACCACGTTTCAACTAATATGGGTATAAAGTATTTCGTATGGATTTTTTTAAATGGCATCATAGGGTGCATGGAATCAAAAGCTGCCTCTTCATCTAACTGGAAACAGTTAAAAAAGGGGATCTATGACGAAAATCTTGCTCCATACAGAATGGAATTCTATAAAAGCCCTAAAGCAATAAAAAAGGGGGTCCCCCTTCCATTGATATGTCCATTGGACCAAACGAGTTGTTTGATGGAGCGTTTAACACAGCGAAAGCTAGCTTATAAGCAAGCTAATTGGTTAAAAGGTTATACCATACAGCTCTATACGGGTAGTAGTAGAACAGCAGCGTTAAAAGCACAAGAATTAGTGGCTACCTTTGCTTATCCTGCTAAGCTTCACTACAGGCAACCCTATTATACCGTTCAGTTAGGCTTTTTTGGGGATAGATTAGAGGCCTATTTTGTCTATCTTACTTTAGTAAAAAAAATACCATCTGTGATGATTCGACCTTCTATACTCCCTAGCGAGGCCTATTTAGCCACTATCCTCCACCTGTAGTGGACTGAAAAATCAGACAATTTTTATTTAATTTTTTTTCCTGCTTTGCCCATTAATCACCTAAAGTAGTGATTTACTTGTCTGGTTTACAATAGATTAGTATTATTTTCTTAGTTAATATTTACATTTATTTAACAAGCATTTTGTCTGTCTTTATTACGCTATTATATATAATAAGCTGATAGACAGAATAATTCATTTATTCGTAATGCATTTAGAATTATCTAAAATAAACTGTAAAATGTATATTTAATACTGATTATCAAAATTAAAAATATAATACTCTATCTAGATCATACAGAAATAAAATTTCTAAAAATTTGTCTTAAAAATCAGTCCACTATATTAATTGATAATAAGTTCTATACTTACTGGGTTGCTCCACACAATCTTATTTTCGCATTTTGCCCAATAGCTAATCTTTAAAGTTTGCTTCCCTGCTGACTCTTTTTCATATGCATTATACATATTGTTTATTAATTCCTGTTTCATCTCTGGATTAAGCTTCTCTTGGAAGATCAAAAATGTATTTTTATAAAACACCGACCCATTTTTACTTTTATTTTCAATAAACTTATTAATTACACAACTATAATCATCCATTTTTGAAGCATTTAGTTTTTTCGCTTTAGTGATTAAAAAGCCTCTATCCGCAAGATTATTTTTATCTAATTGGCTAGGTACTAAAGTAACCTTAGGGAGACTATAGTCAACATAGGATGATAAAAGAGGCCACCAACGATATATCCCTAAAGTAATATGCGCATTTTTATTGTCTAAGGTTATATGTATTGGCCCATGCGATTCTGGTATATCTTTTTTAGGTGGCTGCGGTTTTTCTTTTTTTTCTATGGTTATTTTTTCTTTTTGTGTGCAAAATGTAAGCTTGTGGTTTTCTTTAGAAAACAAGCATACAAAATATTCGTAATCTGCTGCACGGCTAAAAAAGTTTATACAAGATTGGTTTAGCAGTTTACCCGAATCAGTTACCAGGCAAATGGTTCCATCGTCGCTTATACCAGCTTTTTGGTTCGATGCATCCAATTTTTTAAACAAAGATTCAATGGTAGCCGTTCGCCAAAGCGTACCCTTTTGTAAAAAAAGCAAAGATGGCTTTAAATGAGCCGGTAATGGTGTTACTTCATTATTAACAACATATTCTATTTTAAAATCAGATAAGGTAACCGCTTGTCTCCCCTCTGATACTTGCTCACTGCAAAGGCTTACATTCGATACTTTTAGATTATGGCCATCATCCGTAAAGAGGATAGTAGGAGGAGCACTAGAATATGATTTTGATGTACCATCAGAGATTATATGTTCCATTTGACTCAAATAGCAATGTTGATTTTGAATCCAATAACAAATTATCTTGAACTTACCACCTTGAATAGGCGCATGGTTACTTAATAAAGTACCTACTATAGCGGGATCTATTTCCCTTAATGTACCTGGAATGATAATCATTTCATCATTAAAAGATGTAGGTGCCGTAGGCCATCCATCCTTAGAAGCGATTACTTTCTGAACCAATGGATAAGGATTAATTGGTTCTCTAACCAATATAAAACCCATTTTAGCATCATCTTTTAGGTATGCATTTTGTATCTTACCTTTTAAGAACCAATCTGTGGCATTATTGATTTGTTCTTCAATAGGGTACATAGCTTCTAAACCAATATTTTGATAATTGGGCAGCAATGCATCTTTACCTTTGATGTCTATTTGAACTGAATTATTTGAAATAATATAATCCTTGGGAGAGGCACTATTTGGGAGGTATAGCATATGCACTGCATATTTTTTTGAGATTAATTTTTTGTAATCCTCCTCCTTTATCTTAATAATCGATTCGTTTATATCTGTATCAGCTTTATGCCAATAAATAAAACCATCTTCCCCTTGCCATAGTAATGTTTCAATTTTGTCTTTGGCATCTATCGCACTTTTTACTATAGCTGATGCTTTATTAAGCGGCTTAGCACCATCTACTATCCCTATAAAAGCCAATTGACCTTTTAATGGAAGGTCTATATTGGAAATGGTCCCTTTACATTGAACTAAAAAATCTGTTTTTGCACCTTCCATGCAACTGATGCTGCCTAGCTCCTTGCAAGAAGAAAGAGAAAGGACCGGCGGCTTACGCGCTAATGTATAATCCTGTTGTATATCTTTATGCTCTGAAATGGATGAAATAGGTACCTGCTTACAGTTAGAAGAAAGCAAGAGAAAATGGTAAAATAGAAACAGGATCAATTTATTTTTGTTGTAAAACATCATAAGCATTAATTAAATGGTTTATAGATCGATAAGTTGATAACTTATTTTAATAATTGCAAATATAAAATACATTTTTAATCAGCAGTATATCTTCACAAGATCCCTACATGGGTCTTTATACTATTCAACCATCCAAAACAAAACAATCGCTTCTTGCATCCAAGGTAGCTTCAGGCGGGTCATAGACCAAGGAGGCAGTAACTCAACTGTATCATAGTCCTGATGCATAATGGTGAGATGCCAAAACCTGTTTTCGGAGCTATTATCAACCTCCTGTCTAGTCAAAATTCCCATTCTGTTTAAAAAATAATCGTTCAATATATTTTCAAGCGTAACATCCTGATATAAGGTTGTGTCTTTAAGTTTTTTTAAACTTTTCCACCGTTTTATTACTTTTTCAATAAGTAGTTCGGTATGGATGGCTATCGGTTCCAATGCGTCAGTGGCTATTAAGCTGTTGGTGGCTATTTTTTTTCTAGCGCCCTCTAAAGGTTGCTTTTCTAGCTGAGCTACCATTTCTGCTTGCGGTTGACCATACGCATCATCTGCATCTATAGGGCTGTAGGGTAGCAATACCGCATCATAGGTTAAGCCACAAAGTAGCTTGGGAAGGGTAAGTTGCCATTCTGGACTGTTTAGCTTTCCTGTAACTAAGTATTGCAGCAGATAAACTCCATTGTGGGCTGCTTGCTCAGAAACAAATTGATTGCCTACCATTAGGTTATGGACCTTAAAAAAATCATAGAAAAAAGGGC
The DNA here is from genome assembly GCF_050864915.1 of Candidatus Cardinium hertigii. Taxonomy (GTDB): domain Bacteria; phylum Bacteroidota; class Bacteroidia; order Cytophagales; family Amoebophilaceae; genus Cardinium; species Cardinium hertigii_D. Next base: position 19,816 of record NZ_JBOZWY010000007.1, read on the forward strand.
ATAGAAAAACCAATCCAGTATTTTTGGTATAAACCCGAACCTCTTCTGTTGCTAGATTATCTTTTTTAGCTATTTTTTTTTCTAGAGTTGCTGGTAACTGCTCTAATCGATTATTTACTACCGTTGATGCGTCAATCCTATTTTGACTCATCTGCTTGATCAGTGGCTTGAGTAAGTTTATGATTTTATTTTTTTTGGGGGGGGTATTTTCGTTGGATACGATTGAAGTAATAACTTGATAAACAGTTTCTTTTGGATAACAGATAGTCAGTAATGTACGGTGTACAAACTCCATTTCTTCAATTTGACTTTTTGTAATTAAATAATGCATAATAGAAATACAGAATTCTTTTTTCCATCTAGATAGATCGTGGGGTGGTATAATAGTGTGTGGCAATGAATTGCTTAATAGATCCAGGTAGTGCATTATAAATAGAGATTTTTCTTTTGCCAAACAGGCTATCATCTTTGTAGTAATTTCTTGGCTAAAGTAGTATACCATACGTCTGGCTGCCAATTCATGGTTATCCTGCTCTTTTAATAGCTTTGATAAAGCCAATGGTTGGTCCGCCATGGATTGCATCAATTCATTACCCAATGTAGCCATGGCTAGAGGATACTGTTGGGAAAAAAAAGATAAGCTTCCATTGAGCAATAGATACAGTTTGGTTAAAATAGGCGTTTTATAACCACGTTGTATGGCTTGTTGTTGAATGTCTTCTCGATATTTTTCTTCTAGCCTATGTAATGAAGTGGTTAGTTTTTCTACTTCTGGTATCCCTTTGGTATCCTGAATAAAGAGTTGAAAAGTTTCTACTAGTGTAGTGGGGGTGATTTGTAAAACATTACTCCATTCGGTAGTGATTTCTGCAAGCCAATCGTCTTTGGTCATCAATGTTCCAGGTAGTGTTTTCAATACACTATCCCAAAATAGATTTCTAGTAATATTTTGTTGGCCTAATGAGCCTTCTGTAGCACACCATAGTTGGTAGCTTCCTTGTATAAAGTTTGCCAGTGTTTTGCCTATATCATTATGGTTTCGAACCAATAACATGAGTTGACCAGTCGTAAAATTTGCAATAAGGCGTCGTCGTACATGTATTTTATCTTGTGCTAAGGGAAAAGTAGGCAAATGTTCTATCACATCATTAAATAAAGCGGTAACATCTGTATATTGCTCCAATTGACCGGTATGTAAAAAAAGGTTCCATCTTTTTGCAACGCGTTGCTGCTTGCTTTGTAAGGAATCGGTAATTTGTTTGTAGAGCGCTGTTCCAATGGTTCCTTGTAACGGCTTATCAATAGTTGGCAAATGTTGGGCAACCAGTTGGTCGATCACTGATTGGGATAAATCAGCTCCATCAGACTGTCGAATCCTATGTTTAATAGCTGGCAGCAGCTTACTATAATAAAGCGGAAAAACGGTTTGGTCTAAAGAAAATGTTTCATGGGTAAATAGAAACATAAGGTCTATTTCATCTATCTTATTTAAATTCAGTGCTGCTAGATTTTTTTTGAGCAAAGAAAAGGTCTCTACTAGATCGGTTATCTGTTTGGCAGCATCAATCAACTGATCACATAAGATAGTTGGACTGCATGAACTTTGTATGCCAAGATGGTATAATATGCATTCTATATACTGTTTTTCAGTAGTAGGTGGTATATGCATGATCGCTGCTTTAATAAAAATTTCTTTTATTAACCGGATATTAGTCAGTTGTTCTGTGGACTGCAGTACTTTTGATTGAGCAATGACTTCCTCTAGTCTATTTAATATTTGATCAGAAAAAGGAACAAAGACCTGTAATAGCTTGTTTAATATTGGTTCTGTCGCATGTTGTATTAACTTTCTTAAGATAGTTGCTTCTTGGCATAAAGGTGTAAGCTGATCTCGTATTTGTTGGCATGTTGCATGTCCCAATCGTTTGGCTATTACATAAGCTGGCACCAATTGGTTGTTGGGCAATTCATTATAAAGTAAAAAATCTACTACATCAGATAAGTTACTTTCTAGGCCCGAAACAGAATCCCTATTTAAATAGGTAGCTCCAATACCTCCCAGTTTCGGATCGGTATGTAGGCTATTATCGTGGTGCACCCTTATTTTTTCCGCATCTGATAGAAAGGACGCTTGAGACATAGAAGATACCAAAGGTTGCATGATGGCTGCTACTTCTGGATGATAGCTATGCGTAGCACACAGTATGGAGAGCCCTTGCTTGTTGATGAGGCCATTGGAAATATATTCCTTAAATAGCGACTGAATCGCTTTAAGATAGGTTCTTGTAGAATGTTCAAAGGTACAATAAGCCAAACTATTCGCTTTAATAGCGCAGATAGGTGCAATAGTAACAGCAGTGGCTGTTGCAAGCTCTACAAAATCAGCGCATAGCCTTACTATATAAGGATCTATAGACTGCAAAAATCTAATAAACAGTGCATTAGGTAAGCGTTTAATCAATTTTTTCCTGTTTGCTTTTTCTTTAAGCCAACTTTTTACTAAAGAACGTATACCAGGTTGGTCTATTTCTACCTTAATTTTACCAATAGCTCCCGATTGTTCATCAGCTGCTATAGTAGGGTGGATTATTCTTTCTAACGCTTTTAATAGATTAGATGATCCACCTTCTGAAATCGCAGCTTTATTTAAATAGACTGGCTGGGTAGAGGCCAGTTGAGGATTGGTATCTATACTTCCATCTGGATACATGATTATTTTTGGAGCATCTGATACAACGGAGCTTTGTGGTATGGATACCAATGGCTCCATTATAGCTACTACTTCTGGATGATAGGTATGCGTGCTGCACAGTATGGAGAGCCCTTGCTTGTTGATGAGGCCATTGGAAATATATTCCTTAAATAGCGACTGAATCGCTTTAAGATAGACTGCTTTAGGATGTTCAAAGGCAAAATAGGCTAAAGTATTGGCTTTAATAGCGTAAGTAGATGCAGTAGTGGCAGTAATAGCTGTCATGATTTGGGTAAAATCAGCGCATAGCCTTACTATATAAGGATCTATAGATTGCAAAAATCTAATAAACAGTGCATTAGGTAAGCGTTTAATCAATTTTTTCCTGTTTGCTTTTTCTTTAAGCCAACTTTTTACTAAAGAACGTATACCAGGTTGATCTATTACTGTCTTAATGGTACCAATAGCTGCAGGTAGTTGATAAGGGGGCATGGTATAATTCCCTATTTTATCCAATTCTTTTAGTACTTTTTGCTGATTGTTATCATCTTTATACCAGTATTTCGGTGGCATTGCAACCATATCTCTCAACTGAAATATGAATGCTTTAATGGTTGGGGTATATGAAGATTTTTTTTCATTTTGTTCATAATAAGCCTGTAATTTTTCTAGAATTTTTTCATAGCTGGTAGAAGTTTGAATAGCTGCTTGTTGGAGGAGCATTTGCAAAAAACCGATCCGGTCTACTTTATGCTTTTGCTGGTTAATGATGGCCAATAGCGCCATTGCATGCAGTTGCTGCTCCAGTGTGTATGGCCTATTGGTCAAAATCCCTGTTTGGTGTAACAGTAGTCCTATTTCGGCTAATATAGGTGTAAAGTACGGTATAGGCTGATTTAATAGATAGGCAAGCGTATCGGCCACAGTAGTTTGGGAAAAAAGTCCCATACAACGTTGAACAGCTTTTTCTTTTTTCGTTATATTAGACCAAAGTTGTGCTATGCGCAAAGGGGTATGGTGAAGCAATTCTAAATATGTTTTTTCAATTTGTTTTTCAGAATGTTCCACCATCCACCAGGCAAAGTTACCTTCTGATAGATAGTGTGCTATAGCCTGCATTTTTGCATCAGGTAGTGGAGTTATTTGGTCTATAGTAGGGTTATGTATTACCTTACTAATCTCTTCTTTTAACTTAAGCATTAAGATCTGTTCGACCTGATAAGGTAGTTGCTTGCCAAGGGTAGATAGATTTAAATCACCTACATCTATTACAAGTTTGTCTAAATGAATAATTGCATCATCCGGAACGTATTGAGAAAATAATTTTGATAAGATAGGCATAATATGCCGCTGGACCACTTTATGAAGGGTATGTTGGAGTATGTTATTTTGATTATGCTGATCAAGCGTAATCTCGATCCGACTACGTAGAATAACATGATGGGTTTTTGTAGACATAACCAATTAAGTTGGATATAACGGGTTTAAAGACGGTTCTGTCGCATCTGTTTTAAGGGAGCGGTTATTTTAGTAATTTTAGTCAAAAATTTACTAAAATGTTTACTATTACCCGTAGATTATTGCCCTATTTTAAAGGATTTTGTTTCTTCACCGGAGTTAATATTGTTATTTGTCTACATGAAATGTCGTTTTTCTTTAAGCTATAGAGAGTTAGAAGAGATGATGCATATGAGAGGCGCAAATATTGATCATTCTACTTTACAAAGGTGGGTAATTAAGTTCATTCCCCTTATAGATCAAGAAGTAAGAAAAAGAAAACGCCCAGTTGGTAGTAGTTGGAGAATGGATGAAACTTACGTTAA
>NZ_JBOZWY010000008.1:0-12128 GCF_050864915.1 Candidatus Cardinium hertigii
CTCCAGATCTATAGATGGTGGGGCCTCTTGTGCTCCTTTAGAACCTATGGTATCTATTTCATGGTAGCATTTTTTTACCTTGGGCAGATTATCAGGATCAGCAGTAACTAGACTGATGACTAGCGCAATAGCTTTAAAATCCATATACACCGGATCACTGTTGTCAATAGCATCGGCTTGTTTAAATTGCAAAGCAGTAGGATGGAGTTCTATTTTAACAATCGGTGAAATGGGTTCGCCTTGTTTACCGATCCGTAAAATAGCCTTAACCAATGCGTAAGCTACCTGATGGATGTCACATACTACATCGGTACCCAATGGGTTGCTAGGCAGTCTTATTTTTTTTACCAGTAGTTTAGGTGGATTATCCACCTCTTGAGATAAATTGACTTCTACTTTACGAATCAGTTTAGTTAAAGTAATGTTAGTAGGTTGCAATAGTGCATGGTCTTTCGCTTTCTCTCTTTTATTAAAATAAGCTATCCAGTCATGAAATTTATGGATAATGCTTTGGAAATCTTCTTTATAAAGGGGCGTATCGTTGTCTAAAAAGGAAATAGATTCTTCTATTTTACGCACTACTTTCGTTAAAATAGATCCATATCCTTTAGGAGAACTAGGACCTATGGAGGGAACCAGATCCGAATCATAGAGAGACGTTTTTAGTTCTTTCGAGGCAGTAATCTTTTTTTGATCTTTCAGGTAAGTATTTTGTCGGGTAACTTTATTTATTTCTGTTTTCAAACAAATAATAATGGTAAATAAAAATAGACCTGCTATAAATAGTGGCAATAAGGAGCATAATACTGGATGCGAGAATCCAGTATAAACCGGATATATGGATACCAATACAGTAACGGATACAACACTTATACCAATATAGAGCGGCAAGATCCATAAGATTACAGTAAGATGGCTTAAAGACAAAGAAAGGTTAAAGTTGGGCTCTACCGAATGCGACCAGCCCCAAAGTATATTTAAGGGAAGATAAACCGATAAAATTATTAGCCAAATTAGGCCAATAAACCAGTTTGGAATCGCTCTTACTTTTTTCGAAATAGCATAGAAAAATGGATAGCCTAAGCAACAAGCTGATCCAATAATATGGAATATAAGCCAATAAAAATGATTTGTAATACGCGTTATAAAATAGTATAGCAACCCAGTCATGAAAAGATAAAATCCTATATATACTATTGTAGAACTTCTGGGTTTTAGATTGGTTAAGGTCGCTTTTTTATTTTTCCAGAAATTGCTAATGGCTTCTTTTTTCTCAGCTCTTTTGCGGGCATCTTCTTGTTGGATTTGTTTAAAGCGGTCATCTGGTCCAACCCAACCTGCACTTTCAGGTTGTTTCAAGAGATAGTGGGCTGATAGCATAGCTAATCCGTTGGCTAGCATAGCTAGGAAAGCTCCATCTATTTCTATTATAGGTTCAATCCACTTGTTCCAGGCTAAAATAGTAAGTAGACCGGTAGCCATACCGATCAAGGCTGTAGAGGAGCCACTTCGGAAACCCAAAATAGCTAAAATAAAGGGAGCGGTTAATATAGGTACACTGCAATCAAGGGACCAATACACTAATTTCAACAGATCGTTGCACTTAAAAGCTACCATCATAGATAATAGACCAATTATGAGTGTCGTAGTTTTAGCTATTGTAAGCTTACGGGCATCAGAAATTTCCTTTTGTAGGCTCTGTACGATATCATGCCCGACCATAACGGAACAAGTATTTAAAGCAGAATCAGCTGTAGACATTGCCATAGCGAGCAAACTAATCGTAATAAAACCTTTAAAAAGAGGAGGGATATGGGTTGCTATATAATTCCATATCTCTTCTTTGGGTAAATCTGGTGCCGACACAAAAGTAAATAAACCGATTACAACTATAAAAACCTGAATCATACAGCCAAAAACAGAAGCATGCCAAAAAACTTTTTGGGCCTGAGTGGGACTAGAAGCCATATAAAGGCGTTGCATAAGAGCGGGTTCTACTATATTACTTGGCATATCAGCTAGCAAAAGTAGCACCATACCCATTAGTTTTGTGTTAAATAGTTCGGTAAACTGAAATTTAGTGTAAGTTTGCAGTATGGGAATAATTGTTGTAGCTGTTTTTCCTACATTTACAAACATAAACCAAGAAAGAAGTGGAATAATAATTGAAAAAGTTATAAATTGAAACACATCCGTAAAAGTAACGACGCGAACTCCTCCAAACATAGAATAGAAAATAAGGATTAAGGTAGAAAATATTGGTATTATATATGGGTTAACTGAGGTTACGCACATACTAATAGCATGGGACATTATGATGATTTGAGAAGTAATTAGAACGATGTTTCGACAAATACTCACCAATACAGTTATAAATCTTGGATATCTACCATAGATGCTACCCATTGTCTCTGCTGTTGAGAAGTGTTGCATAAATGGCCCCATCCGTAAGGATAATTTGCTAATAGTACACATACCAAAAGGCACTATAAGTAAAACGACTATAAACCACAAACCAAGGTCATGAATACACTCTACATTACGAATTAAGCCACCTCCTTCAAAAAAAGTAGCCAACACCGTAGCCACCAAAGTAGCCGTAGCAAATTGTTTATTCCCGATTGCATATTCCCGAAAAGTAGTTCTTTTTCTACTAAAGTAAATACCCATTAGTAAGGTTAACCCCAAAAAGGCCCCTACTATTACAATAGCCATATTGAAATAAATCATAACCCAACAAATTAAGAAAGTATAAATAAAGACTATATGAGAAGCTATATTTTATAATACAAATTTTGGTGTAAAAAACCAAGAATTTAAAAAGGAGTATGCTAAAAAATTTCTATAATCGGGTTTGGTCTCGTTTGAGACCAATGATAGTTGTAGCCCTGTGATGGGTTCATTTTAATAGGTTTTATCCATACCAAAAAGGGTAAAAAGAGCTACGCGATAGAAGCTATTTTGTTCCTCCTATTAAATTTTATATCATTGTAACAACCTTTTCCTGCCTGTTTGGTATAAGGCGTTATGCAAGCGGTCTATTCTGTATTTAAAAACAGCTTCTATGGCTATATTAAAAAAACAAAACAATTTTGTACAACGTTTTTTTTCGATTGTTTTCTTTACACCTGTTATTGTTTTTGCAATTTTTTGGTCCGCATGGACTTATTTTTTTCTTTTTTTTTATGTAGTTATGCTGGCGATGCTAGAGCTTTATAAGCTGCTTAAACAAGCAAAGGTTGCGCCTATGCGCGGTTACGGGATTTGGCTAGGGTTACTTTTATATACCCTAGCCTTCTCCTATTATCTTCAAAATAACTTTTTACCCCTGTTAAGCTATGGATCTATTCTGTTCACTGTTTTAATATATATCGCTGCATTGTATAGGCAGCCTTCTAACCCTTTTTTAGATATCGCGGTTACCTTTTTGGGTATTTTATATATTGCGGTTCCTTTTGGTATGCTACATTATTTGGCCTTTTTTAAAGGCATCTATTCGCACCAATTGATACTGGGCTTGCTCATAATTGTTTGGAGCCAGGATACAGGCGCCTATCTAGTGGGTTCTACCATAGGGAAATCTAAATTCTTTAAGCGTATTTCTCCTCAAAAAACATGGGAAGGTTTTGGGGGAGGTGCATTGTTTGCCCTTGTAACAGGTTATGTTATAGCCTGTTTTTTTAATATTTTACCCCTATGGCAGTGGCTTGCCATCTCGGCAATTACCATACTTACAGGGACCTATGGAGATTTGGTTGCCTCATTACTTAAAAGAAGTGTAGATGTAAAAAACGCTAGCGAAATGATTCCAGGACATGGCGGACTCTTGGATAGGGTGGATAGCCTATTGCTAACCATTCCTACCGTAGTTGCATTTTTGAAAATAACTTTATTATGTGGATAAAAAATATCAAATTTAGTTTACTTGTAGACCAGTGGGTGATCTATAAAACGCCACTATAGCTATAGATTGTAAGGCTTCCAATAATGAAAATACATAAAGAAGGAAAAGAAATTTTATTGTGGACACCCGTTTTACTGCTGCTTATTTATTATGGTATGCATAAAAAAGTGGTGTTTAATTACCGCCAATCCATAGGATTTACAGTAGTAAGTGGTGCTTTGTATTTTTGGTTGATCTATTTTTTTAGGGATCCGTACCGGATCATTCATACCCAAGATCAATATATACTAGGGCCAGCAGATGGTAAAATTTTGAGCATTCAGAAGGTACATGAGGAAGAGTACTTACGGGAAGATCGAATCAAAGTTAGTATATTCATGTCTCCTTTTAATGTACATGTCAATCGATTTCCGATGTCTGGCAAAATTGTCTTTTTTAGGTACCACCCAGGCAAGTACTTCGTTGCTTTTCATCCCAAAGCCAGTACACATAACGAAAGAACCTCTATTGTAATTGAGAATGAGAATGGTCAGAAAATTCTTTTTAGACAAATAGCTGGCTTTATGGCACGTCGCATCAAGTTTTATTTTAAAGAAGGTGAGGCGGTCCAGCAAGGTGAAAAATGTGGCTTTATTAAGTTTGGTTCAAGAGCAGAAGTGTATTTGCCGCTAGATGCCGATATGCAAGTATCTGTAGGGGATAAGGTAAAAGGTGGCATTACTGTTTTGGCTAAAATATAACTTCTAAATGTCCATCTGGGCAAGTTTTTCCAATCATTGTATTTGTATTATTTTTCACATTGATATATGGCAGTACGTGTACGGTTTGCACCTAGTCCAACAGGGGCGCTACATATTGGTAGTGTTAGAACCATTCTTTATAATTACTTTTTAGCCCAAAAAGAAGGAGGTAGTTTTATACTCCGTATTGAAGATACCGATCAAAAACGTTGGGTGGCTGGTGCAGAAGCTTATATTCTAGAAAGCTTGAGCTGGCTAGGGATTGTACCAGATGAAGGCCCTCAAGAAGGAGGGGCATTTGGTCCTTACAAACAATCTGAACGGATCGGGATCTATCAAAAGTACATCCAACCCTTATTGGATGGTGGATATGCCTATTATGCATTTGACACAGCAGCAGAAATTGAGGCGATGCGAGAACGACTTAAAGCGGCAAGAGTGGCCAACCCACAATATAATGCCACTAGCCGTGAATCGATGCGCAATGGACTAACCATGCCTATGGAACAGGTTAAGGAATGGATCGCCGCAGGCAAACCCTATGTGATTCGACTAAAAATGCCGCATAAAACCCTTATACGTTTTCATGATGGCATCCGTGGCTGGGTAAAAGTAGATACTACGGTCTTGGACGATAAGGTTTTGATGAAGTCGGATGGTTTGCCTACTTATCACTTTGCCAGTGTTATAGATGATCATCTGATGCAAATCAGTCATGTGATCCGTGGTGAAGAGTGGCTACCTTCTACGCCTATTCATATATGGTTGTACCGTTGCTTAGGCTGGGCAGATACAATGCCGCAATTTATACATCTACCGCTACTATTGGCCCCCGATGGTCATGGAAAATTAAGTAAGCGTCATGCGGATCAATATGGCTTTCCTGCTTTCCCTATTGCTTGGAACAGCCCAGATCTGACTGTTGAAAACGCATTTAGAGAAGCAGGTTATTTGCCAGAAGCATTGTTGAATTTCTTGGCTTTATTGGGGTGGAACCCAGGTACCCATCAAGAAATATTTACCAAAAAAGGCTTAATAGAAGCCTTTTCTTTGGAGCGATTAGGCAAATCAGGTGTTAAGTTTGACATGGCAAAAGCCAAATGGTTTAACCAACAACATATTAAAAAACAAGGCCCAACTGCTTGGGCGAACTACTTTATAACAGAAGCTGCTCAAGAAAATATAGTTTGTAGCCAGCAAGATGCAATAGCCATTTGTAACCTGGTGAAAGATAGAATTACTTTTCCAAAGGATTTCTGGCAAGAAGGTAGATTTTTTTTCTTTGATCCTGTATATTATAATGCTGAACTAATGCAGCAAAGATGGCATCACCAAACCAAAGAGGGGATCATGGCTTTTCATAAAGGACTTTCTACCCTCGTAGAATGGACTCCGGATAAGATTAAACAGTTGTTAGAAGCAACGCGTATTTCTGGTATGATGCCTCTATTGCGTATGGCCCTTACAGGAAAAATGGCTGGTCCAGACCTTATAGAAATTATAGTCCTACTGGGTAATAAGAAGACTCATACGAGAATTACTACATTTTTAGAGCAAATGGGATAGATTGGCTTATAGTTAAATGCATCCAAAATAAGTTTTATAGGCTCTGTCGCATCTGCCGTTGATCTTGTATAGTTCTCTTACTTGTCCTTATTTTCTTGGTTGCTCACCTAATCCATAGAAAGTAAAATTTAACAACCTGAACTCTGGATGAGAAAATACTCTATAAAATAGTAAAATTAAAACTATATAGGAAACAAAACCCTTGTTTTTTCTCTCTTAACTTTTCGGGTCATTATAGTATGGAAATTATTGTAGTAATAACCTAAATCCAAGATGGATTTTTGCTTGAATCGTTTAAAATTTGAATACCTATATCGGTTATTAATCGAGAGAGCTTTTTTACTTTTTGTCATCTAACCTTACCAGATGACTAAACCGATAGGTACCAAAAATAATAAAATAGCATAACGTGGTCTCGGCAGGAATCGAACCTGCATCAAAAGTTTAGGAAACTTCTATTCTATCCGTTGAACTACGAAACCCTTTTCCTGCTAATTTAGGGCATTGTTGCCTTTTTTTCAACTGTATAAGATATCATCTGGGTTAAAAGTATAATGAACAAAAGAGGTTCCATACAATCTTAGATCGTTCCAACGGACTTTTAATTTTTATCATAAACTGTGTGACTATACATTACTATATGGGTGTGAAATAAAAATCTAATAATCAGGTATATTAAAATTATTTTTAATCCGAAACGTTAATAATACAATAAACAAAATATATTACCTGCTATATATTTCCTCCAAGAGCTGGATAATCGCAAGCGCTTAAGCAGTGTTTCTCCTATTAAGTTTCTTGCTTTTTTGTAAATTACTCTGGTTCTATTGTTTATCAATGCTCGTATGCATAAACAGTACAATAGTGCATAGGGCTCTTTCTATACCAAAAGATTTAGCCAATTGACTCCGAATAATTTATAAAATTTATGTCGCATCATTTGCTTTCTATTCAATATACTTTAGGGATGGACCGGATGGCTCTAAAACGATTTTCCAAACGTTATGTCTTCCTTTTAGCAACCTTGAGCAGTATTTGTTTTTATCTATCTTGGTGTTCTTTTTGGTTGGGTGGTTTATTATTTGTAGCTATTGTTCCGATACTCGGCATCTTTAAACTGCTCACTATCGCACCTAAACAAAAATATTTTTGTCTATTTTCAGTTATTTGTACCTTGTTTTTTTGGAATACACTAACGATTTGGTGGGTTTATAAAGCTACTTTTCTCGCTTTTCTTTTTACAGCATCTTATAATACGTTTTGTCTGGCTTTGCCTTGTTTTTTTTATTATTGCATACGGAAATGGGGCAGACTATATATGGCCTATTTAGGATTCGTGACGAGTTGGTTAACATTGGAATATGCACATCTTTCTTGGGAATATTGGGAACTTACTTTTCCTTGGCTAAATTTAGGCAATGGATTGGCAGCATTGCCACAATGGATTCAATGGTATGAATATACTGGCATATTAGGAGGTTCCCTTTGGGTTTTAATAGTAAACATCTTCCTTTATCATTTGTTGTTTGAAAAAGCAAATTTTCTTCTATTTAATGCATGCTGCGGGGGGATCCTATTGCCTATAGGCATAAGCTTAATGATCTATTATCGCTATAAAGAAAAAGGAAGCAATGTAGAGGCAGTGGTGGTTCAACCCAATTTTGATAACTATACTGAAAAAGATTATACCGCTCCCTGCTTTGTTCCTTATGCGCGCCAAATAGATCGATTATTGGCCCTTTCTAAACAACAGCTTACGCCAGCAACTTCTTTGGTAGTGTGGCCTGAGTCAGCAATAGATTGCTGGTTAGAAGAGGTAAAGCTGGGTGACTATCTATTGATGCAACCTATATTCCAGTTTCTGGATGTTTATACTGCTTTAAACCTTATAACGGGTATTAGTTCTCGTTGTGTGTATGGCCCAATCCAAGCTACGAAAACTGCCCAAATAAGCAAAGGTGTATATGTAGACTACTTCAATAGTGTTTTTCATTTAAAAGATAGACAAAAAATAGATATATATCATAAGCAAAAAAGAGTGCCAGGTGGAGAATATATTCCTTATTTTCATCTTCTACCAGTACCATTATGTAATTGGCTCAAACAAAAATTTGTTGATATTGGGAATATAGATCCTTGTTTAGGTAAAGGAAATGAAACGAAGGTATTTAAAATAGATGATCACATAAGCGTAGCGCCAATTATTTGCTATGAATTGCTTTATGGTGCTTTTATAGGTAAAAGTGTCCAAAAAGGGGCCAATTTGTTTGTGGTGGCAACTAATGATGGTTGGTGGGGAAATACGCCAATATATCACGATTTCTTTCAATATACCCGCTTGTTGGCCATTGCACATCGAAAGAGTGTGGTGCGGGCAGCTAGTACTGGTATTTCTGGATTAATCAGCCAGCGTGGAGCGGTAATAGTTGCTACAAATCGATTAGAAGTTGCTGCAATTCGAGGCGAAGTATATGCTAATAATCAATTGACTTTTTATAGCTTATATGGCGATTATATCGGTCGTATTGCTGTATGGACTTGTTTTATATTATGCTGTTTATGTTGTATCCTGTGGATGGTACTATTGCAGCAAAAAGAGTAGTGGCCGAAGGCCAATTTTTATAAAAAATCGTTAAAACTTTCTATTCCAAATAGAGCAGAATGATTTATCAATACCCGCTACCTTTTTTTGATTTTTAGGATAAAATCTTTATTATATAGGCTATATTTCTAAGTATTTTCTCTATCTTTTTAATTGGTTCATTTGTGATGTTATTGAATATGCCTATTGTAATAGTAGGGGCTTTTTTCTGTTTAACACTAGTAGTAGGGATTTACTTTAGTAAAAAGGAAACTACTTTCCGAGAATATGCAGTGGGGAATAAACAATTTTCTACTGCCACTTTAGTGGCTACGGTGTTGGCTACTACTTTTGGCGGGGGGACGATAATCCGTAGTATAGAATCTATCCATGAATTTGGATTATACTTTATATTTGGTACGTCTTTAGATTATTTTGGTTTCTGGATCATTGGTAGGTTAGCATTGCGTATGGGGCCATTCATGCAACATCTTTCTATGGCAGAAACAATAGGTAGTATGTATGGTAAGTATCCAAGGATTATAGCTGCTTTGGTTGGTATCTGTGTGTGCATTGTTGCTATTACTGGACAAATAAATGTAATTTCCAAGGCTTTTAAGATATGTCTGATTTCAATTGATCCCTTTACCATTACTATCCTTTCTACATTACTTCTTATTTTCTATTCTAGCTATGGAGGTGTTCGTGCTGTTACGTATACAGATGTATTACAGTTTATAACCTTTTCTATTATTATTCCACTTCTTTCTTGGTTTATGTTTGTAAATGTAGGAAAAACAGTTTCCGAAATCGTTCCTATCCTACAAAGCCAAACTAAGTTTCAGTTTAGCAATTTATTTCAATTTAATGCCCGGCTGGTCAGTATGTTACTACTTGTTCTAGGTTCCTTAATATCCCATATTCAGCCTTCCATTATGCAACGGGTTTACATGTCTTCTAGCCCTATTCAGGCTCAAAAATCTTTTGCGTATGCAACTATTTTTAGTTGGTTTATAATGTTTTTTATCTCTCTGATTAGTGTATTTGTTTTTGCAAGAGCACCAAATTTATTAAAAACAGAGGTTTTTGGATATGTAGTGGACCATATTCCTACTCTTTTTAGGGGATTTTTTGCTGTTGGCTTACTCGCAATGGCTATGTCTACAGCTGATTCTTTTTTAAATGCCTGTTCTGTTATGATTGGCCATGATATAGTCAACAGCCTACAAAAGGAAAAAGCAATTCCTGATCCAGGTCAACTTAAAATAGCTAGGTGGACCACACTAGTGGTAGGTCTATTGGCTATGGTAGTCTCTTTTTATTGTCAAGATCTCTTAAAATTAATGTATTGGGGGCTTGATTGTGCTGTACCTATCGCAACGGCTCCTTTTATATTGGGTATTTTTGGTTTTAGGGGTACTTCTCGTACGGCTTTGATCGGTATGACGACAGGTCTATTAACTATTTTAGCTTGGAATAAATGGGTTGAGCCAAAAACAGGTATAGATGGTTCTTTTATAGCCATGCTAGCCAATGGATTTGCTATGCTAGTTGCACACTATCTGTTGAGACAGCCGGAAGGTGTAGGGTGGGTTAAACCGGATACTACCTTTAAACAAATCCAACAAGAAAACAGCAGAAGAAACATAGAACGAAAAGAGACGATTAAAAAAGGTTGGCAAAATAAGAAATTTACTTTTTCTAAGTTAGTACCTAGCCCTACTGCGATGGTATGTATGGGATTTTATTTTTTTATAAGTAGCTTACTAGCTCATTTTATATTGATTTTTACAAATCATTGTTATTGGCTTATATTTCACCTATTTGGATCCGCATGTTGTTTGGGCTATCCATTTTATATGATATTTCTAAAAGGATAAGAGCTATTCCAAATTGGCTTATTGGACTAGTATGGTTAATAGTTTTAGGGTTTTATCTACCTTTCAATGTACTTTGGAACTGGTTTAATCCAGTAAATCCAGTCTTTATCCTATCCTTATCTTTGGCCCATCTTTCTATAGTATTATCGGTATTGCCTATTTATACAGGTATAGGTGTTGTAACAGTTACTTCATTACTGGCCATTTATCCGATGTATATTGGATTATCGTATCCAGTATTATGTTCCTTATTTCCAATATTTTTAATGGGTTTATTGATATTTACATTGATTATATCTTTTAAAATAAAAGTATATAGTCTTACTACACAAAATATTTATCTAAAAGAGAAAGAAAAAAATAGAGAATCTAAGCAACTAAAGTCATCCCTATATGAAGCAGCTCTGGTTCCATCTACTAGTGTTATGTCTACTAGGAGATATAGGTCTATTTTAGCGCAAGTAGTCCGTAAAGTTGAAGAATCTATATCCTTTTTAGATAATCATACGCCTATTTATAAGGAAGATTTTCAAAGTATTATGAATAAGTTCTATGATTGGGTGGACTATTTTAATAAAAGAGAAAAGGCTAAAGATCATGCGCTGCTGCAGCCTGCTAAAATTACTTTAGATAAACTGATTCGTAAGGTAGAAATTGCTTTGTCCCAGGAGATGGATGATCCACCTAAAATTCTGGTAGAAAAAATCAGACCTTCTAATGGGGAGCTATATAGCAATATTGTCTGCGATATCAATCAAGTAGTTTATTCATTGGTTAAAGCTGTTTTACGGATTGGTAGGATAAAGGGGCCTAATCCATCTATTGTTCGTATACAACTACATCCTACTTCTTTGCAATTTAAAGAAGTAGATTCTATTGACCAGAGTTGTCCTGTGTTTATGAACTTTCAAGCTATTGCGCTAATGATTAGCCTGTTTAGTGGTACTGATGCGTCTTTGCCAAAAGTCAAGTCATGCTATGATCAGATAGATTTTATAGATCCTCAAATAGAGAAAGGTACACCATCATCTATAGATCTTGAGCAAGATACAATATCTAGTATGGTGCGTGCCCATTATGGTTATTTAGAAGCTTCTTTTGGTCAAAATCCTGTTATTCTGATGGTACTTTCTTTAGACGTTACAGATATCATCAATAGAATAACTATTGATCTTCCGTTGGATTCTTTAACCTCAGAAGGAGTTGTTACACCTAAAGAAGAAGCTGACTCCATGATGGAGTTAATGAAATTCCATGACCATATCTGTAAATCATCTTATGAAGCGAATCCTATTGATATAAAAACTATTTCAGGTATACTTTTATTGCTTAGGAAGCACTTTAGATTTAAGCGTCATGCTTCAGGTAAATTGTTTTATGTACGTGCAGTAGGGATCGCTAAATTAGTAGTGGACTGGGTTTTTCACTCTCCTAAAGTGGTTTATGCTTCTTTACTC
>NZ_JBOZWY010000009.1:0-11635 GCF_050864915.1 Candidatus Cardinium hertigii
GTAACTTTGCTAAACTTATGGCCGCATAATATCCAAATTCCAAGACAAGGGAGAGAACTATACAAAATTAGATACAGATGCGACAGAACCAACTTTTATCTAGTTAAAGATTGGATCTGGATGCAATTAATCTTATCATTACAGTAAATACGCATTCCAATAGCTTCGATACTGCTTCTAACTTGTTTTGAAAAAGATACAAAAGTCTTTTAATAGAATTAAAAAATGGTGTTTAAAACCAGTTAAAAAGCTCTTGTACAGTCTAACTGTACTCGTAGTAGCTCTCATGGGTTTATGCCATATACCTGCTTTCCAGCAACAACTGCTTAGTAGTCTACTCAACTATTTTCATCAAACTACCCATTACCGCATTACCTGTGATCAATTTCGTTTAACCTGGTTCCGACAGCTTGCATTCGTAGGCATAACCGTTACAGATCCTCAAAACAACCCTCTATTTTCCATTCATGGCTGTAAAGGTCAACTCAATCTATTGGATTTACTTTTGCTTAAGCCCAATATGATCCATTCTATTGCAATAGAGGGAGCTGCAGTTTACTTAGAAAAAAATAAAGCGAAAGTTTTCAATATCGAAACGTTTTATACGAAAGCTATTTTACCCTTTGTAC
Source organism: Candidatus Cardinium hertigii (assembly GCF_050864915.1). Classification (GTDB taxonomy): domain Bacteria; phylum Bacteroidota; class Bacteroidia; order Cytophagales; family Amoebophilaceae; genus Cardinium; species Cardinium hertigii_D. The sequence goes on from NZ_JBOZWY010000009.1 coordinate 630, forward strand.
CAGCATCCGATACAACACTATCGATCCATAAGCTTGCATTACATGGCATCAACTTATATTACCACAATCAAATCAATAGAAAAAATATTAGCGTAGCCAATATCGATCTATCTATAAACGATTTTAAATCTGTTTCGGACCATTATTCAGGTAGCTTAGAAACGCTTTCCTACCAAACAACCAATGGCCTTCCCTTGGTATTGAAAAAGATGATGGCCGAATTTACCATTACCCCCCATAGCATAGTGCTACAAAATTGTCACTTGATGACCAAACATAGCAGTCTACAAGGCGATTTCACATTAAAGCAGACCGAGCAACTTCCCTTGATTGAGAATAAGGAAAATATTCTATTAGAGGCTGTATTGCATCAAACTGCTGTATCATCCATTGAATTAAGTAAATTTTCAGATTTTTTTAAAGGGGCGCATACTTTATATAGGTTAAATGGTCTTTTCTCTTTAACTCCTCATGATATGGTATGGAAAAATTGCAAATTGGTTTTTGGTCCATCAGATAGCTACATTGAAAGTACAGGCTGCTATAATGGAGTGGATGCAAAAGTTTGCATAAAAAGGGGTAAGGTCTATCTAAGTGACCTCCAAAAGCAGATGCCGGTCTACTTGAATAGGTTGCAATACATTGGTCTAACCAATGCTACTTTTGTAGGGAATATCCAAAAATCTACCTTAACCGGCCATATTGCAACCGATATAGGCGCTATAGAAACAGATCTAACCCTACACTATCTAGGTAAAGCCATACAAACGGTAACCGGTAGCCTAACCTTACATAAGGTAGCCTTAGGGGTTGTCCTACCTTCTCTTCCGATTAAAGCCCTTTCTGGAAAAGTGACCATAAAAACGCAAGGGAACGACTTCAATACCCTAGATGCAGTAACGTATCTAACAGAGATAGAAACCAACGATTATAGCTATCAGCAGATAAAGGCTTCTTGTATGGTGGCCAATGCTATGGTACAATTTACTTTGGATAGCAAAGATCCAAACGCAAAGTTAACCCTAGCTGGCCGCTATCATATAACCCCTAATAACTATTTAAGGGCAAAGGGCATTATTGAACAGATCAATCTAGAAAAACTTGGTTGGGTAGCGACACCTTTGACAGGTAGTACACAATTTGCGTTGAAAATAAAAGATTTATTAAGTGAACGTCCACGTGGAGCAATTAGCTTAAAGGAATGTGTGGTACAAAGATCGACCCAAAAAGTAACCTGTCAACAACTTGTCCTACATGCCCTCCAACATGGCAAAAAAGATCTGCTTACCCTGACTTCTTCCCTTATAGACGGTAGGCTAGAAGGGAAATTTACCATTAAAGACTTAGCAAGTCATATAAAGCACTTCATTGCGCGACTTAAAAATTCGGAACATCTGGCTGCGACGCCTGCTAAATTGCATCTAGATTACAGCATCCATTGCAAAAAGATAGACCCAATCTTAAATTGGTTTTCATATCATCTACATATATCGCCTGCTACAACTTTTTCGGGTCATTTTGCTTATAATACCGATTATGATTTTTCTTTAGCACTACCTAATGCGTCCACCTTCCGTTTTAAGCAGTTTAGCTTGACAAATATCAAGGTAAAACTCAACATCGGTCATCTCATGGATGTTAAAAAGCGCTTGGTGCAACTATCCATTGCTTCAGATAAGCAAAATTGGCATTCGATCGTTCAAACAGATCATCTAGATTTGCAATTCCGGATGGACAAAGATAAATTTACTTTTTTAAATAAATTGGTCCACCAGGATAGCCATCTATCCATAGCCTGTTCAGGTACCCTTAGAGATGATAGGATAGAAATAGATCTACTCCCTTCTAGGCTAACGACTAAAGGACAAATATGGACCATACAAGCAAAAAGGCCTAGTTTTATTTCCAAAACGGTCATAGACATTGGAGCGCTATCCATAACCAACGGTCAAGCATCTATTTACATGGACGGTAGCCTTACTCAATTAGCTACTACAACGCCCTTATATTGCACCATACACGATCTTCCGTTACACTATGCTTCATCAGTAGGTCCGATTAAAGGCATTATAGAGGCAAAGCTCGTAGCCCAAAAAAATCAGCTTATTCCAACTGGTAGCTTACGTATAAAAGGAGCAACGATTCAAGACTATGCGGTAGGTACCCTAAAGATAGATTGGAATGTATTAGAAAATAAACTAGCGTTAACAGGCACGCTACAAAAAGCAGCTCAACGATTGGTGGAGATAGAGGGGAATTATTATCTCAACCATTCTGCTGATAACTTAGCCATTACCACTACATTTAACCAAATGGATCTAAAGCTACTAAATCCCTTATTTGCATCCGCTTGTTCAGATATACAGGGTAAACTAAGTGGTGCATTTCGACTAACTGGTCTGCTCAGTGCACCTAAAATAAATGGCAAAGGACGGATAGATCAAGGACAATTTACCATTAACTACTTGAACAGTCGTTGCCAAGCAACTGGCCCCATCAAGATTCGAGAGAATCGCTTATACCTGAACCAACTTGATTTCCGAGATGATGCATCAGGGCGTATAAGCTTATCTGGATATGTTGCACTACAAAATGGATTCCCTTTAATGTTTGGAGGTCGTATGGAAACTTTCCATCTGCTGCATACCACTCGAACCCATAATCCCGACTTCTATGGAGACCTATATGCTACTGGGACTTTACAAATGGAAGGTTCTATCTATAATTTACTCGTCAAAATAAACGCTACAACTGACCAAGGCGCCTTTACAATTGTAGCACACGATAAAGAAAATATAGACAATACAACAAAATTGGTACAGTTTATTTATAAGCAAGGAAAAAAACAGACAGATCAGCCCGCTCAAAGTGAAGATGGCGCAATGATTAAATTAATCCTTGACCTAAACATACAACCCACTGTAAAGGCTCAAGTGTTATTTGGCTCTAATCCCAATATGAGCGATAGCTTACAAGGCCAAGGCACTGCCGCGATTCAACTAGAAGCAGGCACCAATCGTAAGCCATATGTAATGGGAAATTACCTCTTTCAAAGTGGTACCTATACCCTTTCTGTTTATAATCTCATTCAAAAAACATTTACCATTGCACCTAATAGCCAAGTCAATTTTAACGGTTATCCACAAGAAGGCATGGTCCATATTGAAGCATCCTACACGCAAATGGCATCCGTAATAGCACTATACCCTAAAAGTAATGACAAGCGACCTATCCCAGTAAAAATTTCTCTTTCTGCATATGGAAAGTTGACCCATCCACATATTGCTTATCAACTTTTCTTTCCCGTAAAAAGTATGGATTTTGAACTAAATACCGCTCTAGAAGCATGTGCCGCAAAGGCATTATTAGACAAACACTATCTCAATAGGCAAATTTTAAGTTTGATAATAGCTAAAAGAATCTATGATGAGCAAAAAATAGATGGCTGGGCTGCATTAAACAATAGTCTCAATGACTTGCTTTCCCAAAGGATACAAGATATGGCCTCCAAAATCATCCATCCCAATCTAGCAATAGAAACTGATCTAGGTATACATCAATTGGAGCATCAGGACCAAAATATATTGCAAAGAACAAAGATTAAAGTGAGTTATCTACTGCTGTCAGAGGATCTCAAACTTTCCAGTACCGTAGGGCAGTACTCTCGTTTTATCAATGATTGGGAAATTTCTTATCGGATTTCAAAAGTTTACAACATGCATGCCAAGCTTTATCAACAACCTGTACAAACAGGATCTACAAATCTGGCTCTTTTTGGTATAAGTTTTGGTTATGTTAAGAAGTTTTGGTAGCATCTTTTTAATCTGCCTTTTGGGGTTGTGTAACCACTTGAATATAGTTTAGAACGTTTTCCAGCCCTACCCTATCATGTGCAGAAACCATAAAAATCGGTGGTATGGTGGCCCAGTCTTCTTTTAAAGTAACCGTTAGGGCCATATAATGTTTTTGAACCACCCTTTTATTTTTTTTATCTGCTTTTGTAAGTACAATGGCAAAAGGGATACGATGTACCCCTAGCCACCTTATACATTCAAGGTCAATGGATTGTAGACCAATTTTTGCATCCATTAACAAAAAAACTGTAATCATATTGGGTCTATACAGAAGATAGCTTTGTAGCATTTTTTCCCATTGTATTTTTGTCGCACGTCCTACTTGTGCCCATCCATATCCTGGAAGATCTACAAAATAGATTTGATTGTTGACCAAAAAATGATGGATTAGTTTTGTTTTCCCAGGCATTTTAGACACCCTGGCCAATTGTTTTCGTTGCAAAAGGGCATTAATTAAAGAGGATTTTCCTACATTGGAACGACCTATAAAAGCAACTTCTGGTCTGGTCTCTCGGGGACATGCTTGGTAACGCGCGCTACTGGATACAAGACGAACGGAATGGATTTTCATATACAATCAAGATGTTTGGCCTATAAAGCTAAATATTTTCAAGCACTTTATGCCAAATGCATTGCTTTTTTATCCAATTTTAGAATTGGTTTTTAACTATTGTACATCTAAAAACAAATAATTTGCACATAGCTTCAATCCTACCTTTAGAAGTCTGCATACACTTTGGGTAGTAAGCCAAAGTGCTAACATTATTGCTATTCAATCTACCAATAATATTGGTAACCCGACATGCTATTTTTTATATAGGAGGAGAACTATTTTTCTTTTCCCAGCTATTTTTTTTAATTTGCAGCCAATCTTAAAGATACTATTCCAAACTTATTGCTTTTTATATTGCTTTTTATATTGCTTTTTATATTACTTTTTATACCATGCCCAATCCAATATCTTTTTCTAGTCCCCATAAATGGGCTACTAAACGTTTACAAGTAGCTACTGAAATGGTACATGCTGGTGTCGAGCCAGAACCCCATACGGGTGCTATGCTTACCCCTATTTTTCAATCATCTGTATTTGTACAAGCCTCTATTGAAAGCTATCTAGAAAAAGGGCATTCCTATTCTGGTTCAAGAAATCCTACGGTTGCGGTACTGGAAGCAAAGATTGCTGCTTTAGAAAAAGCAGAAGTGGCGTATTGTTTTGGTTCGGGTATGGCGGCTATTGTTACCACTATGGCCACTTTTTTACGCCATGGAGACCACTGTATCTTACCAAATGATTGTTACGGCACTACACAAGAATTGGCCCGCGACCTTTTTGGCCAACTGGGCGTAACTTTTTCTTTTGTAGATTTTACAGATCTAGTAGCAATAGAAGCAGCTATACAAGCTAATACTAAGCTGATTTTTTCAGAATATCCCACCAATCCTGCCCTTGCTTTGACCGACTTAGCTACTGTGAGTCGATTGGCCCATCAGGTAGGTGCCAAACATGTGTGTGATAGTACACTGGCCTCACCTATGGTAGTTTGCCCATTGGAATTTGGTGTAGATATGGTTATTCAATCTACCACCAAATACTATGACGGACATAATATAACCATTGGTGGCGCAGTAGCTTGTGCATCTGAAAAAGATGGCGTTCAAATTTTTACCTATAGAAATAGACATGGAAGCATTATGAGTCCTATGGTTGCTTTTTTTACCTTACAATCCATCAAGACCATGCACTTACGCATACGAGAGCAGTCTAAAAATGCAGCGCAAATTGCTACATTTTTAGCAAGCCATTGTAAGATAGAAAAAGTAGGCTATCCAGGATTGCTTTGTTTTTCACAAAAAGCATTGGCAGATAGACAACATAAAAATGGATTACATGGTGGAATGTTATACTTTGTATTGAAAGGTGGAGCAGATGCCAGTAGCAAATTTATACAATCACTGCGCCGTCCATGGAGTTTTGGTGCCAATTTAGGTGGCGTAGAAAGTTTGATCTCTTATCCGATTGTAATGTCCAATGGAACCATGGATGCAACACAACTGCAATCCATTGGTATAAGCAAAGGTTTTATACGTGTATCTTGTGGAATTGAAGATGGGCAAGATCTGATGTATGCACTGGATGCAACGCTTAATGAAGTGTAGAAGCAAAAAACCGCTTATCATATCCTAAGCGTATATCAAGTTGATGGGCACGTTCTAAGATAAGCGTTATCACCCTATTTTTACAGGCATGCTCTAGACTGCTTTCAGTAGTATCTAAATGGAAATTAAAAATAATTATAAATCCATTTTCATTCATTTTGTCAAAGTATATGGTTGTTTTTTCTGTTTGTACCAATGGTTGCGCATCGGCAATTTCCCGTAATTCTTTTGTAAATCTTTGTAACGATTCCAAAGATACGGCATACCCAATCGGCACTTCCAGAGAAACCATTCGTGCCGTTCTTTTACCGAAGTTATCAATATAGGCATCGGCTAATTTTGCGTTGGGTATGTAAACCAAAGATCCTTGCCTCGTACGCAATAAAGTGGAACGTAATCCCACTTCTTCTACTTTCCCACGAATGCCTCCACAAACAATTTCATCACCTACACTAAAAGGTCGATCCATTGTAATCATCAATGATCCAAAGAGGTTTTTAATAGTATCTTGACAAGCTAAACCAAGACCCAATGTGCTAAAAGAAAGTGCCTGAACGAAGGATTTTGTTTCAAATCCAAGGTTTTCAACTGTTTTTATCAAACCCACAATACCTACAATGATTTTAGCGGTTATGCTAAAAAGAGGCAAAATATGGATCATAAACTTATGATGTTTTTTGTCAATTTTTAGCTTATATTGTATTAAATTAATGCATTCATAGGCCAAACACATTCCTACAAATGAAGTGCAAGCATCTATAATGCGATTGATCAAAGAGTCTAAAGATTCAGATTGGAACACGGTAAGACCTTGTTTTAACAAGTATATATTTACCACTAGAATCAATAACCGTTCTATAGCCAATCTTTTTTTATGGAAACTAGCATTGGCGTTCCGGATCCATTTGTATAATATAAGTTTCAAGCAATAAGGCATAATTTTATAGGTAAGCCAAATCATAAGGGCCCAGCCTATACATAAAATGTATTGCCACACCTCAAAGTTAAATAGCTGTTTTTTATAAAATGCTTCTGGTAAAAAGTGATACAAGTAAGTATGGAATTGGTCTGATCCTGGATATATTTTTATTAGGTATTTAAAATCTTTCATAAGTAAACATTAAAAAAAACGGCTCTGTCGCATCTGTATTTAATTTTGTATAGTTTTCTCCCTTGTCTTGAAATTTGGATATTATGCGGCCATAAGTTTAGCAAAGTTACCAAAAGTAGATGCTTGTCTTTTAGCTCCGATTAATTGTCCTTTTTGAATGATTCTAATATTTTCGGTTCTGTCGCATTTGTTTTAAGGCGTCAGTTAATTTATTAATTTTAGTCAAAAATTGACTAAAATGTTTAGTATTGCCCGTAGATTATTGCCATATTTTAAAGGATTTTGTTCATCACCAGGTTTAATCCTTCTATTTGTGTATATGAAATGTCGTTTTTCTTTAAGCTATAGAGACTTGGAAGAGATGATGCATATGAGAGGCGCAAAGATTGATCATTCTACTTTACAAAGGTGGGTCATTAAGTTCATTCCCCTCATAGATCAAGAAGTAAGAAAAAGAAAACGCCCAGTTGGTAGTAGCTGGAGAATGGATGAAACTTACGTAAAACTAAATGGTAAGTGGATTTATTTATATAGAGCAGTAGATCGTTATGGAGATACAGTTGATTTTTTTCTAAGTGAACGTAGAGATAAGTCTGCAGCTCTTTATTTTTTTCGTAAGGCTATCAGATATAATAACACTCCATCCAAAGTGGTAGTTGACAAAAGCGGTAGTAATAAAGCGGCACTTGATGCATTAAATACAGAACTAGATCAAGATCACAAGATTCAAACATTTCAAAACAAATACTTGAACAATAGTTGAACAAGATCATAGATTCATTAAAAAACGGATCAAACCCATGCTAGGGTTTAAAAGTTTCCATTCGGCTAACATTAGCATTAAAGGAATAGAAAATATTAGAATCATTCAAAAAGGACAACTAATCGGAGCTAAAAAACAGGTATCTACTTTTGAGAACTTTGCTAAACTTATGGCCGCATAATATCCAAAATTCAAGACAAGGGAAAGGACTATACAAAATTAAATACAGATGCGACAGAGCCCTATTTGTTCCTTGTTGACGACTCATTCGAATAGATATTTTGTTGCCTTTCAGATAAACTTTCTTCTATTTTAAGGTTATTAATAATAAAATCCCGCCGCTCTGGCGTATTTTTTCCCATATAAAAAGCCAGTATATTTTTTAAGGCACTATGGGGCACCAACGTAACAGGAATCAGCCGAATAGCTGCACCTATAAAATGGGCAAATTCATCAGGAGATATTTCGCCTAGTCCTTTAAAACGGGTAATTTCAGGTTGTGCACCCAGTGACTGTATGGCTACCTCTTTTTCTTGTTCATTGTAACAATAATGGGTGGTTTTTTTATTGCGTACCCTAAAAAGAGGTGTTTCTAATATATACAGATGTCTACTATATACAAGTTCTGGAAAAAACTGTAAAAAATAGGTTAATATCAGCAAACGAATATGCATGCCATCTACATCTGCATCTGTAGCAAGAATAATTTTATTATAGCGCAATCCATCCGGTCCATTGGCAATATTTAAAGCATGTTGCAATAGATTAAATTCTTCATTTTCATAAACTAGTTTTTTAGATTGCCCAAAGCAGTTTAAGGGCTTACCCCGCAATGAAAATACAGCTTGTGTGGCAACATTACGAGATTTAGTAATGGAACCACTTGCAGAATTGCCTTCTGTAATGAAAATAGTACTATCCAAACGATTGGGATGGCTAGAGTTAAAATGGATATGACAATCTCTTAATTTTTTATTATGTAAGTTGGCTTTTTTTGTTTTTTCATGGACTAGTTTTTTAATGCCAGCTATTGCTTTACGTTCACGTTCAGACTGCAAAATACGTTTTTGTAGAATTTCCGCTATCGGTGTATTTTTGTGTAAAAAGTCATCTAATGCATTTTTGATAAAAGCAATTATAAAACTACGAATGGTTGGCCCTTCAGGACCCATCTGTTGTGAACCAAGTTTTGTTTTGGTTTGGGATTCAAAAATGGGCTCTTGGACCTTAATAGCAACTGCAGCTATTAATCCTCCACGGATGTCCGCTCCGTCAAACTCTTTTTTGTAAAAAGTTCGTACGGTTTGTACAATGGCTTCTTTTAAAGCATTCAAATGGGCCCCTCCTTGAGGCGTAAATTGCCCATTGATAAAAGTATAATAGACTTCATTGGCAAGCGTATGATGATGTGTAAATGCTAGTTCAATATCTTGTTTTTTTAAATGGATAATGGGATAAAGATAGCTTTCTGCAGCTGTTTTGGCTTGTAATAAATCCAAAAGTCCATTTCGAGCTTGGTATTTTTTACCATTTAGGTAAAGCATAAGCCCAGTGTTTAAAAAACTGTAATGGGCTATTTGTTCTTGTATAAATTGGGGTACAAAAGAAAATTCTTTAAAAATGGCATGATCTGGTTGGAATACCACATGGGTACCATTTGGCTCCTGAGTGGAGCAAATTTCAGCTTCTTCTAAGAGCAAGCCAGCAGAAAAAGTGGCTGATTTGGTTAATCCATCTCGAAAAGATTGTACTTTGCAATAGGCAGAAAGGGCGTTAACTGCTTTTATACCTACACCATTTAATCCTACAGCTTTTTGAAAAGCTTGGGTGTCGTATTTACCGCCTGTATTGATTTTAGAAATACAATCTATTAATTTCCCCAATGGAATGCCTCTTCCAAAGTCTCGAATAGAAACATATTTACTGTCAGATATTTTTATTTCAATTTTTTTTCCATAGCCCATTACAAATTCATCTACGCTGTTATCTATTACTTCTTTGAGTAGTAGGTAGATACCATCATCTGGTAGACTTCCGTCTCCCAATTTTCCAATATACATACCAGGGCGTAACCGAAGATGTTCTTGCCAAGATAGGGAGCGGATATTTGCTTCTGTATAATTAAGCGTGGACATAGGTAACAGATAAATAAATAGATAGATAGATAGATAGAAAAATTGAACTATATCTATGTTTGGCTCTGTCGCATCTGTATTTAATTTTGTATAGTTCTCCCCCTTGTCTTGAAATTTGGATATTATGCGGCCATAAGTTTAGCAAAGTTCTCAAAAGTAGATACCTGTTTTTTAGATCCGATTAGTTGTCCTTTTTGAATAATTATAATGTTTTCTATTCCTGTAATGGTAATGTTAGCCGAATGAAAATTCTTAAATCCTAACATAGGTTTTATCCGTTTTTTTAATGAATCTATGATCTTGTTCGACTTCTATAATTTAAAGCATTTGTTTTTGAAATATTTTGAATCTTTTGTGATCTTGAATCTTAGTTCTGTATTTTAACGTATCAAGAGGCAGCCTTATTACCTATCGCTTTTGTCAGATACCCACTTTGTATGGAGTGTTATTATCTTTGATAGCCTTACGAAAAAAAGAAAGAGCTGCAGACTTGTCTCTACGTGCACTTAGAAAAAAATCAACTGTATCTCCATAACGATCTACTGCTCTATATAAATAATCCACTTACCATTTAGTTTTACGTAAGCTTTCATCCATTCCTCCAGCTACTACCAACCTGGGCGTTGTTTTCTTTGTTCTTTACTTCATTGATCTATGAGGGGAATTGAACTTAATGACCCACCTTTGTAAAGTAGAATGATCAATCTTTGCGCCTCTCATATGCATCATCTCTTCCAAGTCTCTATAAGCTTAAAGAAAACGACAATTTCATATACACAAATACGAAGGATTAAACCTGGTGATGAACAAAAATCCGTTTAAAATATGGCATATAATCTACGGGCAATACTAAACATTTTAGTCAATTTTTGACTAAAAATTAATAAATTAACTGACGCCTTAAAACAAATGCGACAGAACCGAAAATATTAGAATCATTCAAAAAGGACAATTAATCGGAGCTAAAAGACAAGCATCTACTTTTG